>CALHGQ010000405.1 GCA_938030175.1 uncultured bacterium | reverse complement strand
TCACGACGGTGCGCGGGATGTTGGGCGACGAGCAGCAGCTCCGGCTTCGCGATGCTGTCTCCAAGCGCGAGGTGGTTGGGCCCCGGCTCATCGTCGGCTCGCCTCCGCTTCACGGTGGGAGCGCCAGGACCCCGGAGGACGCCAAAGCGCTGGTCGCGGCCTTCGCCGAGGCTGGCTATGAACACATCAAGGTCCATGAGGGGCTGAAGGCAGAGGTCTACGCGGCGATCTGCGAAGCCGCCAAAGAGCACGATCTACGCTGGGGTGGACATGTGTCTGACTTCGTCGGTCTGGACGCAGCCCTTGAGGCGGGTCAGGCAACCGTGGATCACCTCGACAACGTTCTCGAGGCAACGTTGCCAGAGGAAACCCTGAGGCAGTTCGCCAGCGGGATCCCACCCTTCGTCCTCGCCACAAAGACCGACCTGGACCAGCTCGATGCGGTGGCGGAGCGCGTGGTGGCGTCGGGCAGCGCCGTGGTTCCCACGGTGGTACTCTTCGACACGATCTTCAGCGGTCGCGACGCCCAGGACGTACTCGACGAACGGGACGAGTGCCGCTACATGCCGCCCGCCGTGGTGGCCAACTGGACTCAGCTCTATGGCCAATACTCAGCCGCCATGGGCGGGGAGCATGGCCCAAAGATCGCTGCGGCCCGTCGCCAAGCCTTCAGCGCGCTGCACGGGGCCGGCGCCACGATCCTGATGGGCACCGACTCGCCGCAGATGTTCTCCGTGCCCGGCTTCTCTCTTCGCCGTGAAACCCAGATGATGGCCGAGTGCGGCATGACCCCCCTCGAGGTCCTGCAAAGCGGCACGATCGCCGTCCACTCGTACCTAGAGCCCAATGAGCCCTTCGGCGCCGAGCCAGGAGCCCGCGCCGACTTCGTCCTGCTCCGCGGCAACCCACTCGAAAGGGCCGACGCACTCTTCGAGATCGAGTCGGTGATCCACGGCGGGCAGGTCTTGACTCGCGAGGAAATCGAGACGGGCCTTGCGGCCATCGCCAAAAAGCACGAGTGAGACCCTGGCTCATCCGCCGCTGCTACACGGGCACCGAGTCGCCGCGAGTCAGGTCGAAGGTGGGGGCGACCGGCCCCTCAGGATGGTGCGCGTCTCTTCGAAAGGGGGTTGCGCGTCATCTAGGAAGGACGTGACGCGCGCCGGTTCTAGCTACGATGCCGCAGCGCCGCCAACGTCCTGAGTAAGCGGAAGGACTTCGCCAGGCGAGCCCCTACTGCTCCGCCAGGATCAAGAAGTGGCCTTGGTTGAGCTCATCCTCAGTGAGGGGCTCCTGGCTCGTGGGTCGGCGTTCGATCATCGAGACCACGGCGATGTTGAGCCCGGGACGGCGGGCCTTCAGACGCTCCACCGTGCCGAGGCCATAGTCGCTGTGGAAGCGGCCGTTCCAATGGATAACCTGTGGGGCTTTGCCCGTCGATTCGTCGAGGGCGACCGCGATGCTCTCCGCCATCGTGTCGTCCTTGACGCACTGCGCGGCGAAGACGTTGTCGAGGATCGTGGAGTCCACGCTGTCGCCGTGGCCTCCCATCACTTCGTCGAAGCGCCTGCGGTACTCGCCGCTCGGGGGGGCGGAGACCGTGCGCGCGGCCCACGTGTTGCCCGCGCTCGCGGCCAGGCCCTGGCGCGCCACCCGTGAAGCGATGGGCCGGTAGACGTTGGCGGCGATGACCGGGAAGCCCTCGACCTTGCAGTACTCCACGGCGGCGCGGTAGTGCTCGTCGTAGTTGGGCCAGAGGCGGGCGATCTTCTTGAACTCCGCCTCAGTGAGCGCGCCGCGCAGGTAGAGGTCGAGGGTGGGCTGGGAGTCCCTTTCGAACATCTCCATCGAGAGGATGATCTCCCCGCGCCGCTCCGCCAAGGCCTCGGTGAGCGCGAGCTGGACGGCGTGGCCTAGCCCGTTGTCGTGCTGCTCACCTAGGAAGACCACGTCGGCATCGGCGAGCTCGTCAACGGCCTCCTCAAGCGTGACGGAGACTCCCTCCGGCGTCCGGATGAGGGTGGCGTCGCCCGTTGCGTTCGTGGCGGCCTTCGTCCTTGCCGAGAGCCCGAGGGGAGTGAGTTTCGGGCCAACGTTTGAGCAGGCGGTGGCCACCCCCAAGAGGACAGCGACGAGGACGGGCTTGAGTACGTTGCGGGGGCGCGCATTCGATCGATCCATGGGCCCATCGTGGCAGAACCGCCACGCTTCTGCTCACTCGCAATGGGCGATCCGCGTTTAGCCTTTGTCTACGACTCCGGTCGTCGAGCGCGGCTCGCCCAGGGATCAGGGCTGAACGACGGACACCAAGGCGCCGGTGATCCCAATGGTCGCCGTTCCCCCGTTCGAGTCACGGTAGAAGCCCTGGGCGTAGAGCGTTGAGCCTGGAACGAAGCCAGCCGAGAGCAGCGTGGCGGGTGGCACGCTGTACGTGTACTCGTTGTTGCAGCCCGTGCCTGCGACGGTTTGCGATCCGATTGGGCCCCTGGTGAGGACCCCCCCGAGGCACAGTGTGCCGTTCAAGTAGGGGGTCGATGTCGGCTCGATCCCGATGAAGACCAAGGAGACGCTTGTGGCTCGCATGCCCGTCGCGACGACCTCCAGGCCGCTCGTCAGGCTCGGCTGCACCGTGGCTTGCAGCGTCGGCGTACAGAGAGCTCCATCACGGCCGGCCGGGCAGAACGACCCAGAGCCCCCCGGGTCGGTTGGATCGAACGGCAGGGCACCCATGTCCACCGTCATACCGGTGGTGCTAGGCAGGGCCGGATCCCCTGTACTGATGCAGGGGGATCCTGCCGTTAGGCGAAAGTCGCCCGTGGCAGCGGACCGAAGGATGGGGTTCGTCCCAATGTTGCCTACGCCAGACGCGCCTCCTTCGATGCAGCTGTAGGTGGCCGGGGAATTCACCAGGGAGGCGACCCCGTTGTCGTAGACGATGCAGCTATTCAGCTCAGACTCGGATACGGCTCCATCCATACCTTGGAATGTGGCGTTCCCCGCGACTGTGCACTGCTGGAGTTCGCACCCGTACGCCGCCGCCCCCAGTTCCGCCGAGTTGTCGAAGAACTGGCAGCGCACTAGCTGGGAGTTCAGGGCGGCGCCGCCGCGCGACGGGCTCACGAAGGGAGATCCGCTCGCCAGCGCGCGATTCCCAATGAAAACGCACTCCGTGGCTACGCAGTCAGTGATCGCACCTCCGCTGAAGGCAGTGCCTGGTAGATCCGCCCGGAACACCGTGTTGTTCTCGAACGTGCAGCGAAGAAGGGTGGCGCCCACGACGGAAGAGCATGGACGGAAGGAATCGAAGGTCGCCCCAAAGTGGTCGCGGATCACGCAGTCCGTCATCTCGGTTGCCATCGAGCCCTGGACGGCCGTGGCCCAGTCTTCGCCGTCGGCGCCCGTGTTGTCGGTGAACTCAGAATCTCGAATGGTCCAGACGCCCCAAACGGCGCCGCCGTCGCGGCCGGTGTTCTGGCGGAAGACGCACCGTTCAATCGTGCCGGCACCGTCAAGGGCGCCGCCCCGCTGGTTGCTGAAA
The DNA here is from genome assembly GCA_938030175.1 of uncultured bacterium. GTDB lineage: Bacteria > Planctomycetota > UBA1135 > UBA1135 > Saltatorellus. The sequence continues at coordinate 5,498 of CALHGQ010000405.1, read as the reverse complement.
CCATCGCCGTTAGAGATGAAGTCCGTGTCCTGGAACAACGCGGTGCCGGAGGCGATTTTGACTCCAGAGCCACCGAAGGCGTTGTTCCGCGTGAAGAGCGAATCGCGGACGGTGAGCTCGCTGCCCGCGAAGTAGATGGCGCCACCTTGGAATGCGGCAAAGGATTCGGGGTTGCGCTCGAAGGTCGTAGATTCGATCGTGACGCGCCCGCCACTAAATACGCCAAGGCCCCCCGCGAACTGCCCACCCTCGTTGCGATCGACCGTGCAGCCGATCATGGTCAGGGCACCGCCTGTCATGCGCATCCCTGCGGGCAGCGTGCCGTCACCGCGCTGCCCGGTGACCCTGCAGTCTTCCAAGGTCGCCTCCGAGGACTCTAGGTCGACGCCGCAACCGGTGCCAGAGTGGGACCCCGCGGCGTAGACGATGTCGAGTCCGCGGATCGAGATGCCTGGGCCCTGGATGTTGCGAACAGTGAGGGCCGTCGCATCACCGTCCGTGCGCTCGAGCACGACCATCGTCGCGCTGGGCGCGGCGTGGAGGTTCACGGCTTTTCCGTCGATGAGCACAGCTTCCGGGTAGGTCCCATCGAGGACGAGAACGGTGTCCCCGTCAACGGTCGTGGGGGCGTCGATCGCCGCTTGGATCGTGGGGTAGGGATCCGTGATGCTTCCCGTTCCGGGGCCCTGTGCGTCGTCATCGACGTACCAGTCGGTCATAGGGGCGGAGGCGCACGCAAGCAGGGCGAGGGCTGTCAACATGGCAATCGGGAGGCTGAAAGAGTTGAGGCTCGGACGGGAAGCGCGGAGGGAAGCACGAAGGGCTGAACTCCGAGAGGGCCGTGCGCTTCCATTCTATGCGCGGATTCCAGGAAATGGACGATCACGGGGACACCATCCAGGTGGATAGAGTCGGTTCGGAATCGATGCGAGACAGGCTCGTACCGCTTCGCTTCTAATGGGTCCATGCTCGTCCAGCTTATGTCCGTGACGCTCCTGATGGTTTCCGTCAGTCGTCCCCCCGGTGGTCACGCTGTTGCGCCTCGCCCCGACTCCGTTTCAGAGCTCGCCCTCGCCGCAGGGCGTGCCGCCGTAAAGCGTGGGGATTCGACCCGCGCTGTCGATCACTTTCAAAGGGCGCTCGCCTCGGGCGCGACCCGGGCGGAGGCGGCGCGGGAGCTTGGGGTCCTCGCCAAGGAGAGCGGCGATATGGACCTCCTGGCCACCGCAGCCCTGCACTTCGCCGAAGCGACGGTCGACGTCCGCGGGGCTGTGGGCGGAGCGCCCCGGGGAGCCTGGGTGTCGAAGGATGGTGAGTCGGACTTCGGAGCGCTTGCCCTGCGTACCGCCACGGCACGCGTGAAGCTCGCGGACGCCCTGTTGGACCTCGCCAAGCAGCGCGAAGGCAAGGGCGCACGCGCCCCGGAGGGACTCCTTACGGCTGCTTGGGCGCGCCGCTTCGCCCTCGATCTTGTGCAGCGTACGCCGGTGGCCGAGAAGGCGATGAAGCGAGGCCTCAAGACCAGCGTCTCGGCGCCCGCCGGGGCCCACGGACCCGTGCTGAAGGCCCTCGACCGACTGGCAGCTCGCGCCCTGGGAAAGAACGACCTCGGCACCACCATCCGGGCCGCGCGCATCATCCACGGCTTAGGCGTGCAGGCTGACTTCAAGGACCTCCTTGGCGACCGTCCGAGCGGGATGGCGTCGTGGCGCGCGAAGGGGGCTGATCTCCTACGCAAGGCCCGGGATCGCCAGGTGCAGCGAAGCGAGGAACCCTGGACCGTAGAGGACCTCGAATGGCTCAGCGGCGAGGAGGGCGAGTCCTTCACGCGCGGCCACGCGAGCTTCGCCGAGCCGGGGGTCGCCGTGTCACCCCGCGGCTATTACCGAATCGAGTCGGACTGCGGCTACGAAACGCTGCTCGCCGTAGCCTCCACGATCGAAGACCACCACCTCCGTCTCGTCGATTACTTCGGCGAAGATCCGTTCGTCAAGAACGGGACCGACGTGCAGCGCCAGGGGACGATCCGCATCGTGCCCGACCCCAACGGCCTAGAGGCAGAGGGGGCGCCGTTCTTCTGGGCAGGTGGCTTTCAGAGCGGGGATACCACCGTCGTACGTCTCGCGGCCGGAACCGTTGATGGGCTTGGGCGGACGCTGACCCACGAACTCACGCATCGCTTCGACGGCGTTTTGCACAGTGGCATTCCCGCGTGGCTCGCGGAGGGCCGCGCGGTTTGGACCGGAGCTGCCTACGGAAGGATCACCGCCACCGAGTTCGTGGCTGACTACTGCCCCTCCCTGGGCATGCTCAACGTGCTCAACCGCGGCCTTAGTCGCGGCAAGCGCCTCGAGAGCGTGCTCAGCGGGAACCCTGAGGAGTACCGGAACAACTACACGCTCGGGGTCGCGCTCTACGTGTTTCTCTCCACCTGGTTCCCGGGGGACGGGCCTTCCATGTCGGACGGGACGCCCATCTTCCGCGATCTGCTCCACGAGTACGAGAACCGCGGCAAGCATCCGTCGAAGCCAAAGGACGTGTTCGAGGACTTCGTCGACCACTTCTGCGACGGCGAAGGCGGACGCCCGGCTTCGCTGGAGGAGTTCGAGACCGTGTTCACGGAGTTCTTGCGCGGCTTCATCCCGCGCAAGCTCAAGCCGTTCACGAAGCGCTACGTGACGAACGTCAACGAACGTGGTCGCACCCAGTGGATCTACGACGAGCCGACCTGGACGTGGGACTGGGTCAGGGCTGAGCCGAGCTTTGGACAGAACCAGGCGCGCGAGGCCGGTGAGCTGCTGCTGGAGAACGAAAACGTGGCGGACGCCATTCGCGCGTTCGTTTGGGCGCGCTCCGTGGACGGCTTTGACCTGCGGACCGCCGCGGGGCTTGTGGACGCCATTGGTCGGGTCAAGGCTCCGTCACGCACGCAGATCGAAGGCCTTTGGGCCGTTCATCACGAGCGCAACGCTGAGCCGTTCGCGTCTAAGGTCAGCGCCTCGCTCGCGCGCAAGCGCTTGTCGGAGTTTCCAGGCAGACTGAAGGCCGTTGACGAGTGCCTGGAGGACCTTCGGTCGGCTTCCGTTGAGTTGTCTTTGGCAGGGGCCCGCGGGTCCGCCCAGCGCGTCTTTGGCGACTATGAGCGCGTGGCCGCGTGGGCTGGTAAGGCCGTCGAGGTCCCCTTAGAGCTGAGCGGCATCGCGCCGATTCCCAAGGGGGAATCGGAGGAGCTGGAGGGCTGGGCCGACGAGTCCCTGACTCGACTGGACGACGACCGAGCCAAGGGGCTCTTCTTCGTGGAGGACGATGGGACGCTGCTTCTCGGTCGCAAGACCGCCCGGACGGGATCCGGCCGATTTGATCGTTCAGGCGGTGGACGCTCGTTTGTGCGCGCCACGCGCTGGCTCTTGCCCGGAACCTACCGCATCAAGACCCGCGTCAACTTCACCACCGCCCACGGTACCGTCATCGTGGTGCTGGGGTGGAAGACCCGCGACCGGAATCTGCGACTACGACTGACGGCAGGGGACTTTGACTACGCCGTCGGTGAGTCGGACGAGGCCCCCAAGTTCGATACCGTGCGCTGGCGCTTCAACGGCATGCGCACGCGGGAGGGTGGCCTCGGCACCTCCGTGTCCGGTGGCTCCATCGAGCTAGATCCGCCCGGCGCGTCCGTTGACCTCGAGCTCTTGGTGATGGGCCCCGTGGTGAATGCTTGGATCGGCGGCAAGTTCGCTGGTTCGTACCACACCGTGGACGGCGCGCCGATTGAGGGTCACGTCGGGTTCGGGACGGCCAGTGGCTCAGCGGCGATTGCGCCCACGCTGGTGACGCGAGAAGACCGGCGAGCCGTAGAGAACCTCGACTTTGAGCGCGGCGTCGCGCCGGAGTTCAACAGGCTCTCCAACCTCTCCGTGTTCTTCGGTGACCAGATGGAGCCGCTCACGAACGGCGCGCTGGTGCTATGGATCCCGGCGGACTCCAAGTCAGCGTCTATTGCCTCCGAGGCGGAGAGCCAGGAAGAAGCGGCGTCCCGTGCGCTCGCACGCGCTAAGCGTAGCGCCGTCCAGCTCTTGGATCGCATGGCGCGGAACGGGGTCGCGCAGCCCCTCGTGGTGGCGCTACCCGTCGCCTACGAGGAGTTCCTTGATCGCCCTGCGTTCGAGGAAGCGATGAACGACGCGAGTCACGAAGCGGGTGTGGCGCCGCGGATTATCTTCCACCGGATTCGAGCCCAAACCGAGGAGGAGAACGATGCTCCACTCCAGCGCTTCACGAGCGGAGATCGGGGCAGCCGTTGGATCTTCTTCGTGGACGCTGCGAACGTCGTGCGCATGTCGCAGCCGTTCACGAGCGCGGGCGCGATCAGCCAAGAGAAGCTAGAGCACTGGCTGACGGTCTTCCGCGACTACGGCCAGCCCGAGCGGAAGCTACCGCCGTTCTCGCGTCCTCCTGCCGAAGAGGCGGAAGACGAGGATGAGTGATCGAGGGGCTGGTGCCCCTAGACGAGCTGACCGAAACGGCGCAGGTGCTTCTTCTTGACCTGGACCCAGGTCAGGAAGTCGATCGTGCCGAACTCCTCGTCGATGGCCGGGGGGCCGAGCACGAGCGCACCGTTGCGCAGGTATGACGCAAAGAGCTTTGGGATTTCGATCTCCGCGGACTCGGAGGCGCCCTTGCGGAGCGGCCAGTCGAGCAGCGGGCACGCCAGTGCAAGACGCGGGGGCGCGTAGAGCATCGGGTGCACCTTGTCGTCAGCGATGAGCTTCGCGTAAAGCGCGATGCCCTTGAGCGGGTCGGTTCCGGTCAGCGAGCTACAGCCGAAGAACGCGTCGGCGCCCACATGCTGCTGGTAAGCGATGAGGCCCTGCCAGAGCAGGAACAGCACACTCTTCTCGCGGTGGGGCCTGGCCACGCAGGCACGGCCGAGCTCGACGGCTCGGTTGAGGGTCTCCTGGGGGATGCGGTCGAGCTCGAACTCACCAGCGGTGTACCAGCCGTGGCCCTGGGCCGCGGAATCCGCCGTCTGCATGCGGTAGGTACCGATCACGGCGCCGGTGGGCACGTGGATCACCATCAGGTGTTGGCATTGGCGGTCGAACGCGTCCGCGTCGAGCCCCGTTTCGTGGGCGCCGTTGAGGCCTTCGCCGAGCTCGACGTTGAAGACGGCGTAGCGGAGCCGCCGGACCGCTTCGAGGTCGGCTCCCGTGCGCGCAAAGCACAGCCTGTAGTCGCCGAGGGTGACGTCGATGGTCGGAACCAGATCTATGCCGAAGAGTAGGTCCCCTTCGCCGATGGCTGGCTGCTTGGGCCTCGGGAGATCAGGGCCGCTGGGGCGCGGAGGTTGGCTACGTGATGGCATGTCCGGTTTGCCTGTTGGGAGTGCTTCGAGGGGGGCTGAGAGCGGGGCCGCGCCGGTCCCTGCGTTGAACACACCCGCCTTTATACGTCGGTGGGGCCTCATCTCAATGAAGACCCACCTAAAGACGGTGCTTAGA
>CALHGQ010000404.1 GCA_938030175.1 uncultured bacterium | reverse complement strand
AGGAGAACGCCGAGACGTTCGTGGCTTCGAGGAAGTCGCCCTTGTTTGTCTCGTGGAAGGGCTTCCAGCCGTCCGTGTAGTTGGCGAAAGCGATGCTGTGCACGAGCCCGTGGACGGTGTCGTGGTCCTTCTTGATCGACTCCCCGAGGGCCTGGATGGAGGCCTCGTCGCGCACGTCCGACACGTAAACCGGAGCGTCGCCGGTGAGCTTCTTGACCTCGGCTTTGCGTTCCTCGGTACGCACCACGAAGACGCAGTGGGCACCGACCTCCATCAGCTGCTTGGCCACGTGCCACGCCACGCTCTTCTTGTTCTTGAGCCCGGTGACGACGATCGTTCGCCCGCGAAGAGCGAGCCAGTCTGGGTTCTGTTCCATCAAGCGCTCGCCGGGGGAGGCGCGACTGCCAATACGCACTTCAAGCGGACGACGGTCTCGCCGTTCGACGTGACCTTCGCCGTGACGTAGCGGGCGTTCGAGAGGCGATCGGTCAGCTTGATCGCGGCGCGCAGGGTTTCACCGGGACGAACGATCTTGCGAAACTTCGCGTCTTCGATGCGCGTCAGCACGGGAACCCCCGGCGCCTCCTGGTCATCTTGGCTCGTGGCGTAGATCAACACGGCGCCCGCCTGAAAGCAGAACTCCGAGATCAGCACGCCCGGGAGCACAGGCTCACCGGGGAAGTGCCCCTCAAAGGCGAAGAGGTCCGTGGGGACGTCCCACTCGGCAACGAGTTCATCTCCGTCGTGCTCGACCACGCGATCTAAGAAGAGGAACGGGGGGCGATGGGGGATGAACTCGGTGACGTCGCGCCCGACGATGGAGGCGTCGGCGCCGTTCGGCTGGGTAGGTGCTGACATGGATCTAAAGTCCCCCCGTCACGTCGAGGGTCGCGCCGGTGATGTAGGCCGCTTCGTCGGACGCCAGGAAAAGCACCGCCGAGGCCACTTCTTTGGGCTCGCCGAAGCGCTTTGCGGGCACGGACTTTTTGTAGCTCGTCACGAGGTCGTCGGGGAGGTCGTCGAGCAGCTCCGTCGCGATGAACCCGGGGGAGACGCAGTTGACCGTGATCTTGCGCTTGGCCACTTCCTTGCAGAGCGACCGCATCAGTCCCATTTGGCCCGCCTTGGACGCGGAGTAGTTGCCTTGCCCCTCGAATCCGAAGCGCCCGGCAGGGGACGTCGTAAAGATGATCCGCCCGTAGCGCTGGCGCATCATGTTCTGCACCGCGAACTTGGACATCGTGTAACCCCCCGTCAGGTTCGTGCGGATCACCGCGTCCCAGTCGCCAGGGGACATCGTTGCGAGGATCGAGTCGCGCCGGATCCCTGAGTTGGCGACCAGAACGGACACCGGGGTGTCCCCGAGGTCCTCCCAGAACGCTTGGGCCGCATCGTGGTCGGCGACGTCAAACTTGGGCGTCATCAAGCGCTCGGCCCCGTCCCCAGCCTCCTGGCGCAGGGCCTCGGCGGCGGCGTCGTTTCCGAAGTAGGAGGCGTGCACGATGGCCCCTTGCTCGAGGAAAGCGAGGGAGATCGCTCGGCCAATGCCTCGCGTGCCGCCTGTGACGACGACGTGCTGGTCTTTGAAACGCATGTGGAGTGGGTCGATGGAGTGAGTGGAGGGCGCCTGGCGCACGTCCGGTCATATTCTCTTCGCGGGGCATGTCTCGGTCGAGGCGCGTCCCGAGTCTGTTGCAGGTTTTTTGGTCGTCCAGCGCGAGTTGGGCCGGGCGCGGATGCCGATATCTCCCCCGGCCAGCTGGCCCGCCTGCCCAAGGGAATCCCTCATGACAGCCAAGACGCCCCCCCAGTCTCCGAAGAGCCCCAGCGCCGTGGTCAAAGTCCTCGGCAGCGTGCTCATCGTTCTCGTCACCGCCACGATCGTGAGCTCCCTCCTGGAGAATGGGCCCAACGAGGCCCCCGGACTCATCAAGTCAACGGCGAGGCCCAGCGTCCTCAAGGACGCCGGCTACGTCGTGAAGCGCACAACGGGCCCCAAGATCGAGCGCTACTAGGGCGGTCGATCCCTCCGACGGATCGGCGCCATCCGCTTGATCCCACCGTCTTGCTAGGCGACTCTGTGGGCCATGTCGCGTTCCGGCCATTCATCTCTGCCGCCTCGGGTCCCCGCTGGCGATGCAGCCGGTCCGGAGCGGCCGAGCCCGCCCTTCGGGGTCATCGTCTTCGATTGCGACTCGACGCTCTCCTCGATCGAGGGGATCGAAGAGCTCAAAGCTGGCCTAGAGCCCGTCGCGATCCACGCGATTGCCGCCCTGACCGCCCGGGCCATGGACGGGGAGGTCCCGCTGGAGGAGGTCTACGGCGAGCGCTTGGGGATCATCCGTCCCACTGAGTCCGATGTGGAGGCGGTCGGACGCCTCTATCGGGCCACCGTGCTCCCCGGCGTCGAAGACACGGTCCATGCGCTGCGCTACCTAGGAAAGGAGGTCGCCGTCATTTCGGGGGGCCTCGCACCGCCGGTCCGGGCGTTGGCTAGCTATCTCGGCGTTCCCAGCGATCGGGTCTGGGCCGTGGGCATCGAATTTGGGCCCGACGGACAGTACGCGGGCTTCGACGATGGCTCCCCTTTGGCGCGCAAGGGCGGAAAGGCCGAGGTGATCTCCGCTGCGTTCCCCGATCAATCCGTGGCGCTTGTGGGGGACGGCGCCACCGACGCAGAGGCCAAGGGAGTGTGCGAGCGGTTCGTGGCCTTCACAGGCGTGGTCGAGCGTCCCGACGTCGTCCGCCAGGGGGACCGAGTTTGCCGCACGGCGGACTTCGCAGCGCTGCTCCCGCATCTGTGCTCGGAGGCGGAGCTGGATCAGCTCATCGCCTCGGGCAGCGAGCGCTTCGCTGCCCTCGTCCATCGCGCTCGGCGACCTCGCCTGTGGATCCCGGGCCCCACGGAGGTGCGCCCCGAACTCCTCGCGAGCCAGGCCGCACCGATGGTGGGGCACCGTACCAATGCGATGCGAGACCTTCTGCGCGCCATCGACCCGCACCTGCGCAGTGCGTTCGGCCTCGAAGGTGCCCCCTTCTACGAGGTTGCCGTTCACTCGTGCACGGCGACGGCGCTGATGGAGATGAGCCTGCGCGCGCTCTCGCCTGAAGGCGGAAAGGCGCCGCGCGTCCTGTCCCTCGTGAACGGTTCGTTCTCCAGGCGCTACGCGGAGATCGCCGAGTCATTGGGCTGCCGCGTGACGCGCATCGACAGCGAGCTCGGCGCACCCGCGGACCTGGACGCTGCGCGCCAGGCCATCGCCGCCGACGGGCCATTCGCCGCCATTACCGTTTGCCTGAGCGAGACCTCCACCGGCGCATTGACCGATCCCGCTGAGGTGGCCGCGGCCCTCGCGGGGCGAGGGAGTGCATGGCTCCTCGTGGACGCGGTCACGTACTTCGCGGCGGCGCCCTTGGATGCAGCGAGGCACGGGATGGATTTCTGCTTCGCCGGAACCCAGAAGGCCTTGGCCCTGCCGCCCGGCCTCGGGATCTACTGCGTATCGCGGCGGATGCTGAAGGCGGCGCGCCAGGCGGCGCCTCAGGCGGCATCTCAGTCGGAGCAACACAACGGCTCGAGCCGTGGCTTCTTCCTGGACCTCGTGCGGGTCACCGACGGCCACTTGGCGCAGAACCCTCCGATGACGCCCACGATCCCTCTCTTCCGAGCCTTGCTCGCCCAGCTCCAAGGGATTTCAGGGGGGCCCCCATTCATCACTTTCTCGCTGTGCCTATCAACGCTATGCTGAATATACAGGTGCACTGC
>CALHGQ010000403.1 GCA_938030175.1 uncultured bacterium | reverse complement strand
GGGATTCCTTGAAGACCGACCGCTGCTGGTCCGCCAGGCTGGCGTAGTCGTCGTAGCCCTCGGCGTTCTTCAGGCCGGAAACGGTGTCGAAGTACACCGGCAGGAAGTCCGAGTGGACCGTCATCAGATAGTCGAAAATCGACCACGTGGCGAAGTGGTCTGGGAGCTCTAGGTCCGCGAAGGTTCGCTTCCCGATGAGCGACGGGAACGACGGCGCCTTGCCGTTGTTGACGAGCTTCTTGGCCTCGGGCCGCCACTTGGCCTTGCTCGACATGTCGGGGGCCGCGCCCTCGGAACCGTCGAAGGTGTTGAACTTCGGGTTGAGCTGTCGCTCGAACCAGTGGGCGGCGCCCTCCGTGATCCAGACGGGCAGGTCGTAGGAGTAGTGCTTGTACCCGTTGAGGAGGTTGTGCGTCAGGTTGAAGACGAGGTGTCCGTGCAGCGACTCGTCGACGCGGAGCTTCCCTTGGTCGGTGTGGATGATGACGCTCTGCGAGTCGCGCGGGATCACGTTCCACCGCTGGCTCAGAGCGGTGGTCAGCCCGAGACGATCGCGCAGGTAGGTCTTCGCAGCGCCCTCACTCGGGAGCAGCAGGATCTCATACTTGCCGCGCTGACCGAGGTAGGGCCCCGTGCCCATGTACTTCGTGCGCTGGTTCCAGATCTCGCGGTTGTCTTTGAAGTTCTCGTCCGTCACGCCCAGCATCTTCTGGATGTCGGCGTAGTGCTCCTCGACGCGCTTGGCGTACAGGTGCGCGCGCAGCCAAGGGTTCAGCACGCGCGTTCGTGGGTCGATTTCGTCCCCGAAGTACTCCTGCATCTCCGTCAGCTCGGCGCGAACCTTCTCGCGTTCCGATTGCGTGACTTTCACCTGGGGCAGCGCGACGCCGAGCTCGAAGTGCGCGGTCTCGATCCAGCGGATGTCGATGTAGCTGAGGTGTGCGTCCGTCTCGGCGGTCGTGTCCGGCGCGGGCCCAAACTCGAACCCGCCCATGGAGACGTAGCCCGCGGCCTTCATGAACTCAGGATCGCCGCCCCGCGTGAACGGGTCGTTGGCCGGATCACCCAGTGGCTTGGACTTGTCGAGCGGCTTCTGCGCGGCCGCCGAAGAGGCCAGGCCGAGAAGCAGCGCGAGGAGGGTCAGAGTCAGAAGGGAGGCTTGTGGGCGGGCGCTCATGGTGAGAGTAGAGGCTGGACGAAGTTCGTCGGGGTCGCGGCGTGGGGGGGCTCGAAGCGGTCGGGATCAGAGGCGGCCTTTCCACTTCTTGGCGCGGCCAATGGCGTCGAAGGACGACAGCTTGTCGATGGGTGGATCCCCGTCGACCATCATGCGCAGGGCGTTGATCGCGGCGATAATGACGTGGTTGGCGGTGTCGTCCAGGGACGGCAGAACGCAGCGTGCGTGCTCTTCGTGCCCGGCGTAGGCGATGAGGCGCAAAGCGGCTGCGCGGTCGGCAAGTGTCGGTTTAGAGCTCGGCGCAAGGACCGTCCTGAGGCCGTCTGCGACCTCCGTTCCCGCGGCTTTCGCCTGGGCGGCAGCCGCGCGCATCGGGTCGCGCCACGCGGGCCACGTCTTCGAGCCAGCGATGGCCACGCAGCGATCGAGGCCGGTGGGCGAGCCCGTTGAGATCGCGAGGATCGCGGCGCGGTCGGCCTCGTCCTCATGGAGCTTCTTGGCCTTGCGAGGATCGGCCGCCTTCTCTTCGATCTCGACGAGGAGGGCTTCCGTGCGCTCCCGCAGGCCCGGGTCCCCGAGGACCGCCAACCGGCGCATGATGTAGACGCGCATGTCCGGTGACTTGTGGTCGAGGAACTCCGCGAGCAGGCGCGTGTGCTCCTGCTTCGTGACGAGGTTGAGCGCTTCGCACAGTCGCGTGCGCGCGTCGTCCTTGCGCTCCTTAGCGATGGCTTTCAGAAGAAACGGCGCGGCGGCGGCTCCCTCCAATTGGATCTCGGAACGACCGGCGGCTTCCATGTCTTCGCTGCGCGCGGCCCGCACTTTCGCGACGGACTTCGAGAGCGCCGCTGCGTCGCGGGGCTCGGGCCAAGCCGTGGCCTTCTCCTCGGCGACTTCCGCTGTCGCACCCTCTTGGAGCCCTGAGGGCGCGCAGTTCAAGGCCGCGGGGAGCGCCGCCGCCTGGGTCATCGAGCCCGCCAGGAGTGCGATCTGGAGCGTGGTGGTGAGAGTGTTTCGAAGCATGGGAAGAGGCGCGGGGGGCTGTGCGGACGGACTGGCTAATTCGACTGGCGGAGCTGGTTTTCGGTTCCGGCTTATTCGCGCGGCGTATAGAGAAGGACCGGCGGAATGATGTGCTCCCACTCGGGGTCGACGATCTCCAGGGGAAGCGTATCGATGCCTGCCTGCAGCAGATCCGCACCGGCTTCCATGGGCAGGTAGAAGACGTCGTAGCGCTGGATCGTGATCTGCGTCTCGGCCTCGAAGGGCATGCCTTCCTCCTGGTTGGTCGCAATGAGCTTGAAGAACACCCATGAGCCAGGCGCCTCGAGGAGGCCGGAGTAGGTGCCTGGCTCCATGGACATTGCCGCGTTGAACGGAATGAGGCCTACGTCCTTGCAGCTGCCGGTGAGCAGGTTGGCAGGAGGGGCATCCGGGGGAAAGACCCCGGTTTCCCGCACGCTGGTGTGGATCGCTTGTGCCTTTTGGAAGGCTTCCTCACGCGAGGCTGGATCGAGGGCCTGGCCGGCGGCGATCGGAAGCACGAGGTTCGCCATGGCCGCACGGCGCAGGCTCGCGTCCACGAGGTGCGGATCGATCAGCCTCATCAGCGGCAGGTACGCGTCGATGTCTGCCTTCTTGATCTCGACTCCGCCGAGCGCGAACGCCACGTCCTCCGAGTACTTCCCCTCGGGGGCCATCCGGATCGGCGACGGGGACTTGGTCGTGGGCCCGGCCACGTGGGGATCGTCGCAGCCCGGCGAGATCAACGCAGCGGCCAGGGTCGCCAGTAATAGAGCCTTTCGCGACAAAGGCGCGAACGCGGCGCCATGGGTGGTTTGAGGGGAGCGCATGTGCAGGTCTAGCCGAGCTCGTCGCCGTCGTTTCCGACGGAGTCGCGACGATCGAAGTGTCCCAGGAAGGGGAGGACCCGTTCCATCAGGAATCCATAGGTGCTGAGCACGTTCGATTCCACGTTCTGGAGGTCCTGGACGGGGACCGGGCCGAAGGAGCCCTGCACCTCGATATAGAGGGAGCGGGGGTCTGCGTTGTAGGACTCGATCCGCAGACCGAAGGCGTTCGACTCGTTCGGATCAGGCTCGAATCCCAATCTGAGACCGACCAGGTGCGACGAGCGACCGAGGAGGTCGAGCTCGTCCCCAAAGCCAAAGACGCGGTTGCGGAGGAAGCTGCGGGTGTCCGAAGTGGTCTTCGGGTTCACCAGGCTCCGGAGGACGATCTGCTGGCCGGCGTAGACGGGGATACCCCGCAGGGGCGCCGAGCGCTCTGCGATCTCCCTCACCTGGCTCGCGAAGGTCTCGTGCGTCAAACTGCCACGCTCTTCCCGGAACTGAAGCCGGTCGCTGAGGAACGCCACCTGGGAGACGGCCCCTGGCGTGACCACCGGGTTCGACAGGACGGGGCCCTGGGGACTGATCTGAAACCCGGCGTAGGCCGGCTGGCCCCCCTCGAACATCTCGTTATGGAGGCGCTGAATCGGCCGAGGATCCGGTGGGACAGGCGGGTGGAGCAGCTCGCAAAGGAGCGCGATGGTGCGGGTCGGATAGGTCATGGGCGGCACCAAGGTAGTCGTTCCGGGTCAGCGGGGGCCGCCTGGAAGGCCTCCGGGGCTAATTTCTGTACCCGGAGCACACAAAACTGCCTTCTCACCCACTTTCCTCTCTCACTTGACTCGAACGTGCGTAGAGTCCCCGACCGCAACACTCACCCTGTCCATCTCCATCTCATGAAGAAGATCCTCCCGACGACCCTCTCCTGGGTCCTTCCGCTGTCCATCCCGATGGCTCTGGCAACCCACGCGATGGCTGCGCCCACGGCCCTCGCCACCGTGTCCAGCACCAGCGCTGTCCTGACCGCCGCCCAGGAGTCAGAGTTTGGAGTGCCTGTGACCGTCAACGGTGTCCGCATCACCGACATGGCCATCAAGCGCTTCCTTGTCTACGGACCTGGACGCAACGCCGTCGACGCTCGCAAGCTGCAGATCCTGATGGACCACGAGCGTGAGCTCCGCACCACGGAGGTGCGTGAGGCTGTTGCCCTCGACATGCCGACCGCTGGCGACGCTGAGATCGACGCCGAAGTCGCGAAGCGTATGAAGCGCTTCGACTTCGACCCCGCCAACCTGGAGCGCCGCCTCAAGAAGGAAAAGGAGAGCTTCACGGAGCGCTACCCAACGCTGGACCACGAGGTCGAGCTCAACCGCGCCTACGGCTCGGGCGACTGGTACCGCGACCAAGTTCGTCAGACGATGGAGTTCGACCAGCTCTTCTTCCCGGACCACCCGGACACCTGGCCGGAGCTCGCCATCGAGGCGATCCACGCCAACTCGCCCCAGGTCGACCTGATCGCCGACTACGCGAAGTACTACGAGCAGCGCCTCGCCATCTCCGTGGAGACGGGCAACCCGATCGAGCCCGAGCAGGAAATGATGATGTCGCTTCTGCGCGACTTCGTCATGGGATCGCTTTGGACCCTTGCCGATATCAAGACGGGCACCCAGGGCATCCCAGAGGAACTCGCCATGGTCATCGACGGTGGCGACTGGGCAGCAGAGATCAAGACGCAGGACGTCTTCACGGAGATGCGCGAGAGCTTCTCCAATCAGGACATCCTTGACGCCAAGCTGGCGCTCGCGCTGATGGAGGCTAGCCGCCAGAAGCTCAGCGCCGCCGGCACGCTGATGTCGGATGAGGAGTTCATGCAGATGGTCGACGACATGCGCGTCTCCATGGAAGGCGGCATGTTCAACATGGACTTCATGGCCCTTCAGGGTCACGGCTTCCCGTCTTCTGAGGCCTACGAGGAGCACCTGCGCCTCGTCGAGTCGTACAAGCGGATGGTCGAGGACAAGCTCGTCATCAACGACGACGGCACCATGAGCCCCGAGCTCCAGGCGCACATGCCCATCGCCAACGGCATCATGGGTTTGGCGAAGTCCCACGCGGACATCCTCCTTGTGTCGGCCTTCGACTTCCCGAACTTCAAGTGGAAGGAGAACGGCTGGGACGCCGCCTACGAGCGCGCCATGAAGCTGCGCGGTGAAGTCGACGCGCATATCGCCAAGCTGGCCGTCGACGCTGAGAAGCGCGCCGAGGCCGCCGCCAAGGGCGAGAACTACGCTCCGGCGGAAGAGCTCCTGCCCTTCGGCCGCTGGTGGTCGGACTTCCTCCGCGGGAACAGCGACTACTGGGATCCGCCCCTTCCCGTCACCGGCAAGGCCCCGCCCGCCATCGGCCTGAAGAACTTCGGCGCGTTCCAGGACACGTCGATGACCCGCAACGACATGAAGCGCGCCATCGGCGAGTCCGAGTACGAGCACTACCTTCTGAACTCGGCCATCGTCGACAAGATCTTCTTCGAGATGGAGCCCGGCACCGTGGGCGGCCCGTTCGAGGGCCCGAAGGGTTACTACCTCGTCTACCTGAAGAGCCGCTCGGCCCCGACGAACCCCCTGAACATCCGCAGTGACGAGCGTCACCGCTCGATGCTCCAAGAGGATTGGATGCGCAAGAGCTTCCAGGCCTACTCCCACCAGGCGCTCGACGAAGCGACCGTGACGGGCCTCTAGACTGCCTAGCAGGACCTAGCGACTAGAATCCGACAGGAAGCG
>CALHGQ010000402.1 GCA_938030175.1 uncultured bacterium | reverse complement strand
CAGGTCGTGGAGGGGCCCGGCGAGGCCCGAGGTTTCGCTGTCTCAAATCCCCCCTCGGTCGCCGTGGCGATCATCCGAATAACAGCCCTCCAGCCTGTGGGACCGTATGGCATGACCACGCGAGTGTTCCATCCGAGGATGCCGCAGCTACGCCCCCATGCCCAAGATGGCGAGTTCGGCCGAATGGGCTCCGGAAGAGGCTCAGAATCGGATCTTTCAGGCAGTTTTGGGGAGGTGGGGTAGACTGATTTGATGCTTGCCTTCGCCGCCGCTCTCGCCATGGTAGCGGGGTTCTCCGACCCGCCACCCAATGTCGTCATCATCCTGATGGACGATGTTGGGCGAGACAAGATCGGAGCGTACGGTGACCACCCCAGTCCGGCGGTTACCCCTAACCTCGATGCTCTCGCTGCCCAAGGGGTTCTCTTTCGCGGTGCATGGACGTACCCAGTATGCAGCCCGACGAGGGCAGCGCTCCTCACGGGTCGCCTCGCGGAACGCACAGGAATCGGGACGATTGTCAGCGCCTCCGACGGCGTTCAAACGCCACTCCCCCTGTCGGAGATCACCCTGCCGGAGGCCCTCCCACGCCACGAGTGCTTCAGCTTCGGCAAGTGGCATTTGTCGGACACGCAGCCTCCCCCAGGCCATGAGCTGAGCCACGGCTTCGATACCGCCGTGGGCTTCGTGGGAAAGGAGAAGTACTTCCGGTGGGATGAACACGTGAACGGCGTGGTTCGACCCGAGCGAGGCTACTACCCAACGGCCCTGGCGCGACGAGGCATCCGGCTGCTTGAGAGCCGCACGGATCCGTTCTTTGTCTACTACTGCCCGGTCCTCGCGCACTCTCCTTTCCACGCGCCACCCCAGCAGCTACATACGCAAGGGTCACCCACGTTCGCACCGTTCCAACACTTGGCCATGGTGGAGGCCTTCGACACGCTCTTCGGTCACATGATGGCGTCGATCGACCTCTCGAACACCTACGTGATCGTGCTCGGCGACAACGGTTCGCCAAGTGTCACGATCAGAGCTCCGTGGCCGTTTGCGCACGGGAAGCGCTCGCCCTACGAGGGAGGCTTGAATGTGCCGCTCATCGTTGCGGGCCCCGGCGTCGCCGCAGGGGCCGAGTGCAACGCTTTGGTCCATGTGACGGACCTGTTCGCAACGGTACTAGAGCTCGTGGGTGAGCCGCCGCTGACTACCGGCGCCGACGACTCGATCAGCTTCGCACCGCTGCTGACGAACCCTGCTGCCCCGGGGGAGCGTGATACGCTCTACATCCGGCAGTTCCCGTTCCCCGGGGCGACGAGCAACGTCGTGGAGTTCAGCGCGATTCGTACGCAACGATGGAAGCTCATCGAGCGCACCGACATGCAGCGCTACGAGCTCTACGACCTTGACGCCGATCCGCTAGAGACGAACGACCTCCTAGTGTCGAACCCAGGACCGACCACGGATGCGCTTCGCGACCGACTGATCGCAGCGATGCCAACGTTCCCCTAGATGGGCCGTTATCAACGGGCGGCTAGAGGGGCGTTCATCGTTCCTTCGTGGAGCCGAAGGCGCGGCCCGTTGGGTCAGGCGACTCAGTCCGCGCGCGTCGTCAGTTGAAGACCATCGAGCGACTTTCCGTGAAGTTCGAAGTCGCTACGCCGCCGCTTGAATCCCGGTGCCAGGCCTGGAACCACCAGGTCATACCGGCCTGGGCCGCCACGAAGCCCGTGGGCGACGGCAGCATCTGGAGGTTCAATGGGAGAATGAACCGCCCCTCCACGCCGCTCGACTGCACCTCGCCAGGTCCCACGAAACGCCCGATCTGGCCGCCAAGGCAGAGGAAGCCAGCGCTGCCCGGCGGCTGCACCGGCGCGCTGTTCATCTGACTCGCTAAGAAGTAGCCGAAGGAGTCTTGTGGCAAAGACAGTGCTACGAGCTGTGCGCTGTTGGCGGCCAGCAGCGGGCGCCCGGCCATGATGAGCCGTCCGGTGCTGCCCGTGGAGTTGGGTGCGCTCGTGCAGTTCGCGTCACCCCCACCGAGGCTGCGCTCGACGGCTCCGATGTCGGCGAAACCCGCAAGACGAGGAACCCCGCGCTGATCGACCAAGAGCGTCGAGCCAAAGTCCGCCTGGTTCAGCGCCGGGCTCATGGGGCCCGGTAGGTGGGTGAGCGTGGATCCTCCGTTGTTCGCTAGGGGTCCAAGTCCGGCGCTAGAAGCGATCAGGTTGGACTCCCATCCAACCGTCGCACCAGCGATCGTGGTCTCCGAAAATCCGCCGTTCTGCGCCACGATCGTGTTCGTCAGCGTAACCCCGTTACCACCGATGACGAGAAGCCCACCGGACCCGTTGTTCGCCAGGGTCGAACTACGAATCGTCGCCGTGTGAACGAAGCCGCCCGTTGGGCCGGGGTCCTCGAAGAACCCGAAGCCGAAGAGGTCGTTGCCCGAGATGGTGGAGTTGTCCATCACCACGTCCGAGGCGAAAGAGGTCACGCCGCTGGGGGTGAGCGCCGTCGAGTCGGTCAAGTTACCACTGACGGTGATCCGCTCGATGCTGGCGGAAGCGACGTTGTTCAGGAGGATGCCGCCCGCCACGATTTCGTTCGGTGGCGCCAAGGTGCTGTTGTTCGAGATCGTCGTATTGCGCAGGACGAGCTGACCGAACTGATGATGAATCCCGGCAGCGCCTCCGTCGGTCGTCACGTTGGAGTCGACGACGCAGTTCTCGATACGGAACTCTCCCATCGACAGAACACCGCCGCCTTGGGGCCCCGCCCCACGGGTCAGGGTGAAGCCGTCGAGCGTCGTGTCGGCGGAACCGAGGAGCTTGGTCACCACCACGCCGGCGTTCCCCCCGTCGAGGATCGTCGCCTGGGCACCCTGTGTACTCACCAGTGAAACGCCGGACCCAAGCGTGATGTTCTCGGTGTAGACGCCCGGCGCCACGCGGACGCTGTCCCCGCTGGCCGCCGCTGCCACGGCTTCCATGATGGTGCAAAAGGGGAGCGCCTGCGAGCCGTTGGCGGCACCGCAGTCGGCTGCGTTCTGGTCAACGAAGAGGTCGGTGCTCGGACCGGCGAGCAGCGCGAGGGGCAAGAGAGCGTGAAGGGCCAGCATGGAAGAACTAGGGGCGAGGGGTGAAAGCGTCGATCGAGGGAGGGAATTCCCAAGCCCTAGCCTAAGCGTTTCGCCGATTCTTGGGGCCGAGAAGCGACCGCTACGCCAGAAGGTCCGTGACCACGTGTCCGTGAACATCCGTCAGGCGGAAGTCGCGACCTTGGCTACGGAACGTCAGGCGTTCGTGGTCGAAGCCGAGCTGGTGCAGGAGCGTCGCGTGGAGATCGTGGGTGTGAACCGGGTCCTTCACCACGTTGTAGCCGAACTCGTCGGTCTCGCCCCATACGCTGCCGGGCTTGAAGCCGCCCCCCGCAAGCCAGATCGAGAAGCAGCGCGGATGGTGGTCCCGGCCGTAGTTCTCCTTGGTTAGCTCGCCTTGGCTGTAGACCGTCCGCCCAAATTCACCGCCCCAGATGACGATGGTGTCTTCCAAGAGCCCGCGTTCCTCAAGGTCTTGGACGAGCGCCGCAGAGGCTTGATCCGTGTCCTTCGCGCACTTCTGGATCTCCGTCGGCAGGTTGCCGTGGTGGTCCCAGCCCATGTGGTAGAGCTGAACGAAGCGCACGTCACGCTCCACCATCCGCCGCGCGAGCAAACAGTTCCGGGCGAACGACCCAGGCTTCTGAACGTCTGGACCGTAGCGCTCAAGGGTCGCCGCTGACTCAGTCGTGATATCTGTGAGATCGGGAACGGCCGCCTGCATTCGGTAGGCGAGCTCATACTGCTCGATCCGCGTGCGCGTTTCGGAGTCAGCGTTCGGCTGGAGATCGTTGAGCTTGGAGAGATCGTCGAGCATCCCTCGGCGCCGCGCACGGTCAATGCCCGGTGCATCCGCGAGGTAAAGCACGGGGTCCGCGCCGCTGCGCAGCTTGACCCCTTGGTGCTGTGTAGGCAAAAAGCCGCTGCCCCAGAGCCGTGCGTAGAGCGGCTGCTTGGAGCCACTCGTAGAGACCATCACGACGAACGTCGGCAGATCGCGGTTCATGGAGCCGAGCCCATAGGAGAGCCACGAGCCCATGCTCGGCCGACCGGCAAGCTGGGATCCTGTTTGCGCAAACGTGATCGCTGGGTCGTGGTTAATCGCTTCGGTGACCATCGAGCGCACGACGCAGAGCTTGTCCGCGATGCCGCGGGTGTACGGCATGAGATCCCCGATGAGCGCGCCCGTACCCGGCGCAGGCGCGGCGCCGAACTTCGACGGCGCGATCGGGAAGGCGCTTTGCCCAGACGTCATCGTCGTGAGCCGCTGGCCCTGGCGAATGGACTCCGGCAGCGGCTCGCCAAAGCGCGAGACAAGACCCGGCTTCGGGTCGAAGGTCTCGAACTGTGAGGGAGCGCCGGACTGAAAGAGGTAGATCACGCGCTTGGCCTTCGCCGCGTGGTGTACGGCCTGCGCGCCTGCTTGGGCACGTCCCTGCTCCAGCGCCCCCAGCGCGATGGCCCCAAGCCCGACGGCACCGCGCCCCAAGAATGTCCTGCGATCTAAGTTCATGGCTTCGTGAGGGCCTCGTCCAAGTTGAGGAGCGTGGACGCGACCATCGTGTACGCGGCCCACTCCGGTGTGCGCTGCTCCGTTGGCGGCGCCGTCGCCCCGACCCCTAGGAGCGCAGCCGCAGCGGCGGGGTCGCCTGCGAAGCTCTCCTGATGGCGCTGCAAGGCTGACAGCAACACGGTGAGCTCCTGCGCCTTGAGATTCCGCGCGAGCAAGGCGCGCGCGGCTAGCCCCAGGCGCTCCGACACGTTGTCCGACGAAGCCATCATGCGCGCCGCGAGGTGCCGCGCGGCCTCGACGTAGGTCGTATCGTTGAGCGTCGCCAACGCCTGCAGCGGCGTGTTGGTCCGCGAGCGCGCGACGCTGCACAGCTCGAACCCAGGGGCGTCGAACGTCGTCAGCGTCGGGTGCGGGACGGTGCGCTTGCGGTAGGTGTAGAGACTCCGTCGAAAGAGATCGTCGCCCTCCGAGGGAACGTAGGCCCCTTGACCCGCGCCGCCTGCGAGCTCGGCCCAGAGCCCATCGGGCTGGTAGGGCTTCACCGAGGGGCCACCGAGGCGTTCGACCAAGAGCCCGGACGCAAAGAGCGCCGAGTCCCGGATCATCTCCGCGTCCAAGCGAAGCCTGGGGAAGCGAGCCAGCAGCCTATTGCCTGGGTCCAGCCGCCGCGCCTCGTCCGTCCCCGCCGACGACTGAGCGTACGTCGCAGAAAGCACGATGCGCCGCTCAAGGGCCCGCAGGTCCCAGCCGCTCGCCATGAACTCGGCGCTCAGGAAGTCCATGAGCCCGCCATGGGTGGGGCGTTCCCCGCGCACGCCGAAGTCGTCCTGGGTGGCCACAAGGCCCGTGCCGAAGAAGCTGGCCCAGACGCGATTCACCGCCACACGGGCAGTGAGCGGATTCTGTTCGTCTGCCAACCAATCAGCCAACCCAAGGCGATCGTGCCGCGCGCCCTCTGGTAGTCCGCCAAAGACGGCCGGGATGTCCGGGATGAGGGGTTCACCCGCGGGCTGATCATAGCTGCCTCGGTTCAAGAGGAACGTTGGGCGCGGCTCGCTTCGGTCGCGCAGCACCATCGCGGTCGGAACGCCGTCCGTTTCGAGGTGCACGCGCTTGGCCTTGGCTTCGTTGCGTTCAAGGGTCGCCGCCTGGACGGCCGGATCAAGGGCGTCCACGTAGTAGGAGACCCCGTCGACGGCCGCCGCGCGCTCTCCGGCGAGCGCGGTCGACTGCGTCGCTCCGAGCGGGCTGGCGTCGACGCGGAATTCCCTGACCGTTCCCCTGAGGTCGCCTGCGTAGCGACGCCATCCGATCAGCAGCGGCTCTTCGGACGCAATCGCACCGTCGAGGGAGTCCGCCTCCACGTCCACCTCGAGGGGCGAACCATTGAGCAAGACCGCGACGCCATCGGCCTTCATGGAGCCATCGTAGGTCACCGCGAGGTGATGCCAGCGGCCACGCTCCAGCGCCCGTCGGCTGACCACTTTGATCGCACGCTTGGGCCAATCGTGGATCAGATGCACGGCGAGGCGCATCGAGTCCAGCAGGATCAGATCTGTTCCCCGGTAGGAATCGTCGTCGTTCATCCGGCTGTAGATCGCCCCGTGGCTCTCTGGCTTGACCCAGAGGGACACGCTGAACGGCTCCGTTTCCTTGAAGACGACCTCGCGGCCGAGAGCTACGCGGCCCTTGGCGGGCTCGGCGGAATCCAGTGCGAAGGGGCCCGGCCGCACCCACGGGTCCGCGGGAAGCTCCACCCGGTCGTTGACGCCCGCGCGCCAGGCTTCCCAGCGCTCCGCTGCCGAGGCGCGAGCTTGCTCAAGGCGCTCCGTAGCCGCGCGTTCCTCAGCCGCGAGCTCCTCAATGCGCCGCTTGTTCTCTTCCGTCTGCAGACGCACAAGCGGCGGCACGTTACCCCGGGTCTCTTCGTAGACGCCCTTCTCGTCGATGGAGTTGAAGAAGCCATAGAAGCGGTAGTAGTCCGCTTGGCTCAGGGCGTCGTACTTGTGATCGTGGCAGCGCGCACACCCAAGGGTGAGCCCCATGAACGCCGTCGCCGTGGTCTCCACGCGATCCGCCACGTTCTCGACGCGCCATTCTTCGTCGATGGAGCCCGCCTCGGTCACAGTGCGGTGGTTGCGCTGGAAACCCGTCGCGAGGATCGACTCCTGGGACGCATCCGGCAGGAGGTCCCCCGCGACCTGGGTTCTCACGAACTGGTCGTACGGCATGTTGGCAGCGAATGCCCGCAGGACCCAGTCGCGCCACGGCCACTGGTCGCGGCGGAAGTCGTTCTGGTAGCCGTTCGTGTCCGCGTAGCGCGCGATGTCGAGCCATTGGCGCGCGCGGTGCTCGGCGCGCCGATCGCTGGCGAGGAGGCGATCTACGGTGGCTGCGCGAACCCTTTGGACGGCCGCTTGATCAGTGGCGTTCTCGAGGTCTCCCAAGAAGGCGTCAAGCTCCACGACCGTCGGGGGCAGCCCGGTCAAGTCGAGGCTGACCCGCCGAAGCCACGTGCCGCCATCGGCAGGCGCCGCTGGCTCCATTCCGGCCCGTGCGTGCTCTGCGGAGACAAACTGATCGAGCGGGTCGGTCCCCCACTCGTCAAGCTCCCATTCCATGTCACCGAACGAAGGGACAGGCTCGTACGCCCAGTGGGACTCCCAGTCGACCCCCTCTTCGATCCAGCGCCGCAGCACGTCGATCTGATCCGCGGAAAGCGGCTTGTCGAACGCTGGCGGCGGCATCACACGCTTGGGGTTCGAATGAACGATTCTGTCCATCAGCGCGCTGGCTTCGACGTCGCCGGGCTCGGCAACAAAGAGCACATCGTCCTGCACGTCAAGCCGCAGGTCCGCTTCGCGGGTTCCAGCGTCGGGGCCGTGGCAGTGGTAGCAGTGCTCCGAAAGGATCGGCAGCACGTCCTTGCCGAACGCGATGGAGTCCTGTGTTTCCCCAGCGCTATTCCCTGCGAAGACGGCGAGAGTGGAGAAGAACGCTGCCTGGAGAGTCATAGTTGCCTGCGTCGCTAGACGACGACTAGCCCATCCCGGGCGTCCAATCCGCGATCAGCTTGCGAACCCCCACGAGCTGGTCATAGGAGACATGCTTGCGCTGATACTTGTTGAAGATGATCGTCTCAAGCTCCTCAAGATCCTCCAGCAACGGGTTCTTGTGCTCCGTCCAGTCGTCCTCGCCCTTGATTCGCGAGGTGAACGTCCACTTCTTGCCGAAGAGCTGGGCTTCGACCTGACGCTTGACCCCGTCTTCGGTGGTGGTCTTCCAGCAGTACAGGTTGCGCGTTCGTCTAGACATCGCGGCCAGTTTAGCCGAAGCCCACCGCCGCGGGCGGCCCTCTACCCATCAAGCTTCGAGGAGATCGACTAGCGCGGCGGCTGTCTCATCCTTCGACTGATCTTCCGCGGTCCAAACGGTGCCGCCTGCGTCGATCAGCGTCACCGTGGAGGAGGCTGCGTTGAGCGCCGCGGCTCCGTTGAGAACGATGTAGTCGGCGTTCTTGCGCACGAGCTTGGCGGCGGCTCGGGCCTCGCCATCCGATGTTTCGAGGGCAAACGCGATCACTTTGCGGTGCCCCTTACCCGCCGCGATCGTTGCCAGGAGATCAGGGTTCTCGACCAGCTCCAGGATGGCGCCGCTCCCGCCCTCCTCCTTCTTCTTCCACTTGCCCGCCAGAAGCTCCTTGGGACGGAAGTCCCCCACGGCCGCCGCCATGAAGATCGCGTCGGCCGATGGGAAGTGCTTTTCCATCGCACCGAGCATGTCCAGGGCGCTCACCACGTCCACTCGCTCCACCCCTTCCGGAGTCGTTTGGTGCACAGGCCCAGCGATGAGCGTCACGCGGTACCCGCACGCTACGGCGGCGCGCGCGATGGCGAAGCCCATGGTGCCGCTCGACTCGTTCGAAAGGTACCGGACGGGATCGATGTACTCGCGGGTCGGTCCTGCCGTCACGATGACGTGCAGCGGTGACTCAGCCTCCGGAGTCATGACTTCCCAAGCGCCGACTCGACGGCAGCGACGATCGTGGAGGGCTCCGCCAGCCGGCCGGTGCCTTCGTCACCGCAGGCCATGTGGCCGGGCTCGGCGTCAACGAAGACCCAGCCATCCTCACGGAGCTGCGCGAAATTGCGCTGGACCGCGGGCTGCTGGAGCATGTTGGGGTTCATCGCCGGACACACAAGACGCGGCGTCCCCGGTGAGGTCGCAAGGAGCGTCGTCGTCACGAGGTCGTCCGCCATGCCGTGGGCCAGGCGAGCCGCGAGGTCGGCGGAGCACGGCGCGACCACCACGACGTCGGCGAAGCGCGCGAGATCGATGTGGTCCATCGCGGCGCGGCGATCCTCCCCCCACTCCGAAACAGAGGCGGGCTGCCCAGTCACCGCCTCGAACAGCTGGGGCGAAACGAGCCGCGCGGCATTGGCCGTCAGGACCGCCCGGACGGTGTGGCCCTCCTGGGTAAGCTTGCTGGCCAGGTCGCACGCCTTGTAGATCGAAACGGACGCCGACGAGGCAAGGAGCACGTTACCCACGGCTAGCCTCAGCCGGCAGCCCGGCGATGCTGCGGATCTCCGCCACGGCGCGGTCCAGGGAGTCGTTCACGACAATGTGGTCGTAGCGTTCGCGCTCGCGGTACTCGTCTTCGGCCTTCTTGAGGCGTCGCTCGAGCACTTCGGGGGTCTCGGTGCCGCGCCCAGAGAGCCGCTCGCGCAGCACGTTGAAGTCGGGCGGTGCGACGAAGACGTAGATCCCCTCGACCTCCAGCGCCTTGAGCTGAAGCGCGCCCTGCACGTCGATCTCGACGAGGTACACCTTGCCATCAGCAATGGCTTCCTCCATCGGACTCTTCAGCGTGCCGTACATGTTGCCGTGCACCTCAGCGTGCTCGATGAAGTCCCCGGTCGAGATCTTCGCGCGGAACTCCTCTGGGCTGAGGAAGTGGTAGTGCTGGCCGTCGATTTCGCCGGGCCGCGGCGCCCGCGTGGTGGCCGAGACGCTGAACACCACGTCGTCGTCGAGCAGGAGCTGCTTGCAGATCGTGCTCTTGCCGCAACCGGAAGGCCCCGAGATCAAGAGCATCGATCCTGCGCGTTCTGAGTTCTGCTGGTTCATCTGCTGATTCGCCTTCGGGTTCAACTGCTGGCTTTCGGAGTGGAGCTTACTCGACGTTCTGGACCTGCTCACGCAAACGTTCCACATGGGTCTTCAGCTCGACAACGAGGTGAGCGACGTCCGCATCGCTGCACTTGGAGCCGATCGTGTTCGCCTCGCGAAAGAACTCCTGGGCGAGGAAGTCCAGCTTGCGCCCCACTGCGCCGCCGCCGGCCAAGAGCGACGCGAGCTGCTCGAGGTGGCTTTGGAGCCGGGTGATCTCTTCGGAGACATCGAGGCGATCGCTCAAGAGTGAAATCTCCCGCGCCATGTCCGCCTCGGTGGTTCCGGGATGGGAGCTGAGCTCGCCGACGCGCTCGACTAGGCGCGCCCGATGATGTGCTACCACCCCCGGGATACGACCGGCGATTTCCTCCACCAGCCGAGCGATGGCGTCGCCGTTCACCGTCATGTCGCGCCGCATCGCTGCGCCCTCCGTTTGGCGCATCTCCTTGAGCTGGGCGAGGGCCAGGGCGACTGCCTCGGTCACGGCCTTGGCCTCCGCGCCGTTCCCATCGAGGGCGCCGGGGGCGGACGCGCCGGTTTGAACGATCACGCCGGGGAGGCGGATCAGGTCCACCATGGATTCGATGGGCTTCAGCTGGGCGCCGGTCAGCTCCGCGGCCAACTCCGACTGCATCTGGAGGTAGCGCTGGGCCACCTTGGCATTGAGCTGCATGCCGGCGTCTCCGCCGATACGGGAGACGTCCACCGAGAGCTGGACTGCGCCGCGCTCCAGGGCGGCGCGCACCTGCTTGTCGATCGCAGGCTCCAGGGTGCTGTACTCCTGGGGAAGCCGCACCTTCGCCTGAAGGTGCTTGTGATTGACCGTCTTGACCTCGGCCGTGACCGTGAGCTGGCACTCGTCTTCAAGCACCGTTTCCACCCGCCCCGAACCGAAGCCCGTCATGGAGTAGACGGTTCCGGCGCCCATCGAGTTAGAGGTCATCGAGTCGGTACCGCCCAACGAGAGAGGAAGGAACGGACGCGACTACTTCAGCTCGCCCAGGAGGTCGACGTCACCTGTGTGAGGCGCGACGAGGCTCGAGGTGTCGAGGTCAAGGTCACCGCCGGAGGACTGGCGCTTGTTGTTCAGAACGTGAATGAGCACGGCCGAGGCCAAGAAGGCGATGGCGATGTACATCGTGAACTTCTGGACGCCCGAGGCCTTCACGCCGAAGGCCTGCTGGCCAGCGGCACCGAGGGCATCACCAAAGCCGCCGCCTTTGCCCTCTTGGAGCAGAATGACGACCGTGAGGATGATCGCGGAGGCGACGAACAGGATGTACAGGAGGACGATAAGAGTGGGCATGGAAGGTCAGTCGAAGTGAGGCGAACGGGACAGCAGCGCGTGGACGGAAACTTAGGAGGCTGCGTCGATGATCGGGGTAAAGAGGTCGGGCTTGAGCGAAGCGCCGCCGACGAGGGCGCCGTCGATGTCAGGCACGGCCATGAGCTCTTTGGCGTTGGCGGCCTTGACGCTGCCGCCGTAGAGGATACGGGTCGCATCGGCCGCGTGTTGATCGTATAGCCCACCTAGGACGCCGCGGAGGTAGGTGTGGACGGCCCCGGCCTGCTCGGGGGTGGCCGTTTCGCCGGTGCCGATGGCCCAGACGGGCTCGTACGCGATGGAAATGCGCCCCGGGGACGAGTCCATGCCTAGGACGTCGCGATCGACGCCGGCCAGGCCCGCAGCGAGCTGGGCACGGCAAATGGACTCCGTCTCCCCTGCTCGGCGCTGCTCGATGGTCTCGCCGACGCAGAGCATCACGTCCAAACCGGCATCGAGGCCGCGCTGGACCTTGCGGTTGATGAATTCATCCGACTCGCCGTACACGTGGCGCCGCTCGGAGTGCCCGAGGAGCACCACCGTAGCCCCGAGGTCTTTGAGCATGTCCGATGAGACCTCACCGGTGAAGGCGCCCTTGACCTCGTCGGAGCAGTTCTGTCCGCCCACGCGCACGCTGGAGCCCGCGACCTGGCGGATCACCTCGTCGAGGTGAACCATCGCCGGAAACAGCCCCACGTCGACGCCAGAGGCCGAGTGATCACGGATCGCGGCGGCAAGCTCTCCCGCCGAGCGGCGATCGAGGTTCATTTTCCAGTTTCCAGCGACGTACGGGGTTCTCACGGGATGTTCGGTGGAGGGAGAGAAGTGGGGGCTGCCCCGCGGGGAGCCTGCCCTTCACCCGATGGGTTCAGCGATGGAGGGCGGCCCGTTGGGCGGAATAAGCGTTTGCGCGGGGGCGTTCGAGCGCAGCATTATAGGGACAGGTGAGCGCTGCCCCGGGGCAGGGACCGGTAGAAAGGCTCGAAACATCTGCATTCGCGCCACTCGCCCACCCACTCGCCTCCCGGCACTCTCCGCAGGAAGGGCCGAGGTTTCATCGCATCAGCACCCGTTTTCCATGGCCATCGACCGTTCAGCCTCCCCCCCGCAGCCCAGCGGCGCGTCCACGCCGGAAACGGGCCCGTGGAGTGCGGAGGCCGCCCTTGGGTCGCTTTTGGCGCTCGTGCCCCTGGACCACCTGCCCCGGACCGGTTGGGCCCAGCGCGGCATCGATCCGCCCGAATCGATCGCGGGGCACATCCTCGGCGTGGCCTACGTGGCCCTGTCGCTGGCCCCCCGGGTCGCTCCGGGGCTCGACCTGGGCCGCGTCCTCTCCATGGCCGTCGTCCACGACGCCGCCGAGGCGGTCACGGGAGACCTGCCCCTCCCGGCCGCCAGGCACCTGCCCGCTGGCGCCAAGCACGCCATGGAACAAAGCGTGGCCCAAACCCTCCTGGGCCCCTTGTCCGGGACCGCCCTGGCCGCGTTCGAGGACTACATCCGCCAGGACACCCGCGAGGCCCGTTTCGTCAAGCAGTGCGACCGGGTCCAACTCGGGGTCAGGCTTCTCGCTTACGAACGGGCGGGCCAGAGCGGATTGGACGAGTTTTGGGGAGGGCTGACCCCCCAGCCAGATCCTCAGCCAGCCGAGTTTCCCGTGGCCGAAGAGGTCCTTGCCGCCATCCGCGGCGGGCGGGTTTCGGGATGAAGCTCCGGCACATCATCCCCCTGGCCTCCCTGGCCGTTGTCTGCGCGGTGGTCGCGATCGGCGCCCTGCACGACGAGCCCCTCGGGATGGAGTTCACGGTGCCTCCCCAGGACGCCGACATACCCGACGTCGACCTCGGCCTCGGAACCCAGGTTCTGCGTGGCCTTCTCGTCGACCAGGAGGGACAGCCGGTGCCCGACGCGGGCATCACAACGGAGCAGGCGGGCCGCCCGATCTGGGCATGGTCGTCTGGCGACGGAACCTTCACCCTCAAGGAGCTTCGCCCCGGGCCGCTGCTCCTGCGGGTCGTCGCACTGAACTTCGAGGCGACTCACTTCAACGTCACCATGGAAGGGGCGGCTGCGAGCGGCCCCCCGGTGAACCTCGTCCTTGAGAATCGCATCGGCGCGCCGCCCACGCCGCCGCCCTTGACCCTCGGCGACCTGACGGGGTCGGTGAACTTTGGTCCCCTCGCCGAGCCCGAGCTTGGCTACGAGGTGCTCTTGCAACCCACGACGGCTCCCACGGATCCCAGCGGCGGATTTCCGCGGCGCGTCCGGGTCGCAACCGACGGCTCCTTCCGCGTAGATCTCCTGCACGCGGGGGAGTACCGGGTCGTCCTTCTGTCTCCTAGAGATCGAGGCGGCAACGGGCCTGACCTCTTGCAGCGTGCGGACGGGACCCCGAGAACCATGACCCACGAAACGAGCGGCGATACTCCTCGGCTTGAGCTCGTGGCCACCATGGGCGGCGTCATGGGCACGATCGTCACTGGCAGGGACGTCGACGAAGCCTCGGCGGATGCCCTCAACGAACCCGCGGCTCCGTCTCCGATCCGTGGAGCGCTCGTCAAGTTGGAGCGCATCGGCGAGTCTCCGGCGAGCCTTGAGTCGTGGCGAATGAGCGCCACCATCCCGCATTCCATCTCCGACTCCAGCCCCGACGCGCCCGCGCCTGGACCCACGGAATCCGAAGCGGGCGGCCAAGGTGACGAGACCGTCAACAAGGTGACCTTCCGCGCGGTTCGCAGCGACGAAAACGGTGACTTTCGCCTGCGCGACCTCCCCCCTGGACGCTATCGCCTTACCCTGGTGGCTGGGCGTGAACGTCACGAACAGGACGTGACGGTGCCCGAGCGAGAAGTGACGACGGTGAACGTCGACCTGTCGGACCGATAGCCACCCGAGTCCCCTCCCGACGCCTCCACTATGAATCGGATCACCGCCATTCTGCTCGCGATGGCCGCGCTCCTCGTGCACATCCTCGTGGTGCATCGGAACGGCTTTGGCGCCTTCGGAGCCCCCTACGACTCGGCTCACACCGCGTTCACCCTCGGGCGCAACCTGATCCACCACGGCGACACGTGGTGGAGCTTCGACGCCAGGACCGGGGAGGGCATGGGCAGCCTTGGGTCTTACCCCTCTCCGCTCCTCATCTGGATCGCAGCGTTCGTCGAGGGGCTCTCGGCGTTCTTAGATCGCGGCTACTTCGCGGTCACGCGCAGTGTTCAGGTCATCGGCATCGGCTGCGCGCTTGGCACCGTGTTCATGTCGACGCGCTTCGATACCGATCGCAACGTGGGCGTGATCCCAGCTCTTCTCTTGGTCTTTAGCGGAGCCGTGGCAGCCGCCGGCGCGAGCGGCACAGAGTGGCCGATCGCGATGTTCCTGACGGCCATGGCGTTTGTCACGCTCGAGCACGGACGGTCGCGCTTCGCGAGCGTCAGCCTGATGGCCCTCGTCCTGACGGCCCCCGTGGGCACCATTGCGGCGCTCGTTCTGGCGATCCAGACCCTCGTCCGCAGCTTGGCGCACCGACGACGGGACGCCCGCCGATCCTCGACAGTGGCACCCGTCATGCAGACGACGGGCCGGCGCAAGATGGCGGTGCGCAGGCCCCCGAGCCTCCTCGTCTTCGCACCGGCGGGGGTCGCCCTGTTCCTCGTGGATCGCAATGGCGCGTCACTGCTCCCCCATATCTCGTTCGCCCTCCAGTTCGACGCCGGAGTGATTCAGCACGGGCTCGATCGCCTGCGGGACTTCGTGGTCACCACGGCTTCGCCGGTTCTCCTGGTCGTGCCCCTCGTGGCCATGCTCCTGGGCGAACTGTCCGCAGTGGGTCAGCGCGCGTTCTGGTTGGCGATCGTGATGGCTGGGGCCACGGTGCTGATGGGCGGCGGCGATCCGGACAGCTTTGGGATCGCCTTCGCTCCCGCGCTGGCCATGTCGTTCATCGCCATTCAGCAGGGCATGGCCCGTGCGCTCGATACCTATCGGCGAAACATGGAGCGTGGCGCGTGGATCCTCATTGTTCTGACGATCTTCGTCTCGCTGGTCGCAAGCCGGTTCCCAGGCAACCTCGGGCAGATTCGCATGGAGCGGGTTCAAGAGAAGATGTACGCGGTGAGTGCCACTCCCCCGGTGGGCGGCAGTCCGCTGCTCGGCCGGTCCGCGCTCTACAACGAGATTCGACTGACCGAACGAATGCGCGAAGTCGGCTCGTTCTTGCGCCTGCGCCTCCCGGAAGGCTCGACGATCATGTCTCCTTGGCCAGGGGCCCTCGGCTACCTATCGCGGCATACCGTGCTCGATCTATTCGGACGCACGACGCCGCTGCCAGACCAACGCCGGACGCCCTGGTCGAAGAACCCACCGACCATCGACATCGAAGGCGCCCTGTCGCAAAAGCCTGACTACATCCTCCCGTCGTCCAAGAAGATCGCCGAGATACCCAAGGGTCATCTCGTCGACATGTTCCCGAGCGAGCTCCTGGAAGGTCAGGGTAGAAGCCCCGAGGAGCTGCGGAGCGCGGTCAGCGGGAGGCTCGCGCAGTACGAGCTCGTGGTGACCACGCGCCCCCTCGAGAAGATCCCGCTAAGCGCTCCGTGGGGCAGTCAGACCCGACCCATCGAGCCCCTTGTGCTGTTCCGCAAGCGCGGAATCCAGGAGGCTCCGCGGCTGACCGCGGTTCCGCGGGGCGACTTCCTGGAAGTACGGCTCGGCTTCGACCGCCCGCCTCTAGGCCCGGGCGACAAGTCCGCCGACGGGATGCCGCTTGTCCGGGGGCTGGTCCAGATCTTCGACGCCGACATCAGCGTGAGGACCGATGAAGGGACAGCGATCCTGCTCGATCCTGCTGGCACGAGAATTCCTGGGGGCATGGGACGCCGCCGCTCGATGACGGGCATGGTGATCGATCCCCGCTGGACGAGGCCGGTCACGATCGCTCGGATCGCGAAGGCCGCCCTAGAGCCGAAGGACGGGGAGCCCCGGGCCATCTATCTCGAGGCGCGCGTCTACCACCACACGATGGGGCCCGTGGGTGAGCCGTTGGGGCCCGAGGAGGGAACTCCCTTGGGAGAGTCCGCGCCGACACAGGCGAGAACGTCACCCAGCGCCGTGGCCGCGGCTCCGCTCAGCTTCCTCCTCGAGTAGGCCGCGGCGCCGCCCAGCAGTTCCTTCAGCGGTCGGCTCTTTCGGGGTCTCTGCGTACCCCGAGAGCACCGAGCTAGCCGAGCTAGCCGCGAAGTCTGCTCTGGGGATCTAGAGCAGCGACGCGCGCCACTCAGAGAGCCGCCGGTAGAGCGTGCTCTTGCCGATGCCTAGGAGTTCCGCCGCGAGGGTTCGGTTTCCGTCCGCCGCTGCGATGGCCCGCAGGACGGCCTTGCTCTCGTAGAGCTTCAGGTCGATCGGATCGGAATCCGTGATCGTGAAGTCCACCGGCCGCGGAATCCAACCCGGCTCATGGACCGGAAGGTCAGCCACCCGCTGCCGCGGTTGGAGCGTGACTTCATGGACGGCAGAGTTGCCACTGTTCGACGAGTAAGCGTTCGGATGGGAGGCGCCGAACGGGATCTCGGGCAGCTCTGGCTCAGCATCGTCGGTCGGGGGATTTCCCCTCATCCACGCGGCGCGGGCGAAGAGCTGGGCTTCGACGAGCTCGTAGGTCGCTGGCAGCTGATCCGCCGCCACGAAGACCTGGGCTCCACGATGGAATGCGTCCACCATCACCTGGGGCTTCACGCTCATTCGGGAGAGGGCGATCAACGCAGGACAGGATCGATGCCCCGCCGCACGCGTCCAACATGCGACCTCCCGGATCGACTCGATCGTTCTCGACAGCACTTCGCGAGCCGGATCGAGGACGATGAGGACCGCATCCACGGTGTGCAGCCGGAGCGCCTCGCGCGCGTCAGCGACGGACGTGAAGCCTTCCACTCGCCTTCCAAGGGGCGCGAGCTGCATGGTGAGCTGGTCGCGTCCGTCAGAGTCGGAGTCGATGATGACGATCGAATGCAAAAGTTGAAGCAGCGCGGGTCCTGGGGGTGGCGGAGTCGGGGTGTCGATGCATGGGCGAACTCGGTGGTTGGTTGCAAATAAATTTGAAGTAGTTGGCGTTGCCCCCCCCAGCTCGGCAATGAGATGGGGCCATGGATCAGGAAGTCTGGAGAGTGCTCCGCGGTGGAGATCCCGGACTGGCAGAGCGCTGGCGCGAGATCCGCGCCACCGGGAGCGGGTCCAGAGGCCCGGGACCGCTGACCATGGGCGGCGTCGCTCGGCTAAAAAAAGCGTTTGGGGCTAACGTTGCCCGTTTCGCATCTTTGCAGGACGAGCTGGCCGGCAGGGCCCAGCGAAGGTTCCCGGACGGCCGAATCGGGTTCTGGACCGCCAAGGGCCTCGAGCAGTCGACCCCGGCGGCCGTCGCCGACTATCGCGCCACGCGCTTTGCCAGCGCAGTGTCGAAAGCCCCGGGGGCCGTCGATCCGCTAGGAAGTTTCGTTTGGGACGCTTGCTGTGGCGTTGGATCCGACTCGGTGGCGCTCCTCCGCAGTGGGTGTTCCGTGCTGGCGACGGACTGGAACGACGATGCTGCCCGCTGCGCCGCCGCCAACCTGGCCATCGAAGAGGACGAGATAGATAAGGACAAGGAGAAGGCAGCGGGCCAGCTAGCCGCTGCCCTTCGGTGCGACCTGCGCCAGCCCCCGCTGCAGGGGGAGGCCCTCGCCGCCGCACTGGTGCTCTTGGACCCCGACCGCCGACCGGACGGGGAGCATCGGGAGCCCAACCCGGAGCGCTGGGCTCCGTCTCTCTCAGACACGCTCAACCTCGCCTACACAGCGCGAGGCGCGTGCGTCAAGCTTCCCCCGAGCCTCGATGCGACCGAGGCTGGTCTCGACCGCGCGCTCCGCAAGGCAACCTCCCTTGAGTGGGTGAGCCTTGACGGGGAGATGAAGGAACTCGCGCTGTGGACGGGGGACTTGGCGGAAGGAGAGGACCAAGCCAGCGCCCCGCGTCGCGCCACGGCGCTCGTGCATGGACACGGCCCCGTCACGTTCTCCGGAGGGGTTCCCCACAAGGCGCTCCCCGCCCCTCGCCCTCTCAGTGAAGTGCAGGCCGGGATGTGGCTCATCGAGCTCGACCCGTCCCTCTGGCAATCCGAACTCGCGGGGGACTTCTGCGAACGGCATGGTCTCGCGCCGATCGAAACAGAGCTGCGCGGCATGTTCTTGGTGGCAGACCAGGAGCCGTCCTCGCCGCTGGCCCGCAGCTGGCCGATCCTGGATGCCGTCAAGGCGGACCGCAAGCGCGTGCGAGCCGCGCTACGGCAGCACGGGATTGGTCCCACGACGGTGAAGAAGCGAAATCACCCGAAGAGCTCTGTCCAGCTCGAGGCCGAATTCAAAGGCGAGGGAGACGAGCCAGGGCTATTGGCTGTGTTTCGAGTCCCGAGCGGCTCGGCTGCGGTCGTCCTCGGAGCCGGTGGCCAGCGGCGCCCCTAGGCTTCTGGGCGGCGGCCACCTGCGGGGGGCCCCAGAGCGAAGGGGCTCAGAGCAGAAGGCTCAGACCGAAAGACCCAGAGCAGATGGGCCTCGGCGCGGAAAGCCGCAGTGCCAGCGGCCAGGCGAAGGGCGCGGGCGCGCCGCATGGACTCGGACCCACCAGGGGGCCTGGCTCAGTGTCCAAATCGAGAATGGTGGGCGATGAGGGATTCGAACCCCCGACCACCTCGGTGTAAACGAGGCACTCTACCGCTGAGTTAATCGCCCTGAAATGCGGACTCGGGTCCAGGCTGGGCGCTTGTGCGCTGCTTGGGCCGCCCAAGACGGTATCCTCCTGGGCTCCATAACGTCTAGCCTCCTCTGGCCGACAAATTTGTCGCGGTCAGGATCCTAGGCCCTCTCCGTGCCCCCGTGGGCGCGATCCAATCCTCGTTCCATCGGGCGGCCTCGGCCTCCACCACCACCTTCATCAAAATGCGCATTACCGTCGTCGGATCTGGCTACGTTGGGCTCGTTGCTGGCACCTGTTTCGCCGAGAGCGGAAACACTGTCACCTGCATCGACATCGACGAAAAGAAGATCAACGGCCTCCGTGAAGGCATCGTCCCCATCTTCGAGCCCGGCCTTGAGGAGCTGATCAAGCGCAACGTGCGCGATGGACGGCTGCACTTCACGACCGACTACGCCGAAGGCATGAAGGACACCCAGGTCGCCTTCATCGCCGTAGGCACCCCACCGGGTGAGGACGGAGGCGCGGATGTGCGCTACGTGCTGGCGGCCGCTCGCAGCATCGCTGAGCACATGTCCGACTACGTTGTCGTCGTGGACAAGTCCACGGTGCCCGTCGGCACGGCGAAGAAGGTTGTGGAAGCCATGACCCCCATCGCCAAGCACGAGTTCGACGTCGTCTCGAACCCGGAGTTCCTCAAGGAGGGCGCGGCGATCGACGACTTCCTCAAGCCGGACCGCGTTGTGATCGGCGCCGACACCGAGCGCGCGGCGGCGATCATGACCGAGCTGTACGAGCCCTTCGTGCGGACCGGCAACCCGATCTTCACCATGGACGTGGCGTCGGCCGAGCTGACGAAGTACGCAGCGAACGCGATGCTGGCCACGCGGATCTCGTTCATGAACGAGATCGCCAACGTCTGTGAGCTCGTGGGCGCCAACGTCGACAACGTTCGCAAGGGCATCGGCTCGGACGACCGGATCGGCTCTCGATTCCTCTTCTCCGGCATCGGCTACGGGGGCTCGTGCTTCCCGAAGGACGTCAAGGCAATCATCCACACCGCGGAAACCCACGACTACGACTTCAAGATCTTGAAGGCCGTCGAGGACGTCAACGCGGACCAAAAGCTCCTGATGGCCCGCAAGATCACCAAGCACTTCGGTGAAGACCTCTCCGGCAAGCGCTTCGCCTTCTGGGGCCTCGCCTTCAAGCCGAACACGGACGACATGCGGGAAGCCCCCGCCATCGTCCTCTCCAGGGCCCTGAGGGCAGCTGGAGCCACGGTCATCGCCCACGATCCCGAGGCGATGGATGAGGCCAAGGCCCACTACCTCTTCGACGAGATCGAGTACGCGGCGACGCCCATGGAGGCAGCCAAGGACGCGGACGCCCTCATCATCATCACCGAGTGGAGCGAGTTCCGCCGCCCTGACTTCGAAGCTCTGAAGAGCACCCTGAAGTCGCCCGTCGTCTTCGACGGACGGAACATCTTCCCGCGGGAGACCCTGGAAGGACTCGGCTTCACCTACCACGGTGTCGGCCGCTAGTTAGGTCCCTCCTACCGAGTCTGCGCGACGCACGCGTAGCCCCAAGGACGCAGCCCGGGGCAAGAAACAAGGCGGCCCTCTCCAAGAAGGAGAGGGCCGCCTTTCGATGTCGTGGTCGTAACCGAGAACATTGTCTGCGCCCTTTGGTGAGCACGTCTGGGCTGGTGTGATCCCGTCGGTGCTCAAGCGCAAGCAGTGAACTCAGAAAGATAGATACGTGTTCCTTCGTTGAAAACCCAACGAAACCGGAGCGTTCATTGCAAAAAAAATTCAGCGACGTGTGTCCAGACTCACTGCGAGCGCGAGTTTCCACGTCCATTCGCAGCGCCAGGGCCGCAGTCAATGCGTTCCCATGCACGCATCAACGCACCGCGCATCGGCGTTGTTGTGACGGGACTGTTAGCGTCGTCCTGCTTGCAACATCGCTACCTCAGCATGACGCGAAGCGCGCTCGTGAAGTTCGATGTGACAGTGGGGTTCGCATCTCGGTACCACGCTTGGAAGTACAGGGTTTGCCCAGGCTCCGCGGCCGTTGATCCCGTTGGCGTTGGAAGATCGCCTAGGTCGAGGGGCACCGAGGCTTCCCCGGCACCGCTCGCTTGAAAGATCTCAGCCGACCCACGGTTCAAGCGACCGATCGTGCCGCTTAGGCACAGCGCGCCTTGGCTCCCACCCGGTGAAACGACGAAGCCAGACTGATCCGCCACAAGGAAGTACCCAAAGGAGGCCCCGGGCAAACGATCGACCAGCAGCGCAAGGTTGTTGACCGCCACCGAAGCACTACCGCGGGCGGTGATGCGCCCAGCCTGCCCCGTCGAGTTGGGCACCGCATCAAGGCAGTAGCCGGCACCGACGTTGAGGTCGTTCCGCTGAACCGCCTGAACAGAACCCATTCCGCGGACGACATCCAAATCGAGATCGCCGTCGAGGTCGACCATGTAGCTCACGTTGGTCTGGGAGAAACCGCTCCCGTTGAGCGCGCTGGGCGCCCCGAGCGTCCCGTCCCCCAGCCCCTTGAGCCAGCGCCCATCGGAGCCCCAGTACCCCCAAGCCAGGATGTCCAGCTCTCCGTCGAGATCGAAATCCGCCGCGGTCAAGTGGGTCCCCAGCCCCGGCACGTTGCGGAGAAAGCGTCGAGTCTCGAAGTTCCCTCCACCCAGGTTCTGGCACCAGCTGATGGAGGGGTTGGAGCCCGTAAAGAAGTACGCGTCTAGATCGAGATCGCCGTCTAGATCAGCGAGCAGTGCGGCGTGACCGATGCTTCCGAGCGGGAGGCCCGAGATGAAGATCGGATCCCCCATGGTCCCATCACCGGCGTTCCTGCGCCAGGTCACCTGGAAGCTTGAAACGTCGAGGAAGTCCACATCACCGTCCCCGTCCATGTCCCCCCAGGTCCCAAAGCCTGACCCCAAGATGACCTGGCTACTTTGGAAGACGAGACCACCAACGCCATCGTTGCGGAACCACACGATCGAGCCCTGGTGGAATTCACCGGCCGGTCCGTAGTTCATGAGAACGTCAAGGTCCCCGTCGCCTTCCATGTCCTGGAGTTCCAGGTAGACCTCGCCCGGCGCCGCTACTTGGAAGAGGACTTCCGGCGCTGTGAAGCCTTGGGGATCACGCACGACTTGGCGCAGGAACAGGTTGCCGCCGGTCCGAGACGCAACGACGAGGTCTGTGTCGCCATCCGCACCGATGTCCATGGCCACCACGCTCGCGCCGATGCCGACGTTGTCGATGAGGGACACGGGGCGGCCGAACGTTCCGTCCCCTAGATTGCCAGCGAGCGTGATGTCCGAGCCGCTGGAGCCCAAGAGGTCGGGGAAACCGTCGCCGTTGA
This sequence comes from uncultured bacterium, assembly GCA_938030175.1. Classification (GTDB taxonomy): domain Bacteria; phylum Planctomycetota; class UBA1135; order UBA1135; genus Saltatorellus. The sequence continues at coordinate 2,875 of CALHGQ010000402.1, read as the reverse complement.
GGTCAAATGGACGCGCTGTGTAGTTGTGGTTCACCTCACGAACGGGGCTGAAGGCGCCGCCGCCTCGATTCTGCCACCACTCAACCCTCTCGGAAGCCGCCATCGGATCGGCGTAGCCGTCACCGTCGAAGTCCCCGACCAGCACGGAGAACGAGGTGTGGGATGGACCAAGGAAGCCGACCGGCGAGGCGAACGAACCTCCACCGAGATTCTCCATCCATGCCAGCGCATTCGTGACGCCCCCGCCCACGGCGAGGTCTAAGTCTCCATCGCGATCTAGATCGCCGATGTGAACGCCCCTCGACCCGCTGACACCCGGCGCAAGGCGGACGGCAGAAGCGAACTGAAGGCCACCGAGGTTCTCGACGCGAAAGATCCCCCCCACCGCCGAGACGAACAAGTCGTTGTCTCCGTCCTGGTCGTCGTCTCCGACGACGAAGGAGAGCGGAGCCAAGAGCGGGTCCCCCACGTCAACAGGCGCGGCGAACTGCCCGTTGCCCAGGTTCCGCACGACGCGCATGCTCTGGCTTGGCGTCGAGGTCCAGATGATCTCCAAGAGACCATCGCCGTCCAGGTCAGCGCTTCGAATTGCCGAGCTGGACTCGGCACTCGTCGTGAGGGGAACCGGCGGTGCAAAAACGCCAGCGCCAAGGTTCATCATCCAAGAGATGGTGTCGTCGATATCCGAATAGACCAAGTCCACGTCGCCGTCCCCGTCGACGTCCTCGGCGCAGGCCGCCACGGTGGCCCCCACCGTGGTGAGCACCTGGACAGTCCCAAAAGTCCCGTCGCCGTGGTTCGGCAACCACCGAATCGTGTCGCCGACTCCAAATTGCCCAACGCTGGTGGTGATGGGGTCTGGGTAGCCGTTCCCGTCCAAGTCGGCCAAGGTGAGCGAGCGCAGGTCGGGCCCAAAGCCGCCCGTCCAGATGAGCCAGTGGGAACTGAACTGCCCGAGCCCGCGGTTCTCCATCCACGTCACCCGAGGGGGAGTGACGGAGGCGTGGACCAAATCAAGGTCCCCGTCGCCGTCCATGTCAGCCGCCGAAGTGGCTACTCGCTCGGGGTCGAGACTGCTCAGGAGATTGGCAGCCCTCAGGTTCTGGGTCGGAGAGGGGGCCAGTGAAAACAGAATCGCGGACACGAGCATGGCGAGAACGGGGGCTGCAACAGGGGGAAATTAGTGCGCAGCCCAGGAGACCCCAGCGGGGCCCAGCTGTCACCCCATTCCGCTGGAGTCACTGCTCGATCCGCCTCAGCGCCCACAGAACCCTGCTCCTGGAGCTTTCTCTCCACCTTCTCGCCCCGCGGTCCACGTCGAGCCAGCCCCGACCAGGCCTAGCACCAAGGCCGCGAGGGGTGGTAGCCGGCTTGAGCTTCGCCCGAGAGCCGTGAACCCGTCGAGTCGAGCCCGGTGACGGCGTGCGAACGCTGCCGGTAAGAGCGCTGAGGGGAGCGACAGAGATCATGGGCTCCTTCCTGCACGGAGTGAGAAAGGGCGCCCACCTTCCGCGATGCACCGGGGCAGGCGAAACTCGAGTCACCGAGCCCGGTCCTGCTGGGCCCGGACTCGCTCCAGCCAACGCTGCGCACGCTCTCCGGACGCACCGAGAACGCGACTCGCGCGTTCCAGCTGATCCGTCACAGCGGCGAGGACGGTCGCTCTTTTCGCGGCGCTGTCCGAGTCGTCGTGCTGGCCGCCTGCCCGGAGGATCGTCAGCGCGACGTGGGCGTAGAGGTGCAGGGGCAAATGCCCCTTGGCTAGCTCTACGAGTTCGTCCAACGCGGAAGACTCGCCGCGTTCGAGGCAGAGTCTCGCGCGCCACGCCCGGGCTGACTGGACCTCGGAGCTTCGGGCCCCTGGCATCTGGATCACTGCGGAGTAGGCGCGGATGGCGCCCAGGACCTCGCCTTCTCGACGAAGAGCATCCGCTACCTTCAGACTCAGCTGCGAGTCATCGGGCGCTCTTTCGGCGAGGGTCCCCGGGGGCGAAGCCGCCGGCGTGACGTCCTTTGGGAGGGTCGCCGCGCCCCGCTGGCCGCGCACCCCACGGAGCCCGGCAAGCAAGACCGTGGTGGCAAGCAACAACAGCAGCCACCTCCATCGCCAAAGAACGACTCGCGACCGAGCACGGAACACGATCCACGCCGAACGCCGAGAGAACGATGGCTCACGGGTCCGACGAGTCAGCCCCCTAGGCACAGCAGAGCCGCCGACGGAGGTCTGACTCGAGCCTTCTGCGGGCGCGAAAGAGGCGGATCTTCACCAGGTTGCGGTCGATGCCGCAGTTCTGGGCCGCAAGCTCAGAGGAGCCCCCTTCGCGGTAGTAGCCGGAGAGGACCGTCCGATCCCGCAGGGACATCTGTTCCCAGAGTCGGCGGATCTCCGCCACCAGCTCATGCTCGGCGAAGCGCCCCCCGTCGATCTCGTAGAAGTTCGCCTCGGATAGCTCCCCGGGGATCGGCTCCGTGCCCAAGATGTCCTGGAAGACATCGTCGGAGGGCGGAAGGTGCCGGTGGCGCACCTCCTTGCGAACGAAGTCGCGCTGAACGTTGGCGGCGATCTGCATGAGCCACGCGCCCGGGCGCGCAACGCGCCCCAGGGAGTCGCCGTAGCGGACAGCCTTGATGAGGGTGTCGTGGGCCAGATCCTCCGCCTGGTGAATGTCTCGGCACTTGCGCTGAAGAAAGCGCACCACCGCAAGGCGATATTCGGCCAGAACGCTCCATGCATCCTCGCGGGACATGGATGTTTCGGCGGCAGGGAGGGCTTTCGAGTGCGAAGCGGAAGTCGAGGAGTCGAGCATCGGGCGGAACCAAGCGGTGGATCGTCGAGGGGGTAAGCGCGCCTGACCGCGAGCCGAGGCCCGCGTCC
>CALHGQ010000401.1 GCA_938030175.1 uncultured bacterium | reverse complement strand
ACGAACACGAGGACGGACGACACAAGCGGCTGCTCCTCTGCAAAGGTGCCGACCATCCATCCCCCACCACGGCCCGCCCAAGGGTCACCAAAGCCCCGAAGCGTGTAGGTCGGTGGGAATCCCGGAGCCGGATCCCCATCCTGTAGAACAGCTTCCACCAGGCTGTTGGACTGGGGCATGGGGCCAGCAAGGGAGAGAGCGGCCGTCAGGGAGGCGAGTGCGAGCATAGAAGAGAGGTGGCAAGGGAGAGAAGCCAAGGGACCTTGATCGTAGCATCGCATCAGCAGACTGCGGCCATTCCACCACGCCCGCCGAGGCGCTTCGACAGGCAGAAAGTAGCCATCGCTGCGCTCTACTATGGCGACCGCCTCTTTGGCGCACCACTGCCCGCCGTTGCCGCTGGCGCTGGACTGCTCTGCTTAGAGTCCCCGCAGTTCGTAGCCATGAGACAGGCTGACTCGAACGGAGTCGCCTGTTTCACCGACGTCGAGCTCCCCCATCCTCCTCCGATCTTCGGTCAACGACCAGTGAGACCGCTGCAGGTGCTCTACCGCGACCCCTCGAGCCTCGCGTGCCCCGGCGGCGCGCTGAACACGACCAACGCGCTGATGGTACAGCTCGACGACTACTAGGGCGTCTAGAGCGCCAGCGACATGTGGATCTCATCGGGGCGGCGATCACCGAGGTAAAGCGCCTTCGGCTCGCGGCCCCACACCTCGAAGCCCAGGCCCAGGTAGAGCGCCTCGGCCGCCGCCGCTTCCGACGAAACGCTGAGCTGGAGCTGCTCCACCCCGTCGAGTCCGCGCGCGTGCTCTATGACGGCCGCCATGACACGCGCTGCGGCACCACGCCGCCGGCCCGCAGGACGGGTGTAGACGCCCCAGATTTCGGCAATGTGCCGCCGCTTGAGAGACTCCGTCCGGATGAAGCCAGCAACGGACTGGCACTCGCCGTCCGCGTCGAAGAACCCGAAGATGCCGTTCGTTGCGTGGGAAAGGACCTCCTCTGCGAACGCGGCGTCTTGGAACTTATCGTCCTCGGGAGATGAACCGAACGACGACGGTGTGTCGACCAGCATCTCTGCGCGGATGGCTTGGTAGACAGCGGCGTCCTGAACCCCAAGCCGCCTCACTTCCGCGGGCGCGCTCATTCCGCGTCGAGCACGACGCCAACGCGCTCAAGGTCGTCCTTGACCAGCTCTGCGATGCCGCGTGCGAAGGCGCGGATCTCGAACTGCGCGTCCTTCTTGAGCCGCTGCTCCAGGAAGTGGAGCACGCCCTGGAGCGACACCGTCCAGTAGGCCTGGGTGTAGAGGTTTTGGGGCAGGAGCATCCGGGCGATTTCCTTCGCCACGCCACGCTCGATCCTGGCTTCGTACTCCGCGAACGCACGGTTGCACTCGGCGAGCATCGCGTCGTGCTCGCCCTTGTGGTCGAAGTCTGCGGGGAGATCCACAGAGGCCTGCTTGTTGCCGTGGGGCGGGTTCGCCCGCATCGTCCCAGGGATGTAGAACTCGGGCGTCCACTTCACGTAGCGCCCCGAAACCTCGTTCCAAGAGCAGCCCTTGTCCGTATCGAACATCACGTCGAACACTTCGAGCGACACCTCTTGGCCTTCGACTTCGTAGGTGCGCCAGCCGCTGCCCACCTGGTACTTGAAGGCCTGGCGGAACACAAAGAGCGGCGCCTTCCAGTGGAAGGTGTAGAACGAGTGCCTGTACGGCGACGTATGCCCGTGCTCCCAAAGGAACGAGCAGAGCTTCTTGTCCTTCTCGTCGAAGCCCGCCTTCTGCTTGTCGTAGGAGATCCGCGCGCTGTTCACGACCTTCAGGGCAGGGTCCTGCTCCATCCGGTCCACGAGGGATACGAAGCCGATGCCGTCCTGTAGAACGTCAAGGGCGCCGACTGGCTGATCGATGGCTTGGGTGGACATGGGGCCCACTATACGGCTCCCCCCATGCACCAGACAGCTCAAAGGAGCGTCAACCAGGCTTCGACTCGCCGGGCCACTTCGCTTGCCGGCGAGGCAGTCGCCACCGCCGCCCAGTAGCGCTGATGGAGCGAGACGCGCGGCCGCGCCATCGACGACAGCATGGCCCGCAGGACGCCGCGGGGAAGTGCTCCCCGCCGAAGCGACCCAAGGATACTGCGATAGGATCGCGCGCTTAGCTGCCCCCGGCCGGCGTCCGCAGCCAGGCGCCCATGGAGCCAGCGTGCCTCGGCGAGTCGCCGCCTCAGGTCAGGCGCGTCCCCCTCCCCAACGAGCGCAGTCGCCGCCCCCGCGGCAAGCTCTAAGCCAAGGTCTGAGGCCCCTGCCTCCTGCGCAACTCGAGCGACGGCCAGCAGCGTCCGGCCGTCGAGGTGGCCCCAGCGAGCCTCGTCCCCAATGGCGCGGCGCAGCAGACGAGGCGCTTTCCCCAACGTCTTCAGCGCCGCAAGCTCCGACGCCCAGAGGAACTGCGATTCGATACGGCGGCCCGATTGGAACTGCCGCGGCCCGTCCACCCGCGCCTTCTCAAGGGGAGCGCTCATGACGGCACCGAGGAGCGCGTCCACCTCCTCCGCATCGAGCCAAGGGGTCTCTCCCCCTTGGGCGTCCGCAACGTGTCGAACGAGTAGATCCGCCAGGGACTCGATGAGCGCGCCACGCACCGTTTCGAGCTCAAGCTCCTCCGCCCTCATGAGACCCGGGCTACCGAGCCGCGCCAGCGCAAGACGCGCCGCCACCACTGGCTTCCCAGGGATCCCATGGGAGAGCCGAAGCGCGCGCGCAGCGTTCGCGGCCGCGTCGATCGTACCGGCGTCCGGGCCGACGCCTTCGATCGCCGCATCGAGCACGGACGCCAGGTGCGTAAGGCTGCCGCGCCTCCCGAGGGTCTCGATCGCCGCCCCTCGCTCGGCCTCGTCGCTGCCCACTCTGGTGAGCCCCATCAGGAAGTCGTCGATGGGCTCCCTGTCGAGGACCTCCCGTACTCCGAGGGCCTCGATCGCTCGCAGTCGAAGCGCACGGTCGACGCCGGCAAAGTCCCCCATCAGAACGCCGACGCTTTGCTCGCCCGCATCCCCCGTCGAGGGAAGCCCACGCTTCAAGAGCTGAAGAGCGATCTCAAACCGAACGCGTCGAGGGAGCCTCGGGGACTGCAGCGCCGCGATTCGCCCTCGCCCCGAGCTCTGCCGGGCGAGGAGAGCTACTGCCGTCTTGGGAAGCTGCGGACGCGCGTCGCCGCGCGCATCTGGACCGTGCATCGCATCCATGGATCGAAGCAGCGCCTCCTCGACAAGTGGCTCTGCCCTCACCTGATCCACCGAGTAGAGAATCCGCACGGCACGCGCGGCGCTGGAGTCGAAGGGAAGCCGCGCCCGGTACCCGACCTGCGCCGTCATGCCCACCAAGCTGCGCTCCAATAGGATCGCGACGCGCTGGAAGACCTCGGCATCCCCTTGGAAACCCGCGAGGAGCTCGACGCTCCCAGCACCGATGGCTTCCTGACTGCTGCCCTCCAGCGACAAGAGGTCGAGCAGCGCGCCCCGGTAGTGAACGGCTTGGCGATCTCGGGGAAGCTGCGCGAGCCAACGGCCCTGGCGCTCCGTCAGCGTCGGACTTTCGCCCCCGTGTCCTTCCCGCGCCCAAGCAGCAAAGAGTTCGGCGTCCAGGGTCATCGCCCCAGCTTCCGACCCGTCCGGCCGCGGCGACTTCGCAAGCCAAGCGAACGAGAGCGAGCGCACCGTCGCGTCCGCATCCCGGAGCGCGGCAACGAGGATGCTCTCCAGATCGGTGCGTCCAGAGTAGGCGTAGCGCCGCCCCACCGCCCGGGCCGCCGCCTCGCGCACGTCCACCGAGGCTCGCCCTAGCCACGGCCCGAGTCCATCCAAGAGCTCTTGACCCCGGGGCCAGTCGTCACGTCGATCCAGCGTATCCCAAACCTCTAAGGCGGCCTCGTCGGGGAGACCTGCACACTTTATCAGTACCTCCGGCACCGGAAGGAGGCGCGCGGCCGTGCGCAGGCAACGGCTCCGTGAGTCCGCGTCCAAGTCATCGCGGGCCGACTCCGCCAAGAGAGCGTCGCCCAGGGCCCGCACTGCTTCGTGAACCGCGGAGCCATCGCGAACGTGAAGGGCTTTTCCCTTGCCGGTTACAAGGGCCTCGACCAACGCCTCGGCGACAGCATCCACTTCGCCGCTATCGAGGCCGCGCGCACTCGCCGTCATCACAGGAAGCATCGCGGTTGCGTCCGGCAGCACGACGTCTAGGCCGTCGCGCACCCTCGCCACGAGCTGAAGGCAAGCGAGCGGGCCCGGCTCCGTCGACACTACCGCCAACCTCGCCAGCTCATCAGCGGAGAGCGGCATGGCGACGATGTCCTCAAAGAAGCCGAGCAGCGGATCCCATCCCCCACGGTCGGCTCGCTCCAGCCATTCGTCCGCCACCGTCAACTGGAAGAGCGAGTCGAAGCGGCGACCGTCGCCGCTTCGAAGCGCCATGCGAAAGAGATCTTTCGCGGCCCTGATGTCCACGCTGCCGCCGACAAGCTCCCGCTCGAACATGCGGCTGGCACGACCATCCATCGCGCTCGGCTCCAGCGTCCAAAGCGCGGCACGTTGAAGCGCGGCGGAACGCAGGGCGCCGAAAGGCGAGCGAAACCCTCGGCCGAGCCGAGACTCGAATGCCCCCGCCGTCGCTGCAGTCCACGGGATCACGCGGAGCTTGGCGGCAATGAGCTCGACGCGGTCGCCTGGCTCCTCGACGACCAGATCGGGCGGGCCCCAAACGCCGGCGCGCGCGTAGGCCTCGAGCTGCGCCACGCGCTGACGCCAGTCGCCCCCAGAGGCTGCATCTTGGTGTTTGCCGCCTTCACCCGCGATCAGGGATCGCGCGACGCTGCGGATCCAAAGCTCCTCCACCACGTCCGCCTGACTGGCCCCCGCGGGCACGGCGTTCAAGAGCGCCCCGAATCCGAGGAGCAAGGTCATCCAGGCACGCACGATCAATGCAGCGTCACCCGACCGATCTCTACCCCGTCCCAGTTTCGCAGAGTTCGCTGCGCGTAGCGCTCAAGCGACCGAGCTGCGCTGTCGTCGATGAGGTCGAAGCGGCGCAGCAGTCCCACCACCACCGCGTGCAGTCCGCGCAGCCCACCGTCGTCCACCTTGACCGCCAAACCGAGGTCGCGGCCAGGCACGCCGATGGTGTACACCGCCTCGGCGCCGATCTTCGGGAAGAGCGCACCGCCCGACGCCTCGACCAGCGCGGTGCAGAGCCGCTTCGAGCGCCCAGCGAGCAGGACGGGGTGCCGCCGAACGGACTCAACCACTCGCTCGGCCGCAGCCCGCCGCTCGGGCGCGAGCCCGTCCGGCGTCGTGTAGCGCGCGAAGGCCGCAGCCACCGCCCGGAGCGGCATGCGAAAAGTCGGCGCGCTACAGCCGTCCACAGCGCGGCCCAGGCTCTCCGGCGCGACCCCGCACATCTCCGCCACGGCCGCACGCACCATTACCTGGGACTCGGACTCGAAGTCCAGGTAGCGCGCTGGGTCAGCCCCGAGGTGCTTTGTCAAGGCGAGGAAGCCGGCGTGCTTGCCCGAACAATTGTTGTGGATGCGGCCCGGGCTGTGGCCGCGCTCGGCGAGGGCGAGGCGCGACGTAACATCCCCCGGGGGTTGGGGTCCGCAGCCAAGGTCGGCTTCGGCGAGCCCGATGCGGCCGAGGAGTCCAGCCGCCGTCCTGACGTGACAGTCCTCGGCGTTGTGGGAGGAGACCGCGAGGGCGACCTCCTCGTCCGTGACGCGGAACCGCTCGGCGGCTCCCGACTCGAAGAGCGGGAGGACCTGGAGGCACTTGACGGCGCTGCGTGTAAAGAACGGATGCTCGATCGCACCGGCCTGCTCCACCACGTGTCCGCCGGAGTCGACGAGGCACCAAGATCCGCGGTGCACCGACTCGATCTCGCCGCCGCGCCAAACCGAAGCCAGAACCGGGGCGTCCGGAAAGGAACCTTCCCCGCGGGAGCCATCCCTCGGTCCGCTGGATTCGCTCAGGTCCCCTTTCATACTGCCCAGTCTCACCTTGTGTCTAACGGGTCACAAGGCGAACTGGTTCACAAGTAACGAACTTGAGAATCGCCGCATTGGGACCGCCGCCCAGAACATCGCCAGGGAGACGGAGTTCCCGGTTGTTCAGCGCTGCCCTCAGGTCATACTTCAGTCCGGGGCTCAGCGGGGTCCCACGCGACCATGGCCCACCCAGATCCACCCTACCCGGACGATTCGTTTTCGAGTCAGGCGCTCGTGCCGCTGCGACTCGTGCGCGTGGTGCTCCGTGAGCGCTCGGACCAGCAGTGGATCTTCCTCGCCGAGGTGAGCCCCGCCAAGGAAGGGAACGAGCGCGGCTTCCCCATCGTGATCGGCACCGGCGAGGCGGCGGAGATTCACCGCCTGGTCTCCGGCGTCACGCCACCTCGGCCCCTCACGCATCAGCTCACTGCGACGGTGGTCGAGTCCCTCGGCAGCCGCGTCCTCGGCGTCGACATTGTCGACCTGCGCTCAAACACGTTCTACGCCCAGCTCCGGCTGGCCGTTCCGGGCACCGATGGCTCGCTGAGCCAGGAAGTGAGCGTCGATGCACGGCCCAGCGACGCCCTCGCGATCGCCCTGCGCAGCGGCGCTCCGATCCGCGTGGCCGAAACCGTGCTTGAACAGGTCCGTAGCGATAAGGCGCAGGACGTCCTCGAAGACCCGGACGATCCCACGGCCGAGGGCCTCGGCGAAGAAACAGATGAGATCGACGGCTCGAGCGATGAAGAGTCCGGGGACGACGATCTTGAAGAGGGCGATCCAGGCGCCACGTTCGAGTTCGACGAATGACGGACGCCATGGGGAGCGAAGAGCGCAGCGGCAAGAGGGCATGGCTGGGCATCTTGTTCGTAGCGCTGATCGCACCGCTGTTCCTGCGCCTCTGGCCCATCGCCCATGGCGGGCCCCGCGCTGGTTATGTGCCGGATACGCACATCGTCAAGAACGCGCTGAACATGGCGAACGACAAGGACCTTGTTCCGCCCGCCGGTAAGTACTCCAGCTATCCGTACCTGCTGTCCTATTCGCTGCTCCCCGTGTACGCCGCGGAGTACGCGAGAGGTCGGGCCGCGGGCGACTGGTCGGGTGCGGGCGAGTTTGGCATGGAGCTCAAGGAGAACCCTTGGCGAGCGCACGTGCTGGCGCGCATCGTCTGCGCGGTGATCTCTGCTAGCGCCGCGTTCTTCATTCTGATGGCGGCGCGTGCCGCAGGCCTTGGCGTCGGCGCATGGATCGCCGCGTGGCTCGCCGCCACTTGCCTCCTGCACGTTCACCTTTCGACGCACGAGCGGCCGTGGGCGCCCCTCGCGGCCCTCTTGGCAGCCACTGCGTGGGGCGCTGCGGCCCACATTCGCACGGGCTCCACTCGCTCGCTCCTCTGGGCGGGCGTGGCCGCAGCGGGTGTGTTCGCAATGAATCCTGCCGCAGGACTCGCGCTGCTGATGGCGGGGGTCGCATGGGCGGTTGCGCCTCGGCCCCAGGGCGACCTCAGCAAGAGCCTCGGCGCCGCCTTCGGATCGCGTGTGCTACGCGGCTTCGCTTGCGTTGGCCTGTTCGCGGCGTTGGCACTGGCCCTTGGCTATCCCTTTTACCTCCGCTACGGCGAGGTAGCGGATAGCCAGATCAACGCCCACGACCTAGTCACCGAGAACATGATCGTGCTCAAGCTGGGCGGCACGATGATGAAGGTTGGGCTGAGCGCGAAGGTGCTGAAGGCGCTCACCATGACCTTCATCGGCTACGACCCAGCCATCTTCTTCATGGGGATCCTCGGGCTCTTCGGAATGCTCCGCAGGCGAGCTCTTTGGCCGGTCGCCGCCTTCATGCTCGTGTGGGGTGTGCTCTTCATGGCGGGTGTCAACGAGCAGATCCGGTACATCCTGCCGATGGCGTTGCTCATGGCGCTCCCCGCGGGCGTCTTCGCGGAGCGGCTCTGGCGCTGGAACATGGGCAGGGTGGTTGTGGCCGTATGCATGGCGCTGCCCCTGGTTCAAGCCCTGCGCTTCGGCCACGTCATGCGCCAGCCAGACACGCGCGCGGTCGCCGAGGACTTGCTCTCCAAGCTGCCCGACAACGCGCTCGTTGCCGTCGACGTGTACGGGCCGGTGCCGCCGCAAACTCTGGCCGCGCTCAAGGTGACCCAGCGCCTTCGGGAACGATCGGGCTCCGAGCTGTACGGGCGTGAAGCCCACCGGCTCATGATGCTTGAGGCGGACCAAGAGCAGCCGCGCGGCTATCCGGTGCTGCCGATGGCGGACGCGTTTGAGTACCAGCTCCTCAACGGCGCGACGTGGCTCCGCGAACCTGCTAGTGAAGCTGCGGGAGCGGCCATGGACCTCGGCGAGACCGCGCTGTCGGCCTTTGCCGCCATGGGCGCGACCCACTTCCTCGCCACTGATCGGTCACCGGAGGACGGAGCTCCCCCGCCGCTCCTGGACCCGACGCTTCCGCCTGTCGATCCGGAGACCGGCGAGCCCGAGTACGAGAAGCTTCCGCCCCTTGTGGGTCTCGGTGCCCCCGTTTGGACGGTGCACCCCGCATGGAGCTCTCCGTCCACGCCGGATGAAGCGGCGGCGGTGCCCGACGCTCACCTTCCGACGACGCTGAAGTTCCCGCTGCGCGATCTATGGCGCGTCAAGCGCCCCGGACCCAAGCTGGAGCTCTACGAGCTGCCAGCTAGATAGGTCGCAGCCCGCGGCTACTGCTTGCCGAGCTCGGTGAGTTTGCCCAGGCCGATCTTCGCCAGCTGCTGCAGCGCGCCACGATCCCCATCACCCACAGAGATGACGTGGATCTGCGCTTGCCGGAGCATGTTCATCCGCTTGGTCTCTTCGAAGATGTTGAGCCAGTACTTATACGGGCCCATGTAGTCGAGGGATCCGGGGCGATCGAGCGCTTCCTTACCCGTCTCGACGTCGGAAAGGACGATGCCATCCCCGTAGTCCACGTCCTTGACCGTGAAGTTGTCGACCGACGGGTTGCCGTCTGACAGCAGCAGAATCGTGTCGGCACCGTGCTCCATCGACTCGTAGCTCACGTACGCAGCCTCATCCACCGAGCCCTTCTTCGAGGCAGCGAAGGCCAACCGGAGTCCGTCGAAGAGGTTCGTGTCTCCCCAAAGAACCCCGTTAGGTCGACCGGTGATCGGCTTGCCGATCTCGATGTCGTCGAGCCCCTTGAGCACCTTCTTTACGTTGCTCGGCGTCGCCTTCACCATGCCCTTGCAGCCGTCGAGGAACTTCGCGTTCGACCCAAAGCCAACGACGGTGAACATCTGGTCCGGCGTCATGCGCAAGATCGAGATGCGCAGGTGTTCGCGCGCGAGATCGAAGCGCGTCTCGACGGAGTACCACGGGATGTCCGCCTCGGTGGGAATTTCGCCCTTCTTCAGCTTCTTGCGCTTCTTCGGTCCGCTGACCGGCCCGTTCTTCGGCTTCCAATCCGCCGGGATGGGAGTCGCCATCGAATCGGAGAGGTCGATCAAGTAGCACACGCGATCGCCGGTGACCTCCACGCCGAAGAAGGTGGGCCAGACGGCGGCACTCTCACCGGCCGTGGAGTCCTTCTTCTTCTTTTTCTTCTTCTTCTTTTCCTTGGCTTCCCGCGCCCTCTGGGCGATCAGCGAACGCCACGCGTCAGGTTCAAGCACCAACCGCTCCGCGTCGAGCTCGTCCGCAAGCTGCCTTGCGATCATGAGCTGCGCGGCGCGCGGCGTCTTGCCTTCCTCCATGGTCGCGATCAGCGCAAGAGCCATCTTCTGCCAGTCGTCTTTCACCTGGGTCTTCTTGTTCCCAAGCTCTGCGAGCGCCGTCACCATCGCGCCGGTCAGGACCATCTTCTCGACGTCCTTCTTTGGCAGCTCCTTGCACAGCTCTGGAATGAGCTCGTACAGCGACTCTTCCTTCTCGGCGGCGAGCGCCTCGATGGCGGCCGCGCGGTGAACCACGTCCTTGGCGGTGCGCGCGATCTCAAGGGCTCGATCAGGCCCCCACTCGTCCATCTCGACCTTCAAGATGTTCTTCCACAGCCAAGCGTCGCTCGGCTCGTCCGCCTCCTCTAGCCAAGCGGCGAGATCGTCAAGGACTCCGTCCACGACCCCCTTGCTACCCAGCGCTGAAGCGATGAGGAACGGCGTTTGCGTCTTCGGGAAACGGGGCTTTGCGTAGATCTCCCGAAGCACCGCGATCGCCCGTGGATCGTTGGCCTTGGCCAGCGCCTCGTAGGACTGGATGTGGTAGACCGGGGGACTCCTCTTCATGAGCTCCTCGCACTCCGCGAGAACCTGCTCGACGTCGTCCTGACTCGCAGCCGCGGGAGGGGACAGAAAGACGGGGGCCGCAATCAGTGCCAGGCCGATCGCCATGGAGGTTCGGGGTGCTGTGGACATGCAGTTCAGGATGGACTGCCGCTGCGGATTGTTCCACTGCCGCCTCGAATCCCTGGGCGCTGCCCCAGCCATGGACCCCAGAGCTCAGTCCGTGAACGTCACCGTCCCTGCGCTGGACAGGTTGAAGAACTCGGTGCAGGTGGCTCCCGAAGCGCCAATCACGTCTCGATACCAGGCCTGGAAGTGCCATGTGGACCCAACGAGGAGGCCGCTTCCCGAGGGGAATGACTGCGAAGCGGCACCGAGTCCGGGGCCGTACTCGATCGTCCCCATGGGTGAAGCCTGGGCCGCCGGCCAGCGCAAGAGCGTGCCGCCGATGCAGCGCTGGCCCGCCCCCACCGGGATCGCGCCCACCTGGGCGCTCCCCATGAACATGAGCCCGAACGTGTTCGCCGGAAGGCCGGAGATCGTGAGCACGAGGTCGTCGGTCGCGAGGCTCCGTGAGCCGGCTCCGGAAAGCAGCGCGCCCGACCCGGTGCTGTTCTCGCAGCCGGCCCCGGGGTCAGGGTTGCCGCAGCTCGGCTGGGAGCAGAAGCAGGTGGCCGTCAGCGGCGAGCCGCCGCCTCCGCCGATGTTGCCGTCGCTCAACGCCATCAGCTCGGCCGGGCTTAGCGCCGTAGTCAGCACCACCGCGTCATCCATAAGACCGAAGAACCCGCGCTCCCCCGCGCCGATCGGCTGGTTGCCAAGGGCGGCGGAGACGCCTGTCTCCCGCGGCACGCTGCCGGAAGCCTGGGCCGACGCGACCTCTACGCCATTTCGATAGAGCCGAATCGCGGCTCCGTCGTAGGTCATGGCGACGTGGGTCCACGTGTTGAGTGCGAGCTGCCCGACCGGCGACTCGACCGTCGTGACCGCTCCGCCCGCGTTGAGGCGTCCGCGGAGAGAGGTTCCGTCGGCGTAGTTGCCGAGCATGAACACGTGGTCCGATTCGCTGGAGCCGGTGGCCTTGGAGAGGAAGCGCGCCTCGTCGCCGTTGCCCGCGAAGCTCTCCGGCTTGACCCAGGCGGCTAGCGTCATCTGCGCGAGATCGCTGCCCGGATCGAAGGCGCCGAGTTCGACGCGGTCTTCCCCGCCACCGAAGCGCAGCGCGCCATCGTGCACGCCTTCCGTGGGCGCCCACGAGGCCGCGCCGACGACGGCTCCGTTGGCGAAGCCGGTGAGGTCTGGAGCCACGGTGCCCGAGCTCTCGTCGAGCGGCCACCACGCGAGGAGCGATCCGCTCGGGTCCGGCCCTGGCGGCGTGACCACGAGGAGCGGCTCACTGGGCGCCGATTCGTTCAGCGCCGCGTCCACCGCGGTCGCCGTCAGCGTCAAGAGACTGGAGGCTGGAAGCCCGCCGAGGAGCGTCGTCAGCACCGACCCCGGCACGCTCTGTTGCTGGACGCCGTTGACGTAGAGGCGGTAGGCCGTGACGCCGACATTGTCGCTGGACGCCTCCCAGCTGAGCGTTGCGCCCGCCGAGGAGAGCCCCTCTAGCTGGAGACCCGTGGGCTGCGTCGGAGCCTCCATGTCGCTGCTGCCACCGTTCAGTTCGTTGCGCCAAAGTCGCACGGCTCCCTGCCATCGGAAGGGGCCCACGAAGTCCAGGTCGCCGTCGGCGTCGAGGTCCACCACCGACGTGACGTAGGACTGGCCCGATGCGCTGATGAGCTGCTCGGTCCAGCTCGCACCACCCGGCGCCCCGTAGTAGGCGTAGAGCCCGGAGCTGCCGAACGACTTGCCCGCCAGGATGTCTTTGTCCCCGTCGCCATCGAGGTCCGCAACCGCCACCGTGTGCATGTTCGTGACCCCTGACTGGAGCAGCGTCTCCGTCCACGCCTGCGCGCCCGCCGTGGGCTGACCGTCGTGCTGATACCAGCTGAGCTTGCTGTTGGCGCCGCTGCCCTCCGCCTTCGCCATCACGATGTCGTCGGCCTGGCCGTCCCCGTCGAGGTCCGCGACCACCGATTTGACGGCCAGCCCGACGAATGCTTCGTCAATGAGGTAGCTCAAAGGGTCGCCGCTGCGCCAGCCCCCCGGGTTGTCCCACCAGACCCCGGACAGAACGATCTCGTTCTCTCCGTCATTGTCGACGTCGCCGAGCGCGAGCCCCTCGGGCCCGTTGGCCGTCTCGCCCGTCGGCCAGAACCGCGTCGTCCAGGCGTTGAAGTCGGCGTTCTGCAGAGCGACGAGCACCCGGCGCGCGTCCGTGCGCGTCCGCACCACCACGTCGAGGCGCCCGTCCCCGTCCATGTCGGCGACGCCCAGGTCGTTCTGATGCCAGACGTCGAGGGTGTAGATCGTCACGCGCTCCCAGTCCTGGGTACTCGCCGCGGCGGCGCTGCCCGGATGGAGGAAGACCCAGAGGCTGCCCGGTCCGCTTCCCGCGGCACCGTTGGAAGCGACCAGGTCAGGCCATCCGTCACCGTTCATATCAGCGCAGGTCCCCCCGTAAGAATTGCCGGACCCTGCACCGATCTCGAACCGCTGACCGTCGAACCCTGGGCCCGCGTACCAATGGAACGCGCCGTTCCTGGAGTAGGCCACATCGACGAACCCATCCGCGTTGAAGTCGCCCGTGCCAACGATCCCGGTGCCATGGGCGCCCACGTCGTTGGGCCCGGTCCAGCTCGTTTGAGCGGAACAGGGCACGGCCAAAAGAACGAGTACGAGGGGGATTCGATAGGCGCGCTTCATGGGCACAAGCTGGCGCGGAGTGGCGCTCTTCGCAACCACGAACGACGCTTCGCGCGAAGCGTGCCTCATGACCGTTCACTCATGGACGGCGCGCCTTCTTTGGAGCCGCTCAGCTCTGCTTTGCGAACAGCAGAAGCTGCACCCTTTCTTCAGCGCGTGCGGCGTGAAGCGGGTCTCTCAGATCCTTGGTGCGTCCGTGCGTCGCGGGTGTGCTGAAGCAACCTCGGAGCCCTAGCCCAGCCTTCATAGCGAGTGCTTCCACATGGCCGGAGTCGCGCAGACCGAGCCTCTCGGGCAGATCGGAAACGAGGATCGCGACCACTCCCGCTTCGGAGAGGAACGCCGGCGCATCTGCCATGAACCTCTCGAGCGTCCGCCCCCCTTCGTCGAAGACCGCCCGGTCGAGTCGAGTGCGCGGAACCTCAGGGATCCAAGGCGCGTTGAAGAGAATGCAGTCGAAGCGCTCGCCGGCGGTGTCGCTGGGAAACAGGTCCGCCTCGACCGCACCGAACCGATCTTCCAGCCCAAGCCCCGCCGCATTGTCCGTTGCGCACCGAACGGCGCGCGGATCGATGTCTGTTCCGATCGCGCGGCTGGCTCCGCGCTGCAACAGCACAAAAGCAAGGACGCCCGTGCCGCAGCCAACGTCCAGCACCGACTTCTGCTCTACATCCAGGTGCTCCAACAGATCAACGTACGCGCGCCGCGTCGGGGAGAACACGCCGAACCGAGGGACAAGCTTTCCCGCCAGGCCCGGAACCTCCAGGCCCTTCGCGGTCCACTCGGCCGCGCCCATCGCGCCGAGGAGCGTCGTCATCGAAACGACGCGCGGGCCGTTCGAGGGGCCCCAGGCGAGGTCCACGGCCACGCTCGTCTCCGGCGCGCGCGGGAGGTCGACCCCTCCGTCCGGTTCCACCGCGACGTAGAGGCACCCGAGGAGCTCCGCCTTCTCACGGGTGGCCGCCCTCTCCAGTCGCCATTGGGCCAGGAGATCGCCGCCCACAGAACGCGAGGAGGCAGCCTTCAGCCGCCGTCGAAGCGCGCTGAGGAGCTGGCGCCCATTCCGAAAATCCCCAACCCAAAGGAGCGACTTCCCCGCCCGGAGCATGCGGAGAGCGGTGTCAGCCCGGGTCTCGTCGTCGACGGGCGTCAGCCCCGCGGGTTCTGGCTGCCCAGACTCGGCGATGAAGCCGGCGCTGCGGCCGTCAGGGAGGCGGATCATGGGCCCACTCTACGCTGCCGCCCGCGACCGCCTGCTCGACCACTTCACGAGAATCGCCGCACGCTAGCTCCAATCTGAGGAGCCTGGCGCTAAGCTCTGCGGCGTCAGAAGCTCCGCAAGGAGCGATCGACAAGGAGGCGTGGCAGAGCCTGGCTTAATGCACCGGTTTTGAAAACCGACGTGGGGCAACTCACCGGGGGTTCGAATCCCTCCGCCTCCGCCACTTCCCCGTGGCGTCCGCTGCCTAGCGGGGCGCCACGGGGAGCATCTCCTCCGCCCCGCCGCCGGGCAGCCACACGATGACGCATTCGATGCGAGCCTCGTCGAGGTCGAAGAGGGCCGAGACCGCGCGGCGGTAGTCGTTGAGCTGGTCCCTGTGGCGGTAGAGGACCTCGGGTCCGCCGCTCGCGACCTCGGTCTTGTAGTCCACGATCTGGGCCCGCGCGACCGCGCCGTCGTCCATGTGCAGGAGCAGACGGTCGATGGTGCCGCGCCAGCGCATGGGGTCCCGGTCGAGGTCGGTGATCTCCACATCGAAGAGTCGCTCTGTCACGAGGCGGTACTCGGTCTTTGGCTCTTCGAATAGCGAAGCGAGGGCGGAGGACTCGGTGGCTGAGCGATACCGCGCGAGCGCTTCGTCCACCTGGGATGTGTCCGGGGAGATCCGCGTGCAGATGGCGCGCAGTTCCTCGTCGGTGCGGGGCTCGTCGCTAGACCAGTGGAAGTCCTCCAGCAACGCGTGGACCAAGAGCCCGAGTCGCCTGCCGCTGTCCTGGGCGGGCGACCAGAGGTCGGTGCCGGCCAGGGCGCCGATGGATTCTTCTCGGCCGGAGAAGAGGTGGCGCTTGACCGGTGCGACTTGGAGCTCGGTTGTGCCCTCGCCGTAGCCTGGCTTCAGCGCGAGTGGCGCCTCTGGGACGAACGTCTCCTCTTCGATCTCGCGGCGGCTGGGCGCGGACGACCAGCTCGCGTCCGAATCCGGGTGCTCCCAAAGGAGCGATGCCTGCTCCTCTTCCGTGTCAGCGTCAGGGTCAGCGTCGCGGCCTCCCTGGCTCAGCTTCAGGAGCGGCTCAGAGACAAGGCTCGCGTGCTGCAGCGGCGGCAGCTTGGAACTGCTCGACGGAGTCGGGATGATCATCTCCACCACGTGCACCGCGCGCGTGATCGCGACGTAGAGCCCCGAGAGCGCGTCGGTCATCGAGCGCTGCTCTTCGCTTCGATAAAGGCCGCGCAGCTGCTCGTGGTGATGGGCGACCTCTTTGTTGGGGCACGCCGTGGCCACGGTCGGAGGATCCACCTCCGACCGGCGCCCGCCGATGAAGCTCGACGGGGTCAGGCGCAGGTTCTTGCCCAGCTCGGGCAGCACCACGATGTCGAACTCCAGTCCCTTGGAGGCGTGGATCGTCATGACCTTGACGGTGGAAGCGGTGGGGTCCGCCACGCGCGTCTCGCGGATCGAGTCCACGAAGTCGACGGGGCGGAGGCCCGGCCGCTCGTCAAAGGTGAGGGCAAGCTCGACCAGCTGTTCGAGGCGGCGTACATCCCAGGCGGTGC
>CALHGQ010000400.1 GCA_938030175.1 uncultured bacterium | reverse complement strand
CCAGCCTACGCCAAGTGGGTCACCGTAGAGAACATGGGCCCCGCCCCGTTCACGATCGACTCTGTCACGCCCGAGACGCTGCGCGTCGTCGAGCACTCGTCGTGGGTCGAGTCCCGCGGCGCCGCCCAGCCTACGCCCTCGCTCCACGTCGAGACCGACTTCGCCTTCGGCGGTATGACCCACCGCAATGCCAATAGCCATGTGGTTCACTGGCGCACGGACCCGACCTTCCTGAGCCAGGTCAACTACGAGCGCAAGACCCCGTGCCTTCTGGAAGTCTCGCCCCGCCTGGGCCCAGCCGCCGAAGTCTGGGCTGGGCAGACCTTCACTTCGTTCCGCACGTTCGTCCTCAGCGTGCACGAAGCCGACGGTCGCGAACGCACCGGCATGGCGCGGCGAAGGCTCATGCGCACCGTCGCCCCTTGGGTTACGGAGAACCCGCTGATGATGCACGTGCGCTGGTCAGACGAGGAAACCGTCCGAAACGCGATCGACCAGTGCGCCGAGGTGGGGTTCGAGATGGTGATCCTGACCTTCGGCTCCGGCTTCAACATCGAGAATCGAGCGCCCGAGTACCTCGCCGAGATGAAGCGGCACGCGGACTATGCCCGAGCGAAGGGCATCGAGATTGGCGGCTACTCGCTGCTCTCCTCGCGTCGCATCGAACCCGCGTCGGACAACTGCATCCACCCTGAGACGGGTGAGCCCGGCGCCGACATCCACGGGAACTGCCCTTCCTTGACCTCCAACTGGGGCCAGGACTACTTCGCCACGCTCGAGCAGTTCTACGACGAGACGGGGTTCATGCTGCTGGAGCACGACGGTTCGTACCCCGGCACCCCAGACGCAACCGTGCGGCCTCCGCTGCAGACGAGCCTCGAAAACTCAGTCTGGGCCCAGTGGCAGGTCATCGACGGATTCTATCGGTGGTGCAGGGGGCACGGCGTCTACCTCAACGTGCCGGATCACTACTACCACGCAGGCGCGAACAAGTGCGGCATGGGCTACCGCGAGGTGAATTGGTCGCTGCCCCGGGCGGCGCAGGTCATTCACACTCGCCAGAACATCTACGACGGCACGTGGTCCAAGACACCTTCCATGGGTTGGATGTTCGTGCCGCTCACGGAGTACCAGGGCGGTGGCGCAGCCGCGACCATCGAGCCGCTGTCGGAACACCTCGAGCACTACCGGCGCATGCTGATGTCGAATCTCGCCCTGGGGGTGCAGGCGTGCTACCGAGGGCCGCGGATGTACGACACGGATGAGACCAGGGAGATGGTCAAGGAAACGGTGGCCTGGTTCAAAAGCCACCGCCGCATCCTTGAGTCCGACGTGGTCCACGGGAGGCGCGCGGACGGGCGCGACGTCGACTGGATGCTGCACGTGGATCCCCTGGCGCCGGACGGAGAGCCGCGGGGCATGCTCGTTGCATTCAACCCGCTCGACGAAGCGGTGGAACGCACCCTGCGCGTTCCCATGGACCTCACGGGGATCCGGGGCGCCGCGACGACGAGCGGCCCGGGCCTGGTGCTAGCGCCCGGGGAAACCCAAGCGTCCCTCGCCTTCGAGGGCCTGCACCTGAGCGTCACCGTGCGAGTCCCCGCAGGCGGCACATCCTGGGTTCAGTTTCGCTAGCTCGGCCAGAGCTCGCCCGACTCCACGGCTTCGATGACCCGTTCGGCGGCCACGTGCTCGTCTTCCGCTTCGATGGATAGAACGTACTGCTTGCCCTCGTCGCTCCGACGATAGAGCGGGTCGTAGTAGCGCTCGAGGAGCAGCTCCACCAGCGGCCCCGTCTCGCCGCGGTCGAGCATCTCGGCCAGTTCGGGCTGGCCTTCCATGCGGGCGGAAACCGCGACGAGCTGCTCGCGCAGAACAGAAAGCGCTGACTCGTCGCGCAGGTAGTCATCCGAGAGCACCGCGACCCTCCGCGGAATGGACGCCGTCACGTCGATGTTCGTGGCGCCGCGTAGCGCCTCCCAAACGGGACTCGGGATGATGGCATCCCCCACCTTGCGGCTCTCCCCCTCGACGACCATCACGCCATCCGGAAAACCGTCCGCGACCCGCGCGCTCATGGCCGTCTCGAACGCCTTCTGGCTGACGGGCTTGAGGCCCACCATGCCGAGGAGCGAGCTGCGATGCCCCGCGAGGCCCTCGAGGTCCAGCGTCCATCCCGGCCGCTTCTCTTCGATCGCGCGCAGCACAAGGGTCTTGCCGACGCCCGTGAGGCCGCGGAGCGCCACCACCCGAGGGGGCGGCGTCCATTCGCTGAGGCTATCCATCACGACGCGGCGGTACCCGCGGTAGCCACCATCCATTCCCACCGCTCGCTCGAAGCCAAGGGCCCGTAGCAAAGCGACCACGCTCCGTGAACGCATGCCTCCGCGCGCGCAGTGGAGGATGACGGGGGCCTCGGGGAAGCGGTCGATGGGCGCGGGCGTGAGCTCGGCCTCCATCTTCGCGATGCCCCCCTCCGTCATGGCGAGCACGCGCGCCTTCAGATCATCCTCGGGGACATCCCATCCCGCGTGCTCCGCGATCTCCGCCACAAGCCCCTCCACGCGCTCGGCCACGGCGGCTCGACCCTCTTGGAACGCCGCCTCGGGGCTGAACTGCTTGTAGAGAAGCCCGACAAACGACCTCGTGACATCCTCGAAGAGCGGGACGTTGATCGCACCCGGAATGCAGTCGTCTGCGTACTCAACCGGGGCTCGCAGATCGATCAGGATCGCCCCCGGTGAAGCCAGCGCAGCGCGGACGTCACCGTAGGGAGCGAAGGGGACCTGTCCAGAGGGCCCCTGGGTCATGCTGTTCTGCTGAGTTGGCACCCGCGAACTCTAACGTCCGCGCGTTGCCCCCGCTGGATTGCTAGGCCTCCGCCTCTCGAATCAGCGGATCTACCCAGCGGAAGAAGAGCGGCGGCGCCAGGGCCGCCAGCATCATGGCGGGGTAGCCAGCCGGAAGCACCGGCGCCTCACCGGGCAGCGTCCGAAGCCGGTAGTAGGGCCGCGACGCGTTGGCGTGGTGATCCGAGTGACGCGGAAGCTGGAAGATATGGGCGCTGCTGATGCGATGGGCGCTGTTCCACGAGTGATGGGGACGGACACGCTCGAACTTGCCGTCCTCGAACTCGTCGCGCACGAGGCCGTAGTGCTCGATGTAGTCGACCGTCTCGAGCAGGAGCACGGCAAAGAGCGCGTGCCCCATATAGAAGGCGAGGCCCACGGGGCCGAACGCGAGACCCAGGCCAGCCGCGAGCAGCGCCTGCGTCAGCGCCATCCGGAGCCGCCGATCCATGAGAGTGCCCCCGAGGCCCAGGCGTTCGACGCGGCGCGACTCCAACCGCCATGCGCTCGCGAGGCCCATGACGATCGAGCGCCCGTAAAACGCGTAAATCCACTCTCCCCGTCGCGCCGAGGCCGGGTCGTCATGGGTCGCGACGCGCTTGTGATGACCGAGCACGTGCTCAACGCAAAAGTGCGCGTAGAAGACGCTGGTCAAGAGCGCTTCGCCCAGCGCACGGTGGGCGAGGTGGGGCCGGTGCATGAGCTCGTGCCCAATGGTGATGCCACCCGCGCCTGCGACCGCCCCCATCGAAAGGAGAAGCCCGACCCACTCGTGCCCAGTCGGCGGGTGGACGCCGATGACGTGGAGGGTCCAAAGCGCAAGCGCGATCTGCATGGGCAGCCAAAGCTCCAGCAGAAGGTCGTGGAAGCGGGGCGACTGCGGCATCGCCTCGGCGGCCTCGTCGTCCGCTCCCCCCTCGGGAACGAGGATGTCGAAGAGCGGGACCCCCACGAACACGTAGGCCAGCGTTAACCAGGCGAACGGGCCACGGAACTGGAGCGCTGCAAGGTGCAGCAGCGGAAGCACGTAGGCGGCGGCGAACAGGGCACGGGGCATAGCGCCATGCTACACGCCCACCGGCGTGCCGTCAGTACTGCGGGGAGACCCAGCGTCCGCGGTTCTTCGACGCGGCAAAGAAGGGGGCGCCTAGCGCCCAGACAGCGGGAGCTGCGTGTAGTAGCCCGGAGCCTGATCGATGTTCCGAGGCTTGACGTGCTCGGGGAACTCGAACTCGAACCAGTCGCGCTGGCTCAGCGTGCCGCCTGTCCGC
The DNA here is from genome assembly GCA_938030175.1 of uncultured bacterium. Classification (GTDB taxonomy): domain Bacteria; phylum Planctomycetota; class UBA1135; order UBA1135; genus Saltatorellus. Next base: position 7,246 of record CALHGQ010000400.1, on the reverse strand, counting down.
AGCGTCATCAGGTTCGTATGGGCGAAGTCCGTGTCGTCGTACGCCCCCCCTTCCGTGATGAACTCGAGGCCCGTGCCGTCGACGTTGATCTGGGCGAGGCGAAATCCACCCGGTCCGCCGAACACGAAGCGCTGGAAGTAAATCACCGTGCCGTCGAAGCTGTACTGCGGCAGCGTGTTGATCTGCATGTCTTCAATGATCGTGCGCAGCGTGGCGCCGTCGGTCGAAACAGCTCGAAGCCCCCACCGACCCACACCGAAGAACGTCGGGTCGATGTCCGTCTCGAACGCGATCTCGTTTCCGTCAGGCGAGTAGTACGGATCGTGATCGCGGAACGAGTCGTTCGTCAGCCGGAGCTCGTTGGTCCCGTCCACGTCCATGGTGAACACTTCGAGGTCATTGAGGCTGGCTCCGGTGACCCCGACGGGGTGCGCGACGCACACGATCTTGGTGCCGTCGGGGGACCAGGACGGGTCGAGGTAGAGCGACGTGCGCGTCGAGATCCTCGTGGGGTTGGCACCCAGCGCGTCGGTGATGAACAGGTGCCACCGCCCGCCGTCAGGGGTGGACTGCGCCGCCATGACGATCTGCGTTCCATCCGGCGACCAATCCGCCACCCCTTGCGTGGTCCAGCCGTTGGCATCGAGCGGGATCCGCTCCGTCAATACGCCCGTCGCCACGTCGAGCATCCAAAGGGACGCGAAGTCGTAGTTGTTGTTGGCACCGCCGACGGCAGGCCGATCCGCCACGTCGCTGCGGTAGAAGAGCACGGTCGATCCGTCGGGCGACGCACGGGGCCACCAGCTATCGACGAGTGGATCGTCGGTGAGCTGCTCATCCACGTCGCCGGTCCGCAGGAAGATCTCGAAGTTGCCGGTGCGATCCGAGCAGTAGTAGTACGCCAGCTCTTCGGTGGGCGGGACGGGCGGCTCAGGATCCTCCGCCTCTGAACATGCGGAGAGGATGCACGCCATCGACACGAGGAGAGCCGGAAGGAGCGTTTGGTTCATGGTGGGCACAGCGATGAAGGGGGGGGACGGCGCCATCCTTCCTATCGGGTCGTAGCGCTCTCAGGTCCTGCGCTAAGGCCAAGATTCGATGCCCCCCCCAACCACTAGAGCGCCATCAGCATGGCCTGAACGGCGTCTACGTAGGCGTTCGTCCACGAGTCTTCTCGGAAGTAGGTAGTCGCAAAGTCCGGGGATCCGATGAACGGGCGCAGGGACCAGGCTAGCTGGATCGAAACAAACTGGTAGAGCACCAGCCACCCCACAAGGCCGACGCGGTGCCGTGGATCGCGCTCCACGAGCGGTCGATAGTGCCTCGCTAGGGTCCACTGACCCGCAAGCGTGGCCGTGAGGAACGCCGCTCCGTTCGTCAGCGTAGCGAGCGGGTAGGAGCAGCCCGAAACGTAGATCAGCCCGATCAAGGGGCTCAGGGCGGCTAGGGAAATCCCGAGCGTTGCCTGGCTCGCCAGCACGCCGCGAAGCGCCGCGTGGAAGTCTTCGCGGAGGCCGAGCAACGTGTTGACGACGAAGAAGTTCGGCAGGCACACGAGCGTTGCCGCACCGAGGAGTAGAGGCACCTTGGTCAGCGAGTAGAACACCTGCAGCGGCCGGCCGGACCAGGTGCCCATGACCGCGCCGTGGATCGCGGGCGTCGCCAGCGCCGCCACGAGCAGCGCGGCCCAAGCCGTAGTTGGCGCGCCAGGTTGATGACGACCCTCGGCGCGGAGGATCTCGGTGGCATGGCCGAGCACGGGAACTAGAAAAGGTCGCCGAAGGTGTTGATGACGTCGAGGAGAATGTTTGACCCGCGCTCGCGGAACCATCCGAACTCACGGCTGGGGGCGCCAATGAACGGACGGAGGATCCAACCCATCTGTGCCCCCACGAGACCAAAGATGACGATCCACAGCTGGAAGACGCGCCGGACCTGATCGTTCTCCTGCGTCGCCGGCTCAGGGGGCGGCGCAGCCCCTTGGGTGATCGAGAGGGGCGGCGATGGGGTGAACGACTGGAAGACCGCGCCGGGGGGTACGCGCGTCGGCTCCAGGATGGTCCGAAGCGCGCGCCTGAGGAACCCAAGCCCCGCGAACCCGCTGACCGTAAAGAACAGCACGTGCAGGAGCTTCATGAACGGATAGCTGTCCGTCGAGAGCGTGAAAAACGCCGCGACCGGCCCAAGGCTCGCAAGGAGCGCGAGGTTGACCGTGACGGCTCCGAGCAGCACGCGCATCGTGTCCCCCGTTTGGAGCCTCGACCTGGCGAGCGCAGAGACGACGTACAGCGACGGGAACGTCACCACTAGCGTCAAGAGGAACAAGATGGGCACCTTGACCGCGCTAGCGAACACTTGAAGCCACGATCCATTGCCCGCGCCCGCGTTGAGCCCTGAGAAAAGCCCCATCGAAGCGCCGTAGAACGCCCCCAGGATCAGGCTCCCGATCGCGAGCGTTCGGAGGGGAACTGCGATGCCGCCGGTTCGAAGCGCGGCCTCACTGGTGTAGTGCCCACGAAGCAGCCGGTCGATATCCCCGAATAGAGTGGGTCCTTTCGCGGCCGCGGCCTGGGCGGCTGGACCAGGGGAAGGCGGGTTGGGTGTCTCTGGCATGACGTCTTGGGGGTGTAGAGAGATCGAAACGACGACTACGTGGCTCCGGGGGACGTGTTAGCGCCCACGGCGTCGCTCTCTCTCCAGACCATGTGCTGAACCAAGCCCCCGTGACCGAGTTTCCTCAGGGCGAAGCTCCCGGGGCTCCCAACCGGGAGCCGACTCGCTGGGTAGACTGGCCGCCATGGCCATGAGCAGTGAAGAAGCAAGAGCGACGCTGGACCGCCAGAAGCGCTCGCGCATCGAGACCTATCTGCTGATGGCGTTTGGTGCGGGCGTAGTCGTCTGGGCCTGGTTCGGCGAACATCCCAAGGGCGAAGAGTTCTGGATGTTCATGTCCGGCATGCTCGCGCTGTTCTTCGGCGAGTCGCTCCTCACGTCACGCACGGACAAGATCGAACGGGCGGGGGAGCTTCTCGGCGAGGGCGAAGCCCCGCAAGAGAGCGGAGAGGGCGAGCGCTAGCTAGCGCGCCCAACGCAGCCTGATCAGCACAGCTTGATCAGCGCTTCTTCCCCTCTCGGCGCCGCTGCCTCGCATCGAGCCAACGGTCGAGCCCAGCGCCGACGTCCGCTCCCTCCTCGATCAGCTTGGTGCCCACGCCTACCGCGGCCACGAATTCCTGGGGACTCAAAGCCTCAAGGCGGCGAGCCACGCCGGTGCCCAGGTGGCACTCCCGAATGAGGAACTGTTCGATCCGCTGACGTCGGTCGATGATCATCCGACGACGCAGCTGGCTATCGGTCGCATTGGGAGACCGTTCGCGCTGCCTATCCGAAGGCTCCCCCAAATCCCGGAGGCGACTAGCGATCGCCTTGCGCCGCCGCACTCGTCGATCCCATTGCTTGGCGGGCACACCAAACTCCGGATGCTGTGAACGAACCTTCTCAACCGACCGCAGGAAGCCCATGTCCCCTTGGGAACACATGCGCTTCCATCGCTTCTCCGGCAGACCTTCCGGCAGTCCCTTCTCCGAGACGTCGCGCTCCAGGCGTCGACGCATCCGGGAGATGATGGCCGTCCGCTGGTCGTGGTGAGGCAGTTTCCGCAGCTCGTCCAACTTTGCCGCGGAGAACCCCAATTCTTTCGCAAGCTCAAACAGACTGCCCGAGAGGCGATCGAGCTCGCGCTTGCGAAACACACGCAGCATCTCGGCGCGCTCTTCCGGCTTGGCGGCTTCAACGCGCGCGCGCTCCTTCGGCGTCATGCGCGTGCGAACCATGGCCGCGGCGACGGACGCGCGCTCGGCGACCATCTTGCGCAGAGCGCTTTGGCGCTCTTTGCGCCCGAGCTTGTCCAGGTCGGCAAGCTCCTCTTCCGTGAGGGACGCCTCGATCTCCGCCAGCTCACGCTGAACACGCTTCGCTCGGTTCTCCAGCTCGGCGCGCTTCTCCGGCGACAGGGACTCCAGCCGCTTGTGACGGGCCAGAAGCTCGGCCTGCTCTTCTTTGGTGAGCTTGTTCCATCGGGCGCGCCGACTCGCGGCGTCTGCCTTCGACAGCTTGGCGGCCCCGGGCAATTCCACGCCGGTGGGTTTTCCCTGGGACCCAGCCGAAGCCGTCCCCGAGAATCCTAAGAGCGCCAGGCACGCCACCAGTGCTAGACGAGCGGCGATCATCGATCCTCTCCACCCGCTTCACGGTCGGAGGACACGTCGTCCATCCCGTCGAAGTCGTAGTCGTCGGATACCAGCAAGTCGAGGAGCACTTGATCTTCGGGCTCGAAGAGGAACAGCGCGTCCGCTTCGAACGGATCGAGTCCGTCCGTCACGAAGTCCATGTTCTCAAGCACCGAAAGGGAAGCGAGCAACTCGTCACTGACCTCGGTCTCCGGGACGCTGGCCACGAGCTCGCTGTCCTCGGGAGTGTCCACTTCCATGCCGACGGAGCGCGCGCCCTGCCCGCGCATCATCCAAAGGGCGAGCGCGGCGGCTGCGGCCCCGGCCACGGGCAGGAGCACTCGCAGACGCCATTTCCGCCGATCCGTGTCCGCCGTGGCGACCGGAACAAGCACGTCGGGCGAGCCCGCCTCTCTCTCGGCACGAACGCGCTCCAACACTCGATCGGCCAAACCGGTCGGCGGCGCTACAGAATCGAAAGCAAGAACCACGTCGAGCTCGGCGTCTTCCGCGGACTGCGGCCCGTTGGCACTCCCAGCGCGGGCCTCGGCGAGGCGCTCGCGCAGTCGCTCCGTCGCGTCGTGTCCCATCACTGGGTCGGCGTCCTGCCCCAGCAAATCGTCAAGGCCTCGATCGGGCCGATGGGATGGGGATGTCATGACAGCTCCTCTTCGACGATCGGTTGAAGGTGGAGGCGCAGCGTCTCTCGCGCGCGATGAATGAGGGACTTCACGGCCTTCTCCGTTGAATCGACCACGGATGCGATCTCCGCGTGGGAGAGCCGATGATAGCGTGAGAGGACGACGGCGATGCGCTGGGACTCGGGCAGCGCGGCGATCGCGGCGCGCACGGCTCCGACGAGGTCCCCCTGCTCCAGGTTGGCGCTGGGGTCAGGTGCGGCGTCATCCACGAACTGCGCGCCGCCACCGTCGCCCCCTTCGTCCGAGCCGAGTGCCTCGAGCGACGCGGCCCGTCGCCGACCAGATCGCGCCGTTTCGTTGATGCACATGCGCCAGCAGATGCTGTAGAGCCAAGTCGTGAAGCGCGCCGTCGGCTCGTAGCGTTCCTTCGCCCCAAGGACGCGCAAGAAGACCTCTTGCACGAGGTCCTCGCGGCCTGAATGGGAGCGTCCAAGAAAGCGGGTGAGCAGGGCATAAACGTGGTCTGAGTAAAGGTGGACGAGCTCGTCGAAGGCGGCGTCGTCGCCGGCCTTCCAGAGCTGCATCAGCTGGGCGCCACGATCCACGTCCCCGCTCCCCTGTGTCTCAACAGAAGAGCGGTCCGTCGCCCCGATGGTGCTGAGGTCCGTGGCGGCGGCCTTGGCAGTCAGGGACGAGACCGGTGGGATCGGCTCCTCGCCAGAGCCGTCGTGGAGGTTCATGCGTCCTTTGCTTCGGAACAGAACCGACGGGAGGAGCCCACGTTCCGGTGAAAAGGCCGTTTTCGGGCCCCGATCCGGTGTCTCAAGGCCGGAGAGGGCCGTGCGCGGTCGTGATCAGGCCCGATGTCGGTGGTCTAGGTACCTGGGACCGGCAGGGGAGGACCAGATCACAGACGTCGATCGCAGGCCCAGAGCACGGGCTCCCTTCAGAGGCCCCACCCAGCGGTCCAGTTCAGCGGTCCAGCTCAGAGGCGTCGAAAAGCCCCCAGGGGCCTCACGACGGCCTCGGCCGTGCCAACGAGCCGCTCCATGGAGATGGGACCCCGATCTCGACTGTCGCGGCTCTTCGCCGTGTTGTCCCCCAGCACGAAGAACTCATCGGGATCGAGGGTGATCCGGCGGCCGACCCCGAACTCCCCGCGCGGGAGGATGTAGAAGTCGCGCAGAACCCGCAGATTGCGCAGCTGCAGGACAACGCCCGCACCGCCCACCTTGACCCGCTCTCCGGAGCTAAAGGGCGCATCGTCGTTCGACATCGGGTTGGGCCGCGCGGTGTTCTCGGCGTAGCTCGACGCGAAACTGGACTCGCCAATCCGAAGCGAGACCTCGTTGTCGATGTTCGCAAGCCGAATCGAAACCCACTCTCCGATGGGGATCTCGGCGAGGAGGTCCCCGAAGTAGCTTCTCTGGGCTCGATCCCCGAAACGCGACGGACGATTGCGCTTCACGAGCACCTTGGACGCCTCCTCACCTTCGTACACCGGGATGTACGCCGCGAACCAGTCGTCTTCCTCGGACACCTGGACCCGGATGATCCCACCCGCGCTGAGGACCTTGACCTCGAATTCCACCACCACATCGTGCACGACGTTGCGGCCGTGCACGTACTTCCCGTCGCCGTCTAGGTGTCCGTCGGTCACGCGATCTTGAAAGCGCAAGAGACCCGCGTCCGAGTTGAGCTGGACGAGGTTGCCGTCAAGGGTGAAGACCTCCGACTCGCCGGCCACGCGCCCAGGCTCGACGGTCCAAGGGTCAAAGGCGGTCGCGCCGTGCCGCCAATGGTCGTTGATGGACTGCTGCCGAGAATCAAAGATCGGAACGGGCTTCGGTCTGCCGGGCGCGTTCGGGAGGAACTGGTCGTTGATGCGCAGGTCGCCAGAGGGGGTGATGATCAGCTCTTCCCGGGGGAGGCCGACCGCCCGCTTGATCGACGCCCCTCCGCCGGGGTCCTGGAACGCCACGATGTCGAAGCGCTGATCGATCTGTTTCCCGTAGCGGAGAAACACCGACTCCCCCGTCATGATGGTGGGCTCCATCGATTCGGAGCCGACGGGGAAGACCCAGCCAACCACCGCGCGACAGGCCAGCGTGGCCAGTGCGAGGACCACGGACGTCGCGAGGGCGAAGACGCCGAACCGGCGAAGCCAACGAGCAGGCTTTACGCCTTCTGCTGCTGGTCCCAAAACCGGTTCTGCTGCCGATTCTCGTGCCGGCCCTACGTCCGGGGCCGTCCGTCCTTGCTCTATCACCTCTTCTCGCTTCCTCGGCTGCGGCAATCAGGAAAGCGCGATCGCGCGTGCCACCAAGACGTAGATCACCGAGCCGGAAAGGTCCGACAGTGCGATCAGGAACGGAC
>CALHGQ010000399.1 GCA_938030175.1 uncultured bacterium | reverse complement strand
GAGGCCACGAGGGCAGGCGTCGGCAAGGACGCGATCGCACGCGCCCGCACCGCGGCCCAGAAGGCAACGGCAGAACTCATCGGCCACTAGCAGCCCATTGAATAAGGCCGGACTATCCACCAGCGCCCCTCGAAGCCCTGACTGCGTTGCTTGAAGGGCCCCGAATAGCTAGCAGCCCCTCCCCAGGAGCATGCCGTGCATGGACGGTTTCGCCCATGCGCGACACGCTCCGATGTCTCACTGCGTGACGACCGACACGCCGCGACTAAAGCTGTAGTTGGCGCCGCACGGGCCACCGTTGTCCTTGTCGCTCAACTGGAAGTACAGGGTCTGGGCCGACGCTACGGTCATGCCGGGGTTCCAGTTAGCTGCGGTTTGAGTGGGGAAGTTGCACGACCCCGTCACGTCTCCGTCGCCGCCCACCATCGGCTGCAGCAGCAAAGTCGGGAGTCCGGTGGGCACAAAGTTCAGACCGAGCTCGCCGCCCAGTTGCCCATAGCTTCGGAGCTTGGCCCCGGCACCACAGCGAGACTCCCTTCGACACTTGCCCCACCGTCCAAGCGTTCCGTTGAGGGGCGTCGTGAACTCCTGTGGCCAGTTCATTGCCGGATTGGTGCACCGCTTTCCTGGGAGGTTCCGATCCACATGCTCACTGAGACCCCACTCGCCCCCGACTCTTCGCCCTCCGTCCGTCGCCTCCCCACCACTGTCCTCAGCGGGTTCCTCGGAGCCGGCAAGACCACGCTCCTGAACCATGTCCTGAACAACCGCGACGGCCTTCGGGTCGCCGTGATCGTGAACGACATGAGCGAGGTGAACATCGACAGCGAGCTCGTCGCGCGGGGCGGGTCCGATCTGTCACGCACGGAGGAGAAGCTGGTCGAGATGACGAACGGCTGCATCTGCTGCACGCTCCGGGAGGACCTGCTCGAGGAGGTCGCCCGCTTGGCAAAAGACGGTCGCTTCGACTACCTCCTGATTGAGTCGACGGGGATCTCAGAGCCTGTGCCGGTCGCGCAGACGTTCACGTTCGAGGACGAGGAGGGTCAAAGCCTGGCGGAGGTCGCGAGGCTCGACACGATGGTGACGGTGGTCGATGCGTCCGGCCTCTTGGCGAGCGTGATGAAGGCGGACGATCTCGCCGAGCTTGGGCTCGCCTCTGGGCCCGACGACATGAGGACGGTCGCGGAGCTTCTCATCGATCAGGTGGAGTTCGCCGACGTGATCGTGCTCAACAAGGTGGACTTGGTCGACGAGCGGGCGCTCGCGGAGGTCCACTCCGCGCTGAGGAACCTCAACCCACGGGCGAAGATTGTCCACGCACAGTTCGGCAAGATCCCGCTGGAGCAAGTCTTGAACACCGGTCTCTTCAACTACGAGGAGGCCGCCAACTCAGAGGCGTGGCAGCGCGAGCTTGAGGGTGAGCACGCCCCAGAAACCGAGACCTACGGCTTCACCAGCTTCGTCTACCAAGAGCGCCGCCCATTCGACGCCGAGAAGCTCCACGCCCTGTTCCATCATCCTGAAGCGTGGAGCAGCGTCCTCCGATCCAAGGGCTTCTTCTGGGTCGCTGCGGACCACGGGATCGCCTACGAGTGGGCCCAAGCCGGCGGAGTCTGCCACATCGGGCCCAAGGGCTACTGGTAGGCGGCGACGCCCAAGGAACACTGGGAAGGCCATCCGGAAGACGCCCCCGATGCACAACCCGGATGGGACCCCAAGTTCGGCGATCGAGTCCAGAAGCTCGTCATCATCGGACAGCAGATGGACGAGGACGAGCTTCGAAAGCGCCTCGACGATTGTCTCTTGCCCGCTTCCGTCGCCGACGCAGGCGTCGCTGCGTGGGAGGGGCTGCCCAACCCGTTCCTCTCGCTCGATGGTGCCGACGAGGCGATGGAGGAGCTAGACGACTCGATCGCGATGGTGGCCGCGTCCACCGAGGAGGCTCTCTAGATGGTGACATCGTCCCACCCCCCGACGAGCGTGGCGCGCGCCGACTCGTTGGTGGAGCTAGCGTCGATCTTCGAACCCTGGTGCAACATTGCGCATCTGAGGCGCTCCCTTGACGCGGACCTTGTCGCGGAATCCGAGGGCCTGGCCCACGGGAACTGGGACGGTTTCTCCACCGTGCTGCCCAGCGACGGCGATGGGGACGGCGTAGATGGCAGCCCCCTGAGAACTCAATTCGCCCACACGTTCAAGCGCGAGCTTCCGGCGCTGCGAGACGACATTCTCTTCCTCTCGGAGCTCCTGCGGGACCTCACCGGCGCGAACGCGATTGGGGTTCGGGTCATGCGACTTCTGAAGCCCGCTTGCCCGAACCTGCACTTCGATCGCGTGGGGCTGCGCCTCGTCACGACCTATCGCGGCCCCGGCACCGAGTACGTCCCCGACCGCTGGACCGCCGGCGACCCAGGTTCGAGCCCGAACCCGCGGGGGCGCGAGAGGCTCGATGCCCTCGAGGAGTCCGTCAGAACTTCAAGGGCAGGGGACGTCGTGCTCCTGAAGGGAACGCTTTGGGAGGGGAACGAGGCACACGGTGCGATTCACCGCTCACCCGCGTTCGACTCATCCGAGCCGCGGATCGTCGCCACCCTCGACCCCCTGTGAGGGCGACTCGACGTCGCTAGCGCGCGCTATCGGTGACGGACGCGGTTCCTGCCAGGTAGTTCACGGTTCTCTCGATCTCGTCGAGGACCCATGCGCTCTGGTGGACGGTGAGCTGCGAGTCCTGGGACACCATCATGGAGTACCTTGGGTCCTGGTCCCAGCTTTCGGGCGCCACGTAGCGCTGCAAGAACGCCACGAGGAAGTCCGTGGTCAGCGTTGGCTCCGACCCTTTTCGGGCCAGCGAACCGAGCCTGGCGTCCTCGGCCACTCGCTGCGGATCGATCGCCTGTCCCGTGAACTTCGTGCGGAGGTCCATCCACAGCACCGGAAGCTGCCGCACGAATCCCTCATCGCGCATCTTCAGCACCAGGCATCCGCAAAGAACCCCAAGGGCTAGCTGCTCGGGCGCATCGGCATGCTCACGCGCCGCGCTGGTCCAAAGGACGCCGACGCCGTGCTGCGTGCCGAGGGCTCGCAGCCGCTCCACGAGCGTTTTGTCGGCTTCTTCCATCAACCCTTTCATGCCCCCGGCGGCGCGGAGGATGGACAGGATCGCGCGGTCGCTCGGTGTTTCGTGGAGCCGAGCTCTCTTCCCCGACACCCCTTGCTCCGGTAGCGGCTGCCGAAATGCGCGCACTTGATCCAGGTACCTCTGCACGTGCAGCTGGGATCGCGGCGAATGACGCCACCGAATCGCCTGGGGTTCGAGCAAAACCTCAGCGGTCTCCCTATCAGGAAGGAACTCCGCCGCTCCACCCATGAGCATCACGCAGAGGTCGTTTGCGTTCGCAACCGACGAATAGAGAGGATAAGGGACGGCCCCGTCTGGGAAGTACGCCGCTGGATCAAGGAGGAGATCATCGATGCGATGGTCGAAGGGCTCGGCACCTGCGACTAGCTCCTGCATGGGCGCCAACACCACGGAACCGTCGAGGACCTCCCATTGAATGTCCGCCCCATGCAAGGAGGATATGAGGCCTAGCCAGTCGACCATCGGCATCGCTTTCGGCGCGGTCAACCACTCGGCGCCCGCGAAGGTCGACGAAGGAACGGACGGCGCGAGGGCCAACGACACATCCTTCAGCTCCGCTGCTTCTCCAAAGGCCGACTCAAGCGCCCTGACACTCAACGGGAGGATCGGATTCAAAAGGCTCAGCCCCTCGAGCTCCCTGCGCAGGGCCGCACTCGCCTCCGACTCGGGAACGCGGTAGCGCGGGAGGTCGGCCCGTGTCGACCGTACAGCGTCCCAGTAGGGCCAGTCCGCCGCTCCTTCAGGGACGAGCGCACGGCGCTCACCGGCCTGCTCCTTCGAGTCCTCGACCACAGGCGCCACGTCCAACGCGGCTAGCTCCGACTCCCCCCCCGAGGAGACCGCCGCCAACGCTGCCCTTGAGGGGGAGGCCTCAAGCGCTGGCGTCGAAGGGGACTCGGCGTCGTTCCAAGCCGCCCATGCCCCTAAGGAAATGGCGGCGACGAAGGCAGCCGCCAAGGCCGCCCATCCGGCGGCCTTTGTGAGCACTCCACCGCCGAGCGCAGCGCCGCCGAGCTTTCCCCCTACAGCCCCCGCGCGGGCTGCGCCCCACAGGGGCGCCGCAGCCAGCGCCGCCAGCCCGTCGTGCTTCTCCGCGTCGCCGATCCGTTCGCGGAGCCGCTCATGCGCCCGGTAAAGGCGCGTCCGCACGGTCGCGGCGGCCACCCCCTCACGGCCCGCGATCTCGGCTGCGCTCAACCCTTGCTGGTACGCCATGACCACCGTGCGGCGGTACGGCTCGTCCAAGGCGAGCACAGCGTCGACCACCCATTGCCGAAGCTCGAGCTGCTCCACGGGGGCTACCTGGGGGGCCACCTGGGAGGCGACCTCAGGGCGGGCCGCCGCCTTCTCGTGTACGGCTCGTCGTCCCGCGGCGCGGCGCCGATTGCGGACGATGCCCCGCAGCGAAGTCTCTAGCCAAGGACCGAGCCTCCGCGAAAGCGAAGGTCGGCGCTCGAGCGCGCGCACCCACGTGTCTTGGGCGGCGTCATCCGCCTCCGAGGGATCGCCGGTGAGCCGCAGGGCAAGCCGTCGTACGAATTCCTGGTGCTCAACGAGGGACTGGGCCAGGGAGGAATGCCCGAAGGCGGTATTGGGTTGGTGGTTCATCGAGGTTCGTTCTCCTACCCCACTACCTCCGCCTAGCCCCCTAGCGTTCCCGGTTGACGCAAAAACGGCCTGGAACCGCGCCCCATCAGTTGCCCGGGGCGAATTTCGCGTTGTCAGCGGCGACCGCAGCCTCAAGGATGGCTTGGCCGTCCTGGGCGGTGAACCCAAGGTTCCACGGGCTCTTCGACCAGGGATCCGGCCCGTCCTCTTTGGCGACGTGCTCGGGCGCCCACCACTTGGCGAGCTGCTCGGGCCCCTCGGAGTACCCCATGGAGGCGAGCTTGCTGAGGATCTCGGGGCTGACGTCGTGGTTGACGGGGTTCATGCCGGTCACCTCGGCGGACTCCACCCACTTCAGTAGTCGGGCGCGCATGGAGATCGCGCGCTCGTACTCCAACGCCACGAGGTTTTTGGTGCAGCCTGGGTCGTCTGTCACGTCGTAGAGGTAGCAGCTCCCCGTCGCGTGCACCCGGCCGGAGGAACCGACGTCCCGCTCGCGCAGGAACATCTCCAGGGTGAAATCGCCGTCGGTGATCGAAACGGATCCCCCGTGGGCAGCCATGGCGAAGCGGACCGCTGAATTCGCCGACGGGTCTGCCACTGGCTCGGTGGGCTCCACCGGAAGTTTCGGCCCCGGGAAGGCACGGGTCGGCAGGTCCATTAGCCCGAGGAGCGCGAGCGCCGCGCCGCGGTTCTCCACGGGCGCGCTCACCACCGTGCCCGGAGCGATGCGCGGATCACGGATCGCCATCGGCACGTGGAGCATCGGATAGAAGGCACCCGAGTGATCCCACCAAACGTTGCGCTCGCCGAGCCCCTCGCCGTGGTCCGCGGTGGCGAGCACCGTGGCGTCCGTCATGCGGTTCACCTTGAGAAGGCGCCCGAACAAATCGTCGAGGTACTCGACGCCTCCACCGTAGAGAGCGGTCACGAACGCAGGGTCCTTGACGCCTTCGTTCACCACCCACTGGGGCGTGACGCGTAGCGGGCCGTCGAACTGGGGCTCGCCGGCGTAAGGATCGGCGCGCCCGTCCAAGAGCTTCCGCAGGTACGAGTCCGGGAGGCGATAGGGCGCGTGCGGATCGAAGAGGTGCACCCAGATGAAGAGCGGCGACCCCTCGGCCTCACCGATCCACTGCCTCGCCACGTCGAGGGTCTCCTCGCCCGAGCGCGCGAAGTTAGGCGTCGTGTCGAGTCGGTGGAAGCCCTGGCCGAGTCCGCTGAGCTCGTGGCCGAGGTGAAAAGCGCTGAGCACAGCGTACGTCTGGTAGCCCGAGGCTTCGAACTGCTCCGCGAGCGTCGACGCCGAGTAGTGAAGCGGCGTCTTGTTGTCGACGATCTTCGTATCGCGCGGCGACACGCCGGTCATCAGCGTGACGTGGGACGGGTTGGTGATGTTCGTTGCGGAGTAGCAGTTCGTGTAGAGCGCGCCCTCCGAAGCCAGGCGATCGAAGTTCGGGGTCTCCGCCACCGACCCCGGGTTGATCGACGAGAAGTGATCGGCGCGGCTCGTGTCAAAAGTCACGAAGAGAACGGTCGGCGGGCGCCTCCCTTCACGGGCGCCCTGGACATCGCGGACGCGCGCGTTGCCGATGAGCACGTGGGTGCCCTCTCCCGCGGTGCCCCGCAGGCGCAGACCCGAGAGCAGCGTGGCCGCGTCCATGGGCAGATCGATGCTCGACCAACCGGCTTTGAGTTCGATGGTCTGGAAATCGCTGGACCCTGTGGGCCCTACGCTGAACTCGAGCTGGCCAACGAGCTCTTCTGGGTCCTGCGCGCCCTCAGCGAGCTCGGAGCCGTCCTGCGCGCCGGGGTCTTCGTCATGGGATCGGTAGTGGCCCTTTTGACCCTGGGCCAGCGCCTCGAGCTCTTCCTTCGTCGCAGAGGCCATCAGCCCGACGTCCACCGTGACGACGCTTCCCGCCGGGCGTCCCGCACCAGAGGCCTCGAACCGCCACGCCAGTCCGTACTCGACGCCCGACTCCATCCGGCCGCACTGCCGGTAGTCCCCGCCTGATTGAAAGAACGCGGAGGGCCCGCCAACGGGAGGAACGAACTGCGCGCCGAGGAGCACCGGCGTGTCAGAGGAAGCTTCCCCCCGGACGATCGCCACGGCTCCTTCTGGGCCTTCGGAGAAAGGGAACAGCACGAGCCGCGAGTCGCGCTCGGGGGCACGGGACTCCGAGGGTTCACTGGGCGCGGGCTCCACATCTGAACCGGAACAGGAGGTCCCAAGCGCAGAAGCAGAGAGCCCGGCGAGGACGAGGAGGAGGGTCGAGGGCTTGGGCGTGACCATGGGGCCACTAGCCTAACCGGGAGCCCACTGCGACCGGCAAAGCAGCCAGGGTCCCTCTGCCAGCCGTGTCATTATTAGGATTCACCGATCTGACGAGTGGCGGTGGGGCTGACCCTCCTTTGGGGATAGGCTATTCGGCTCCATCCCCGCACCTTTTGACCTTGGTCCCCATGCAACGTAGCGACGGCCGCGCGCCCGACGAACTCCGCCCAATCACCTTCCAGCGCCAATTCACCAAGCGCGCCCACGGGTCCGTACTGGCGTCGTTCGGCGAGACCCAGGTGCTGTGCACGGCCTTCGTCCAGGACGGGGTTCCGCGCTTCCTCAAAGGGCAGGGCAAGGGCTGGGTCACCGCTGAGTATTCGATGCTCCCGAGCTCGACCCACAGCCGCAAACAGCGGGACAAGGGCGGCTCGGTCGACGGACGCGGCGTCGAGATTCAGCGGCTGATCGGGCGCTCGCTGCGCGCCGTCGTCGACACCAAGGCCATGACCGAGCGCACCATCTGGATCGACTGCGATGTGATCCAGGCCGACGGCGGCACGCGCACCACGGCGATCAGCGGGGCCTACGTCGCGCTGCACGATGCGCTGACCTGGATGGATGAGGAGCGCAAGCTGAAGAAGTGGCCGCTCCAGTCGCAGCTAGGCGCCGTCTCCGTGGGCGTCGTGGACGGCACCCCCCTCGTGGACCTCTGCTACAAAGAGGACAGCCGGGCCATGAGCGACATGAATCTCGTCATGACCGGCGCCGGGGAATTTGTGGAGATCCAGGGCGCCGCCGAGGCTGCGCCGTTTAGCCGCGACGAACTGAACCAGCTGCTGGATCTGGGCCAAGGGGCCATCGAGCGCATCTTTGCCCTCCAAAAAGAGTCTTTGGCCGAAGCCCTCGGGACCAGGGGATGAAGCACGAAGGGATGAAGCTGCTCCTCGCCTCTGGCAACAAGAAAAAGCTCGCCGAGCTGCAGCGCGTAGCCGCGCCGCTCGGGGTCGAGGTCGTGTCCCCCGCCGACAGTGGGGGCCTGCCTGAAGTCGTGGAGGATGGCGACACCTTCGCGGCCAACGCCGCCAAGAAAGCCTCGTCTGGAGCCCGCCACTCGGGTCTTTGGACGCTGGCGGACGACTCCGGACTCACGGTCGAGGCCCTCGGCGGCGCTCCGGGCGTCTTTTCGGCGCGCTTTGCCGGGACCCACGGGGACGACGAGGCCAACAACCGAAAGCTCCTGAACGACCTCGCAGACGTCCCGGATCAGGATCGTGGCGCCGCCTTTGTGTGCGCACTCGCCCTCGCGGCCCCCAAGACCGGCGAAATCGCCTTTGAGACGATGGGTCGCACTTCCGGAGAGATCCTTCGAGAGGCGCAGGGCGAGGGTGGATTCGGATACGATCCGCTCTTCCGGTTCACCGAGCCCGGATTTCCCGTGACGGGGATGGTCTTTGGCCGTCTCGGCGCCGAAGAGAAGGCGTCCGTCAGCCACCGTGGCCGCGCACTAAGGGAACTCGAACTCGACCTCTCCCGGCTCCTCCAAGACACCTGACCCCCTGCGCTGGCACCCTTGCCCGCGACCCACGTGGATCCCAAGTACATCCGCAACTTCTCGATCATCGCGCACATCGACCATGGCAAGTCGACGCTGGCGGACCGAATGCTCGAAGTCACCGGCACCGTGCAAAAGCGCGAGATGCAGGCCCAGCTCCTCGACGACATGGAGCTTGAGCGCGAACGTGGCATCACGATCAAAGCCCGAGCCGTGACGATCAAGCACCACAAGGATGGGCACGACTACACGCTCAACCTGATCGACACCCCGGGCCACGTGGACTTCAACTACGAGGTAGAGAAGTCCATGCAGGCGTGCGAAGGCGCCATCCTGCTGGTGGATGCAAGCCAAGGGGTCGAAGCGCAGACGGTCGCGAACGCCTACCTCGCGATCGATGCTGACCTCGAGATCCTGACGGTCTTGAACAAGGTCGACCTCGGACACGCGCGTCCCGACGAGATCGCGGAAGAGATCGAGAACAGCCTCGCGATCGAAGCGACCGACGCGGTTCGCATCTCCGCAAAGACGGGCGAGGGCGTTCCCGAAGTGCTCGATCGACTCGTCGATGCGTTCCCGCCACCGACCGGTGACCCGGACGCGCCGCTGCGCGCGCTGATCTTCGACGCCGTCTACGACGAGTATCGCGGCGTCATCGTCTACCTGCGAATCTTCCAGGGCACCCTCCGCATGAAGGATCGCGTCCTGATGATCGGCACGAACAAGAAGTTCGAAGCCGTGGACATCGGGGTCTTCAGCCCGAAGATGACCTCCAAGGACGATCTCTCCGTCGGCGAGGTGGGCTACTTCGTCTCAAACATCAAGACGCTGGGCGACGTGCGGATCGGCGATACGTTGACGCTGGAGAAGAACGGCTCCGACGAGATGCTGCCGGGATACAAAGAGCCGCGGCACATGGTGTTCGCCGACTTTTACCCGACGAACCCCAAGGACTACGTGACGATGCGCGACGCGCTCGACACCCTGTCGCTCTCGGACTCTTCGTTCTCGTACGAGGCAGTAACGTCAGAGGCCCTGGGCTTTGGGTATCGCTGCGGCTTCCTGGGGCTCCTGCACATGGAGATCATCCAGCAGCGACTGGAGCGTGAGCACGACCTCGACATGATCCAGACGGCGCCCTCCGTGAGCTACCAGATCTCGATGCCGGATGGCACCGAGCAGACGATCAGCTCCCCCGGCGCGCTGCCGACGCCTGACAAGTTCGACCAGGTGTTGGAGCCGATTGTGCGCGTCGCCATGATCGTCCCCGCCGAGTTTATCGGCGTCACCATGACGATCTCGAACGACCACCGCGGGGTGTTCGTGCGCCAGGAGCACCTGTCCCCCACGCGCGTTCAGCTGATCTACGACATCCCGCTCGCCGAGATCATGTACGACTTCTACGACAAGCTGAAGTCGGCCACGCGGGGCTTCGGCACCCTCAACTACGATCTCACGGGCTTCGAGCCGGCGGACCTCGTCAAGCTCTCGATCTTGGTCAACGGCGACGAAGTGGACGCCTTGTGTGCCATCGTGCACAAGTCCTTCGCCGACACGCGGGGCCGCGCGATCCTGAAGAAGCTTCGGAAAGAGATTCCGCGCCACATGTTCGAGGTGCGCCTGCAGGCCGCCATCGGCTCGCGCATCATCGCCCGCGAGAGCATCGCGGCGCTGCGCAAGGACGTGACCGCGAAGTGCTACGGCGGCGATATCTCCCGAAAGCGCAAGCTGCTTGAGAAGCAGAAGGCTGGTAAGCGCCGCATGCGCCAGGTCGGCAGCGTGGAGATCCCGCAGAAGGCGTTCCTCAGCGTTCTGGGCTCTGAGTAGCAACACGCAGGGCCGCCGGGCCGAAGGGCCACAGAAAAAGCCGCCGCGACTCCCCATCTTGCTGGGAGCCGCGGCGGCTTCGTCTTTGCCGGCCGGGAATTACTGCTCCATGAGGAGCACAGTGAGGCGGCGGGAGGCCTCTTGGTACTCAACGCGACCAGCGTCGGACCAAGTACCGGGGAGCTGCTCGTCGAAAGCGCTGTCGACTTTCTCAGCGACCTCAAGCTCGACTTCCCAGAAGGTGATCACGCAGCCCTCAGCGCCGATGGCGTCCGTGGTGCCGTCTCCGTCGAGGTCGAAGCCGTTGTTGTTGGCGTATGCGGCCGGGATCGTGTTGTAGATGTGGACCTGACCGCCGGTCGGGTTCCATGAACGACGGATCGGGTCCGTGATGTACGGACCGTCCCAGCCGGAAACGCCCGGGTCCTGGCTCAGACGGTGGTAGGTCGCGCCCTGGTAGCCCGAGTACTCACGCGGAAGCTGGTTCGTGTCGGTGTGGTAGAGCGTGATCGGCGTGCGAAGGTTCTCTACTGTGCTGACGATCTTGGCGGCGCGAGCCCGATCGGTCATGCCGGAAGCACGCATCGAGACCACTCCAACGAGAATGGTCATGATGGTCATCGTGATGACGAGCTCCACAAGTGAGAAGCCCCCCTTCGAGGTGGATCGGCTGGCGCGGCGCATGGCGGTGTGTTTCATGGATTCGGATGGCGTAAGACAGGTGGGGCCCCCTGACGGGCCCACCCCCCATTCATCGGCGGCCGTGCACACGGCGCTGAAACTACGCTGTAAAGGTCAACCCAGATCACCCCCTCGCTTGCGCCGCTACGAGACAGACTCGACCCACCGTGATACGGTCCGGAATATCTTTCTCCCTGTTTGCCGATAGACCCCATGCAGTTCCTCGTCCTTTCGCTCCTCCTCCAAGCATCCAGCCTTCCGCAGGAGCCTTCCCCGCCCATCGCCGCAGACCTCGTCCTTACCGGTGGACGCGTGGTCGCAGTCGACGATTTCGGGACGGTCAGCGAGGCCGTCGCGATCCAAGGGGATCGCATCCTGAAGCTCGGAACGACCGAGGAGATCGCCGGATTCGTCACGGATGAGACGCGGGTGATTGAGCTGGAGGGTCGCCTTGCGATCCCCGGCTTCATTGAGGGGCACGCGCACTTCTTCGGCGTGGGCGACTCCGCCATGCAGCTCGACCTGCGCCAAGCGTCGAGCTGGTCGCAGATCGTGGATCAGGTAGCGGCCGCCGCGAAGGAGCTCCCCAAGGGTTCCCTCATCCGCGGCCGAGGGTGGCACCAAGAGAAATGGACCAGCGTGCCAAGGGGAGGAGTCGATGGTCTCCCCCACCACCGGACGCTCTCCGCCATCTCACCTGACCATCCCGTCATTCTCACCCACGCCAGCGGTCACGCGACGTTCGCGAACGCCGCGGCCATGGAGCTCTCCGGCATCACCGCCAGCACGGAGAACCCGGAGGGCGGCGAGATCCTCCACGATGAGTCGGGCGCGCCCACCGGGGCACTGCGCGAGACGGCATCGGGCCTCTTGAGCCCTGCGTACATGAAGGCTCGTCGGCCGGATCCACGGCGCCAGGCCCGCCTTGCCGTGGGCGAGTGCCTGCGCAAGGGCGTGACGAGCTTTCAGGACCTGGGTGGGAGCTTCGAGCAAGTCGAAGTGCTCCGGGGCATGGCGGACGATGGGAGTCTCGACGTGCGCATTTGGATGGCGCTGCGGGAGCCGGTCACCGACCTCAAGAGCCAGCTCCCGAAGACGAAGCTCAAGGGCTATGGCAACCACCACCTCACGGTCGGCGGCATCAAGCGCTCCATCGACGGCGCGCTCGGTTCCCACGGGGCTTGGCTCCTTGAGCCCTACACAGACCTCTCCACCAGCGCTGGCCTGAACACCGCCACCATCGAGGACGTTGTCGCATGCGCAGAGGTAGCCCTCGAGCACGAGCTGCAGCTTTGCGTCCACGCGATCGGCGACCGAGCCAACCGCGAAGTCCTGAACATCTACGAGCGCACCTTCGGTGATCGCGGCGATCGCAAAGGCCTGCGCTGGAGGATCGAACACGCGCAGCACCTCCACCCCGACGATGTCGCGCGCTTCGCAAAGCTCGGCGTGATCGCCGCCATGCAGGGCATCCACTGCACCTCCGACGCGCCATGGGTCTACCGCCGACTCGGTGAGGACCGGGCCGCCTCGGGCGCTTACCTGTGGCGCTCCCTCTTGGACGCCGGCGCGATCGTGACCAACGGAACCGACGCCCCCGTCGAAGACCTCAACCCCATCGCAAGCTACTACGCGACCGTAACGCGCAAGCTCCCCGACGGCAGCGCGTTCTTCCCCGAGCAAAAGATGACGCGCATGGAAGCCCTGCGTTCCTACACGTTGTCCAACGCCTACGCGGCGTTCGAGGAGGACCTCAAGGGGTCTCTTGAGGCAGGCAAGCTGGCCGACATCGTGGTTCTCTCGAAGGACATACTCGAATGCCCCGAGGATGAGATCCTCGACGCCACCGTCGCCGTCACGATCGTGGGCGGCGAAGTGCTCTACGAGCGCCGATAGCTTCGACCCAGGCGCGGGTTCAGCGGCGGCCTTTCGGAAGGCCGTCGCCCCTCATTTCGAGACTGAGCAGCATCCCGGCTGCACTTGTGGCCGAGTTGTGCGAATGGAACTCGGTCTGGTGAGTCATGGCCCGCTAGAGACCTACTCAAGAGCACCTATTTCCCATGCAAATCACTACGACGCCGACCCTCGAAGGCCAGGCCCCCATCGCAAGCTATCTCGGCACCGTCACAGGATCGGTCGTTCAGTCCAAACACATCGGACGCGACATCATGGCGGGCTTGAAGACCCTCGTGGGCGGCGAGATCAGGGGTTACACCGAAATGCTCGAAGAGGCGCGCAAGCGGGCCACCGACCGCATGCGCGAGGAAGCGAAAGAGATGGGAGCTGACGCCGTGGTCAACGTCCGCTTCACAACCTCCCAGGTGATGCAAGGCATGTCGGAGATCCTCGCCTACGGCACGGCGGTCAGGCTGGGCTAGAGGCGCCGAGGCCCGCTCGCGGGCCGCGCGTCCGGCGCTAGCGATAGAGTTCAGGTCGGAACGGGTGGCCCTTCCATCCGTGGCGCCCGGATTCGAAAGTGCGGCCTATGGCGAGCGCTGCGCGGCGCGCCGGGAGAGATTCACGCGGCCTCGCCCTGATGATCTTGAGAAGGCTTGCAGCGGCCTCGTCGGTGCTCTCGAGGCCCAGAGCGTCCGCGAGAGCCGCAAGGTCGTCGTCCGGCCAGCGTTCCCTCAGGCCCCGGTCCGTTGCGATCGAGAGGCGGTGGCGCTCGCTCCGGTGGTCCGTCCCTAGCGCGAGCGCCGGAGCCGCGCTGAGCAAGAACTCGCGATCCTCTCCATAGCCGCGAGCGACGCGCCCCAGGACCCCCTCATTCATGAAGCCCGTCGTCAAGGTCATGGCGCACAGGCGGCGCCCCCTTTCGCTCGCGTCCTTGGCTTGGAGGGTCCAACGCAAGAGAGTCTCCTCTCGGTCAACTCCAATCAGACAAAGGGCGGGTAGGTACCGTTCCAAAACGCCCGCCTCCTCCGCGGAGTGGAACGCCCGAAGGAGCGAAGAGACGGCGTCCTTCGTCAGCGACCCGCCTGGGGAGTAGTCCGCGGCGAGCTGTGCAACGGACAGCGCGAGCCAGGCGCTCTCTTCCACCGGCGTGCAGTTCAGCTCCGCGATGAGCCGCCCAAAGAAGGCTTCATGATCATCGCGTAGAGGGGGACGATCGAACCTCTGCACAAGACCGTAGAACCTAGAGAGCTCGTGCAGCGACTCCCCGTAGGCATCGAGGGACACCGCCTTTGTGAGCCGTGCCCTGAGGAGTCGGTGCAAACGGCTGAGCTCCAGTTTCGGACTGCGCTTGGGTGCCACGTTCTCAACGAGCGCAAAGAGTACGCCGACAGCAGCCCGGTCAAGCTCCGCGGACTCCCCCATCGAAGAGGTGAGGACGTCGAACGCCGCGTCACTGAGTTCGGCCGCCCAGTCTCCCATCGGCATCTCGTACTGGTTGAGATTGAGTCCCGCGATACGAAGCGCGGTGGCCCGTAGCGCCGGCTCGAAGTCATCGGCGCGAATCCAATCCAGGAGGCGCTCTAGGCTCGACGGCACGTGCTTTCCACCGCCCGCGAATTCGAGGGCTCGCCCCAGCCCCCGGAGTGCAGCGAGCTGAACGTCGGGCGCCTTCGCCGAGTCGACGGTCCGGCAAAGGTAGGGCAGGTCGATGCCCCCGATGGGCTGGGTCACCGTGGGCAGAACGGCAGCGAGCACCCCATCTTGTCCCAAGACACCCCGGAGCTCTTTCGCTCGAAGCTCCCGGATCTCCATGAGTGCGACGACGACCTCTGTGGGTGTGCCGCCGCTCGCTCCGCCAAGGATCCCGCGAAGGACTTCGATGGCTGCGTCCTTGCCCTGGGGCGGATTCGAGGGGACCGTGTTGAACCAGCAGTCGTTGCCCTGCTCGACGTAGGACCTGTGCAGGCCGATGGCACGGTCCCACCGGTACGGCTCCGACGAGGTCCACCACTCACTCGCTACGGGGTTCCCACCGATCCGAACAGGATCCATCTGGGCGCTAGGCCCAAGGACCAGAGGGGTGGCGGCAAGCAAAGAGAGCAACATGGCCCCGCTAGCCCGCGGCGCGGCGGGAGTCACACCGCGGCCGCGCCCCGCTCCTGTATCGCCCCGAGGACAAGGTCCCCGGGGCCACAGTGTCTACGAAGCTCGCGGACGGCGAGGCCTTCCAACGACTAAGGCTGTCCGTCCGGTTCGCCCGACTACTTGCAGCGCTTGATCAGCGCTTCGTTGAGACGGGTGTACTCGTCCTTGAGCGCACCGCTCGCCTTCGATGCAGCTTCGAGCGACATCGTGGCGGCCTTGATCGCGCCGGGCTTGTCGCCCTTCTTCTCAAGGATGAGGCCCTTGCGGTAAGAAACCCAGAAGGCCGTGGGCTGCGCCTTCACGGCCTCGTCGATCCATGCGGCGGCCTTGTCGATGTCGACGTCGTTCTCGTAGTAGAACATCGCCGCGGAGAGGTAAGGAAGCTGCCCTTCGCCTTCCATCGCGGCCTCGATGCGCGGCACGAGCTCCGCGACCACATCGGTCTGGATCTGAACCGGGACGCGGACGTTCTCCCACTCGAAGTAGAGGGTCGCCGAGTTGGAGCGAAGGTCGCCGATGCCGAAGGCGAGTGACTCCACGGGCGTGGTGAGCGCGATCGGCTTGACCGTGGCCCGCGCCACATCCTTCGCGGCGTCGTACTGGTACGCGCCGAACTGGTTGACGCCGCTGTTGAGGATCACCGTCCACTCGCTCTCACCAGGGATGGAGAAGATCGCGTAGGAGCCCGCGGGAACGTCCGTTCCGCCGAACTTGATGTCGGTGCTGAACTTGACCTGCGTGGCGGCGTTTGCGCCGGTGCGCCAGACGACGCCGTAGGGCTCGAGGCCCCCAAAGACTTTGCGACCGCGCATGCTCGGCCGCGCGTACTGGATCTCGATGTCGGTGATGCCGACGCGCTGGGTGAGCGTGGAGGTGGGGCTAGCGGCGGGGAACTCGAGGGGAGCGGCCCCTGAGTCCTGTGCCGGCTGGCTGGTGAAGGCGAGGGCTCCGCAAACGGAGAGGAGAGAGGCTGTGAAGAGAGTGGTGTTCATGACGTCGGAATGGTAGTTGCGATGGCGGGGCCCTTAGTCCGCAGGTCGACCTGAATCACGGGCAAATCACCTGCAAGTTACAGTTGGCTCACCCACCTGGAACGGCCGAGGGATCGGGCGCCCCCTACGCCGAGGCCCGGCCCCGAAGCCCCACCAAGGGGAGCGGCCAGGGAGCGGAGCCTTTTTGACCCCGGCTCGGTTTCGCCGGCCTCTTCGAGAGCCACTACCGTTATCCTCGACGGCGTCGTGACAGAACCAAGCACCGCGAAACCAGCAGGGGAGTACGTCTCTAGCGCCCCTGAGACGTCCGCCCTCAGAGAGGGAACCGCGAAGGACGCGAAGGCCCTCCGCAAGGCAGCCCAGAAGAAGGCCCAGAAGGCGCACCCCTGGCGGGACAACATCGAAGCGGTCGCGATCTCGATCGTGACGATCGTGCTCTTCAAGTACTTCGTCCTTGAGGCCTACAAGATCCCCACCGGGTCCATGCAGCCGACGCTGATGGGGAACGCCGAGACCGGGATCTACGACCGAGTCATCGTCGACAAGTTCTCATACCACTACCGCGACCCTGAGCGCTTCGAGATCGCGGTCTTCAAGTACCCGCTCGACAGCTCGAAGAACTTCATCAAGCGCATCGTCGGGATGCCGGGCGAGACGATGTACCTCGCTGGCGGCGACATCTGGGTTCAGGCGAAGGGAGAACAGCCAAAACCGCTGCGTCGCCCGCGAGCGATCCAGGACGCCCAGCTCCGGCGCATCGAGACGAACGGTGAGTGGCAGAGCACCAAGCCCAAGGGCTGGCAGCTTGATGCGGGCGAGGACAGCGACAGCCTCCGCACAAGAGGTAGCGGCTCGCTGTCTTACCCAGACCAGTTCCAATCCATCAAGGACGGCTACCTGGACGGTTACCCGAAGGGCGTGAAGTCCAAGATCTCGGAGAAGAGAAAGGGCTCACGGCGCAACGACGTGACCGACCTACGCGTGGCGCTCGAGCTCGAGGCCGAGGCTGGGGTCAAAGGCTGCACCGTGGTTCTCCACGAAGGCGACCGACGTTTCCGTTTCGCGCTGAGAGGCCCCGGCGGAGACGCCGCAGCCGTGGCCGCCATTTCGGCGACAGGGCCAGGTTTCGACGGAGAGCGCACGTCCACGGAGAAAGCCATCCAACTGAAGGCCGGGCAGTCCGTCGAGGTCGAGGTGCAGAACCTGAATGACCTCTTGGAGTTCCGCATCGACGGCGACCTGATCGCATCGATGGAGATCCCGGCTGCGGAATCGACCCAGCCTACGGTCCAGAAAATGGAGTCGCGCATTACGGTCGAGGTCGATGCGGAAGGCTCCTCCGGCGCCACGTTCGACGACCTCAAGATCTGGCGCGATATCTTCTACACGCAGACGGCGGGCAACCGCCCCGTGACGCGCTGGCAGATCCCTGAGGACCAGTACCTGGTACTCGGCGACAACTCCCAGGACTCGTCCGACGGCCGCGACTGGAGCCTCTCTCAGTTCCGGGTCATGGGCGAGGGCGACGAGCCTGCGAAGATCGTCCGCGGTAACTCCCGGGAGAGTCAGGTCCTGAACCCGAAGACCGGACAAATGGTCTCGGATCCAGCTAGCAACCCGCGCTACGCCCCCCAGCGGGCGGGTGCCAAGGAGATCTTCCTGCGAGACGAGTTTGGAGAGCTGCACGTCCTAGACGCCCATTCCACCGAGAGGCTCCAGGACGAGCATCTTTCGTTCGTACCCAGGGATCTCATCCGCGGGCGCGCCGTCGTCGTGGTCTGGCCCTTTGCGTTCCAGTACGACGTCTACCGATTGAAGTGGGTCCGCTGAGGCGGCATCCTGGGGCGGACTGAGCCCAAGGGATCCCAGCGGCCGCATGGCCCTAGGCCGCATCGGGCCACAAAGATCGAGCCATAGCAGCTGTGCAGATCAGGCACCGGACCTCAAGGAACAGGTCAAGACGCCTTAACGTCCTGACTTATCCACACTCTTTCCCCGACAGCTTGCCGTTCTCCACCCGCTCCACCCCCGCCGCTACCTAGGCCCCTAGGCACCCACCAAGCCCTTGCCGGCAGCTCCGTAAGCCGATTGTGTTTCGGGAGTTACAACTCGCGCCACCCCGGAGAGTCCAACGGAGGGAATCCCCTCCTGCTAGGAAGGTTCCTGGCTCCACTTCAACAGTCGCAGAGAGTCTTCCACTTTCCGGATGGCTACCACGGATTCGCGATCCGTCAAGAAGCCGCACGACATTAAGTTTCCAGCGTACGCAAACCCATGGCCCACAAAGATCAACCGCCCCTCGACGTCCGCGGACTCGTCAAGGCCTACCGCGGCAGACGCGTCGTCGACGGAGTGGGCTTCCACGTTGAGCCCGGCGAGATCGTCGGACTCCTTGGCCCCAACGGCGCCGGAAAGACGACCAGCTTCCGCATGACCGTGGGCGTCGTGGCCCCGGACGAAGGAAGCGTGACGCTGGGTGGGAAGGACTGCACCAAGCTCCCGATGTTCCGTCGTGCCAGGCTCGGCATGGGCTATTTGCCCCAGGAGTCGAGCGTCTTCCGACAGATGACCGTGAAGGACAACGTCCTCGCCGTGCTGGAGGCCCTGCCGCTGAACCGGCGAGAGCGGCAGAGTGAAGCAGAGCGGCTCCTGAAGGAGCTGGAGCTCTTCCACCTGACGACCAGCCGCGCGGACACGCTCTCTGGCGGCGAGCGCCGCCGGCTAGAGCTCGCGCGGTCCCTGGCCACCCGTCCATCGATCCTGCTCCTGGACGAGCCCTTCGCGGGCGTCGACCCCATCAACGTCGAGGAGATCCAAGGCCTCATTCAACAGCTCAGGGACCAAGGCATCGGCATCCTGATCACGGACCACAACGTCCGCGAGACCCTCCAGAGCACCGAGCGCGCCTACATCATCCACCAGGGCCAGATCCTGCGGGAGGGCACCGCCGAGGAGCTGATCGCCGACCCCAAGGTGCGCGAGGTCTACCTGGGCCGGAACTTCGACGTTCCAGCGGTCAAGGGCGTCTCGGCCGAGGAAGAGCGCGAGCTGATCGAATAGTCAGCCGGGAGGGGCCCACGGGGGAGTCGATGGCGGGTATTCTCGTTGCCCATAAACTCGATTCTTGAGCCCGTAGAGCAGAGCTAATCGCTCAGCAGACCCCCATGAACATCGTCGCTTGTGTCAAGCGCGTGCCCACGACCGAAGCGGTGGCTAAGCCCACCGCCGACGGCAAGGGCCTCGACAGCGCTGGCCTTCAGTACATGATCTCGTTCTACGACGAGATCGCCGTCGAAGAAGCCGTCAAGACCAAAGAGGCCCTCGGCGCCGGAGAAGTCACTGTCCTGACCCTCGGCACGAAGGGCGGTACCAAGGAAATCCGCGAGTGCCTCGCCAAGGGTGGCGACAAAGCCGTCGTCCTTGTGGACGAAGAGTGGCAGGATCGCGACGCGCGCGCGACGGCCAAGGCCCTCACCGCACAGATCCAAAGCATGGGCGCCGACGTAGTGTTCATGGGCCGTGTTGCCACCGACCGCGACAACGCTGCGGTCGGCCCGATGGTTGCGACGTACCTCGGTTGGCCCTGCGTCACCGATGTGATCTCCCTTGAGATCTCGGGTCAGTCCGGTACCGCCAAGGTCGAAACCGAGGACGGCGTCGAAACGGTGACGTTCTCGTGCCCCGCTGTCATCACCTGCCAGAAGGGTCTCAACGAGCCGCGCTACGCGGGCCTGAAGGGAATCATGGCGGCCAAGAAGAAGCCGTACGAAGAGATCGACGCAACGGTCGAGGCGAACCAAGCCGTGTCCGTGGAAGTCGCTCTTCCGGCCGCCCGCAAGGAAGGCCGCATCGTTGGCGAAGGCGTCGACGCCATCCCCGCTCTCATCGAAGCGCTTCAGAACGAAGCGCAGGTTCTCTAGAGCTCTCGCAGCACACACTCTAGCTATGTCAAAAGTCATCGTTTACTGCGAGCACACCGGCGGCGAAGTTCGCCGCGCTAGCCTCGAAGCCATCGGCGCCGCCAAGGGCGCGGGCGCCGACGTTGTCGCCGTCCTCGCGGGAGAAGGCGCAGCCGCTGCCGCGGCCACCGCGGTCGGCGCGTCCAAAGCTGTCTGCCTCACGGGCCCGGCTGAGTTCAGCTCGGACGCCGTCGCTGCCGCGGCGGCTGACGTCTGCAAGGCCGAGGGCGCGAAGGGCTTCCTCGCCGCCGCCACCTACCGCGGCAAGGACATCGCACCCCGCGTAGCGGCTCACCTCGACGTGACCCCCTTCGCGGACTGCATCGAGGTCACCGCCGACGGCGACAGCTTCCACGTGAAGCGTCCGTGGCTCGCGGGCAAGGCCCTCGCCACCCTCGGCACGAGCGGAGACGTCATGGTCGCCACCACCAGGCTCAACGTCTTCAACGCACCGGAAGGCGGAGCTCCGGGCGAGACCGCCGAGCACGCGATCAGCGCCGAGGCGAAGGCCAAGGTCACCGGCATCGAAGCCAAGGGTGATTCGAAGCTCGACGTCAAGGAAGCACCCGTGGTCGTCAGCGGCGGCCGCGGCCTTCAAGAGGCCGAGCACTTCGGCATGCTCGAGGACTTGGCGGGCGCGTTCGGCAACGCAGCCGTTGGCGCATCGCGCGCCGTCGTCGATCTCGGCTGGCGCCCCCACGGCGAGCAGGTGGGACAAACCGGCAAGACCGTGTCGCCCCAGCTCTACATCGCGGTCGCCATCAGCGGCGCCATCCAGCACCTCGCTGGCATGCGTACCTCCGGCACGATCGTCGCGATCAACAAGGACGCCGACGCGCCGATCTTCAAGGTCGCCGACTACGGCATCGTGGGCGATGCCTTCGAGATCGTTCCGAAGCTGACCGAGGCCATCAAGGCAGCGAAGGGCTAGGCCTCTGCCTCCCCCACCGTCGCGATCGACCTAACCATCGGGTCGAGCGCGCTTCGAACGGGCGCCCTCGCCAAGAGGGCGCTCGTTTTCGTTCGGAGATTGTCCAGCGCCCGTGGGCAAGCGGATGCGCTAGCTAGCCTCGGAGGGTCGCTGCTCTGAGTGCAGTGCCACGCGGTTCCCTTCACTGTCGAGGACGATCGACCGGAACCCGTGGGGCCCGACGGAATGCACGGGCGTGAGGACCCTGCCGCCGAGCTCCGTCACCATCGCGGTGGCCTCGTCGATGCGCCCTTCGACGCCCAGGTAGAGGAGCGGCCCCTTGTGGATGTCCGCCTCCAAGGGAACATCCTCGGGCTTGACCACCAAGCAGCCGCCGTTGCCTGGGCCGTGCTCAAGAACGGCGAACTCCATGCCGCCGCCGCTCTCCCTGTCGACCTTGATCTTCAAGACCGCCCCGTAAAAAGCGGCCGCGCGGTTCAAGTCCTTGACGGGCAGGTCGAACCAAACCACGCGATTGCCATGAGTGTTTTGCTCGCTCATGGCGCCACGATAACCGCGCGCCCCGTGAGCGCTGCCCCCCAACCCAAGCCAAGCGTTCCCAGGGACCAGGCGGCTACGCCGGACGCCCAAAGAACAGGACGTACCCATCAGGGTCCTGGAGCTCCAGGCCCCGGAGCCCATCGTCGGGCCAGTCCTGGAGCGCGCTGAGGAGGGCCACGCCGCGCCCCTGGAGCTCGAGAGCGAACCCGTCGACATCATCGACAAACACAAACGCGTCCCAGCGCGCCCACCCATGGCGTTCCCGGTTCGGTAGCGCACCGACGCCATCGCCGACCTCCTTCAGCATGACCTGAACGCCATCCCTAGCAATGATTCCAAAGAACGGATCGTGCTCCGGGGCCTGAAGGCGCACCTCGAATCCGATGCCCTGGTACCACTCGATCGCGCGCCGCAGGTCGGACGTCACAAACAGCGGGGTGATCGCGCCGAGCGTCGCCCCTGGGTTCGCGCTCTCGGGCTCGCTCCGGGGGTCCATCGCGATCGCCTTCTTCACGAGGTCTAGCGTCGTGCCGTAAGGCATCGCCTCTTCCAGCTCCGCCATCGTGAGCCACTCGACGGGCCGATCCTCCTCGGAGGGGACCGGGCCCACCTCGTCCATGAGGTAGAACGCGCAGGCCACCTCCTCGTGGGGCAACGAGTAGCTGACGTGCCCAACGAAGCGCGGATTCGAGGCTCCGACCTTCGCCTCCTCGGCCACCTCGCGCACCCCCGCTTCCACAGCCGTCTCACCGGGCTCGACGTGACCCTTCGGAAGCAGCCACTCACCCGCCTTCTCCGGGAGGCTCCCATCCGGGACCCAGCGGCTGGGCCTCACCACGAGGATGAGCGGCTCGGAAGGGTCGGGGAAGCGCAGAACGATGCCTCCGGCGTGAGTGAATGTCGGCGTGTGCATGACGAGAAGAGTATCCTCTTCGGCCGTGAGTACCTCACCTTCGCCTGCACCCCAGAGACCGGACCAAGGCCCGAACCAAGACTCTGGCCAGAGCGCGTCCCAGCGCTCACCGCTGTCGCGCCTGCTCGCCCATACGAGCGACCATGCAGGCCGCGTACGGCTCGGAGTCCTCTACTCCGTGCTGAACAAGCTGTTCGACCTCGCGCCGCCGCTGCTGATCGGCACCGCCGTTGCGATCGTGGCCGATCGCGAAGACTCCTTCGTGGCCAAGCTAGGCATCACCGACCCGGCCCAGCAGCTCACGTGGCTGGCGGTGGTCACCGCCATCATCTGGATCGCGGAGAGCGGCTTCGAATTCCTCCAGAAGATCGTCTGGCGCAACCTGGCCCAGACGGTCCAGCATGAGCTGCGCCTCGACGCCTACCGGCACGTGCAAGGCCTGGAGCTCGCGTTCTTTGAGGACGAAAACTCCGGCGAGCTGATGTCGGTCATGAACGACGACGTCAATCAGCTCGAGCGCTTCCTCGACGGTGGCGCGAACAGCCTGATCCAGCTAGCGACGACCGTCATCGCCGTCGGCGCTATCTTCTTCTGGCTCTCCCCCGAAGTCGCGTGGGTCGCGTTCCTCCCGATGCCGTTCATCATCTGGGGATCGATCCTCTACCAGCGAAAACTCCAGGCACGCTACGTGACCGTGCGCCAATCGGTGGGCGCACTCAACGCGGACCTGGCGGGCAACCTCGGCGGCATCGCGACCATCAAGAGCTACGCGCGTGAGAATGCCGAGGCAGGGCGCATCGAGGGGCGAAGCAACGCGTACCGCACGAGCAACCGAGCCGCCATCACGCTCTCCAGCGCGTTCTCTCCACTGATCCGCATGTTCATCCTCGCGGGGTTCACCGCGACGCTCTTGATCGGTGGTCGGCTGGCACTCAACGGAGAGCTCGACGTCGGTTCCTTCAGCGTCCTGGTCTTCATGACCCAGCGACTTCTCTGGCCGCTGACGGGCCTTGGCGAAACCCTCGACCTGTACCAGCGCGCCATGGCCAGCACGACGCGCATCCTGGACCTCGTCGATCGCCCCTCCAAGATCACGAGCGGACCCGAAGCCCTCGAGCTGGCCCAGGTGAAGGGCGAGCTGGGAATGGAGGCCGTCGAGTTCGCGTACACCGGCCACCCACCGCTCTTCGGCGGATTGAACCTGACGTTCCCTGCGCGCTCCACCACCGCGATCGTCGGCGCCACCGGGTCCGGCAAGTCTTCGATCACCAAGCTCCTGCTTCGCTTCTACGATCCGAGCAAGGGCAAGATCACCATCGACGGGCACGACCTGCGTGATCTAAAGCTCGAAGACCTGCGACGCGCCATCGGTCTCGTGAGCCAAGAGGTGTTCCTCTTCCACGGAACGATCGCCGAGAACATCGCGTACGCGCGGCCGGATGCCAGCGACGCCGACATTCGAGCGGCGGCCGAGGCCGCAGAGATCGACGAGTGGATCGATACGCTGCCGGACGGGTACGCGACGATCGTGGGCGAGCGCGGACAAAAGCTCTCCGGTGGCCAGCGTCAACGGGTCTCCATCGCACGCGCCGTGCTCAAGGATCCCCCCGTGCTGATCCTCGACGAAGCCACCTCGGCGGTGGACAACGAAACGGAAGCCGCCATCCAGCGGTCGATGGAGCACATCGCAAAAGACCGCACGACCATCGTCATTGCGCACCGGCTCTCGACGATCCGCAACGCCGACATGATCCTTGTGCTCAACGCAGGCGAGGTCGTCGAACGCGGTCTGCACGACGATCTCGTGGCCCAGGGCGGTCTCTACGCACAGCTTTGGTCAGTACAGACCGGAGAACGGAGCGGCGCAGCGGCGGGTTCGGCCCGATGAGTGCCCCGGGAATCCAGCCGGAGGACGAGGCGCGGCTCCGCGCCGCCGCCAAGCGCTGCCAGGGCACTGGAGCCGTGATCCCAGAGGACGCGCGCGAAGCCGCCGTGGCCGTGCTGCTCACCGGCGCTTCGCTGGCGCAATGTTCGGTTCTTCTGATGCGGCGCGCGTACCGCGAAACCGACCGCTGGTCCGGCCAGATCGGCCTCCCTGGAGGGCACGCGGAGGAAGAAGACGAGGACCTCATCGCGACCGCGCGGCGAGAATCGCGGGAGGAAGTCGGCATCGACCCGCTGCACGGAGACGGCGCCTTGCACATTGGTCCGCTTCCGCCGGT
The DNA here is from genome assembly GCA_938030175.1 of uncultured bacterium. Taxonomy (GTDB): domain Bacteria; phylum Planctomycetota; class UBA1135; order UBA1135; genus Saltatorellus. Next base: position 13,065 of record CALHGQ010000399.1, on the reverse strand, counting down.
CCAAGCGACCTCGCGAGCCCAGCGACTCCCACTCTACATCACTCCCATCGTGTTCTACCGGCCCGAGGTGGAAGAGCCCACCTGCGGCCCCGAGGCCGACGAGGCGTTCTGGCTACCGATCACGCCGGCCTCCGACGGTTCACTGCACGAAGACTACCGCTACGACCACGAGGGGCTCGTGCACAAGCTGCCCTCGTGGAACTTCGAGGGTCGCACGATCTGGGGGATGACCTACGGTATTCTGAACCGCTACTTCGAGGCGCTATTCGATCGTTAGACCGCGCCTGACTTTCATTCCTTAGGAGCCGCGAGCGCCATGCCAAGAGAACTCGACCACTACGCTTCCAACGCTGCGCGTGCCCTCGTTCTCATGCACGAGGAAGAGCTCCGGCGGTTCGTCGCCCTCTGGAAATCGGCCGCGTCACAGGAAGTGAAGCTCCCGAAGACGAGCGATCCGGACTACGCCTCCATGGGCACTCTTCTCCGGCACGTCCTCAAGTGCGCTCGGTTCTACGTCCTTTGGATGACCGAGAAGCTCGAGCTCCCGCAGCCAGAGATCGAGAAGCCGCCCGCGTCCAACCGAATCGCAGAGGACTGCGACCGATACACGGAGCACGTGCTAGAAGCTTGGCGCTCTGCCCTAGCCACGGTGAGCGACAGGGTCATTGACCGCGAGGCGTGGCCCGCGCCATGGAAGACGCCTTTCACCATCGACTCGATGCTAGAGCACGCGACGATCCATCCACAGCGCCATGGATTCCAGCTTCGCGAGCTGATGGAATTGCAGGGCGCTGAGTGAAAGGGTGCGCCGGAGGATCAACCTCCGGAGCCGCGGCTGGGATCAGCCCAAGAGACGCGACAGCTTTTCCTTCACCACGTCGAAGGGTGTCGGCTTCGTAAGCACGAACGTCGCACCGTAGGCGCGCGCTCGGTCGCGCTCGTCCGCGTCGCTGCCGGTCAGGACCATGACGGGCGGCAGTGACTTGGCCCTGCTGACCTCGTCGAGGACGTCGAGGCCGCTCCCGTTGGGCAGGCCAAGGTCGAGAATGACCGCGTCAAAGCTGCAGGACAGGAGGCTCCAGCGCGCCGCGCTGCCGGTGGCCGCGTCCGTCACATGGCAGCCCTCGTTCTCGAGGCGGATCGACAGAGCCGCCCGAAGGCCGGGGTCGTCCTCCACGAGCAGGATCCTCGCACCTTGCAGGCGAGTGGTGGACGCCGGGGCGGGAGCCTCGACGACGGCCAGGGAGGAGGATTCTGCCTCGGTCAAGAAGTCGAGGGCGCTGTACGAGTCGGGGATACGAACTGGGGTGGGGTGTTGCATGTTGCTTTTGTCGACCCCTGATGAGCCCAGGATCCAGCGTCTAGGAACTTGCTAACTGAACCGTAACGCTCCGTTGGCGAAGAGCCCCGGGCTGGGACAAAACCGTCCCGGCCTGGTGCTCTCCGCGCCACGAATCGAGGCACCGCCGCGGCTCGCTACATCACGACGCCCCGGAACGTGGGCGTGTAGGTGGGGAAGATCGCGGCCAGGTCAGTGGCCCCGAGGCGCCGCTCCATCACCTCGGCGGCGACGTCGCGCCAGTCGATCGTGACGGCGAGGTCGCCGTTCACCTGGTCCCCGTCGCCCGCCCCTTGGGACGACTCGGGCGCCAGCCCCGGCCAGTCACTCAGGGTTCGCCCCCCCAAGACGCTTGGGCCCATCAGCATCATGCAGGATCCAAATCCGTGGTCAGTCCCGTCGTTCGAGTTCGGCCTGACCCGGCGCCCGAACTCAGTTTGAGTCATCAGGGTGTACCCAAGGCCCGTCCCGTCCAAGTCGATATAGAACGCCTCCAAGGCAGCGCTCAACTCCTCGAAGAGGCCGGCGAAGGTCCCGTCGGTCACGCCCATCGCGGAGTGATGGTCCCAACCGCCCAGGTTGACCTGCGCCGTTTCCAAGTCGATGTTCGCCTTGATGAGCGCTGCCACTTGGGCGAGGGCTTCCCCGAACTTCGTGTCCGGGTAGTTGGCGCCCGGCGCAGGCACGTAGTTCGAATAGTCCACCGCGTCGAGCAGATCGATCGCGCGGAGCGCAGAGCTCGCCGACTGGGCCAGCAGCGGAGTCGCCCCCTGGTACTGCGCGTCCAGCAGGTCGCGCCGGTCCGCACGTGTCACGGCCCGACCGGGAAAGTTGAAGTCGCCGATGTCCTTGATCGGAAGCGTCTCCGGACCGCCGGCCAGGGTCAGGGGCAGCAGGTTGTCAATGCTCAACCCGCGCACCCCCGTCGTGCCCGTTGGCGTGGCGCTTTGGAGGTACCTTCCGAGCCAGCCGGTCGGGTACGCAGCAGGCACCGACGCCGGCGTCCCGGTTTCCATGCGCTTCTGCGCATCAAAGTGCGAACGGTTCGGGACGCTGAGCCCGCTGGCGTGCACGAACAGGAGCTGGCCATCGCCGTAGGGACGCATCAAAGCCGAGCCGCTCGGATTCAGTCCGAAGAACCCATCTAGGTCGAGGGCGCGATCGGGGGCGGCTCCGGGGGGACGCACGGCGAGGTCGCCGCGCTCCGGGGCGTAGTTCGGGTCCGCGTACGGCACAACGGCCGACATGCCGTCCATCGCGCCGCGGAGATAGATCGTTACGAGGGTGTCGCGCCCCATCATGCGGCCGCGGGTCCCCAGGGGGCCTCGAACGCTCGCACTCGCGAGCCCTGCGGCTCCGACGGCAGCTGCCGCCGAACCGAGGAACGTTCGTCGATTCAGTTTCGGGTCTTGCTTCATAGCTGATGTCCTCCTGAGCTAAGCGTTGAAGAAGTCGGGACTGGACGCCATCACCGTGATGGCGTCGCGGAAGTCGCGCGCGTCGAAGTTCGACTGTCCGTCGATCCACGCTTGGAGAGATGCAACGTTCGCTGGCTCGGCGCGGCCCGCGGTGAGCACTTGGGCCAACCGCTCCGCCAGGGCAGTGGTCGGCACACCTCCGCCGATCTCATCCAGCTTCGAGTCAGGGAAGACGATCCCTGCGAAGCCGCCGCGCACGACATCCGCCGCGTAGTCCCAGCGGCCGTAGAGATCGCCGCTCCAGACCGCCGAACTGTCCGGGTAGCCGTTCGGCGCGGGCCAGCCGAAAATGTCCTGCCCCATCCCCGTGAGGCGGAACATCACGTTGCGATAGCTATTGTCCGAGCGCAGGTCGAGCGCGCGAAGGAGGCTCACCGCGAACTGGAACGGTCGCTTGACCTTGCGGTCATTCCACGGCGTCGCTGCGTCCGCGACTTCATCAGAGAAGAGCACGGCCGTAACGATCCCCAGGTCTCCCCCGCCCCGCACCCATGCGGCCTTCACAAGATCCACGGCGGCCTCCGGCGCGAATTCAGAGACGAAACGATTCACGAGCTTGCGCGACACAAAGTCCACGGTCGTTGGATGCTCCGCCAAGAATGTGAGCACGGTTTCGCCGTCGCTGACGCCACCGCCTGCCGGGATCTGCACCCCCACGACGGTTTTGGGGCCGTCATCGTGCCGGTCGTCGCGGAATCGGAACTCACCTGGCTGACTCGTGTCATCGAGCGGATAGAACGACCAGCCCGTCAGGCACCGCGCCAATTCGACGATGTCATTCTCGGTGTAGGGGCCGTCTACGCCGAGCGTGTGCAGCTCCATCACCTCCCGCGCGTAGTTCTCGTTGGGGCTGCCCGCGAGGTTCTCCTTGCCGTTCAAGTACTCCAGCATCGACACCGACTTGGCGCTCGCCTGGAGCATGGTCTCGAAGTTCCCAAAGACATTGGCGCGGATCACTTCTCGGTCGTAGGCGTGGTGCCCGAGGCGCGTTCGGCCGGACGTCTGAATCGCAACGCTGAAGTGATCGTGCCAGAAGTCGACCATGCGCTCCCGTAGCTGCCAGTCGGAGTGCACGGCGCGAACGATCGCTGCCTGCTTGATGTCCCTGACCGCTTCCCCGGCGTTGGACTCGTACTCCGCGTAGACCTCAGGGATGGTCAGACGCAGGGACCCGAGCTCCGCCAAGGTGCGCCGTAGCACGACGTTGTCCTGGGCCGTAGGGGCCAGTTGCTCACGCAACCACGCGGGCCGTCCCATCTGATTCAGTCTGGCTAGCTCGGCAAGCGTGACGCCGTTCGTCGCACGACTCAATAGATCGACGTTGCGCTCCGCTTGCGTAGGCGGTCCTCCACTCCCTTTCTTCAGCGGGAACGGGAGAATGGGGTTGGCGGCCGACGGGCCTGGTTGAAGCTTGGGCAGCAGCCTGAGTGGCGTCGGTGACGATGCCATGGGTTCCTCCTGGGTTCACAGAACATGGCGCCGGGCGGAGTGCCGCGGCGCACGACAGAGGAACGAAACCAAGCCGACGTGAAGAGGTTCTGGCGTTTGCGCGAGACGCGGAGATTCGTCGTGGACGATTGTCGCGCGTGAAAACTTCATGAAGCAGCGCGGTACCAACGCGCCTCCTCCCGAACGACAACGCCCGCAGCGGACCAAGGGTCTGCTACGGGCGTTGCGACTCGGCACGAACGAATTCGGTGCCGCACTGCGATGAAGGCGACCTGACTGGCCGCTCATCTGAGACTTGTCCTAGATCACTGGAAGGTCACGGAGAGTCCGCGGGTGAAATTCGATGTCGCACCGGCCGCGTTCGTATCGCGTACCCAAAGCTGAAAGTTCAGGGTCTGACCAGCTTGCACTGACACGGACCCGGTGGGGCTCGGAACATTCGTCAGGTCCACCGGCAGCGCGATCTCCCCGCCGAAGTCCGTTTGCATCACCTGGTCCTCGCCGACGAAGCGACCGATCGCTCCGCCAAGGCACAGATTGCCTTCACTTCCACCCGCCCCGGCCACGAAGCCCTGCTCCGAACTAACGATGAAGAAGCCGAAGGACTGGGTCGGAAGACCTGAGGCCGTCAGCGTCAGGTCGTTTTCCCCTGGCGCTTGGAGGCCGAAGGCGGACGTCGTGCCAATCGACCCGGTTGAGTTCGGTGCCGCCGTGCAATAGGGAGTCCCAACGGGGCCGCCTGGCGCAGCGTCGATCTCGACGGACGTTAGGTCGATCTGCACCGACCCCGTGGCACCGAGGAGGTAGAAGCTGGGCTGGTAGTCGTCCAGGTTGAAGCTCGTTCCGTAGAAGTCCGTGACGTCCTCTGAATCGAGCGCGAGCCCGGACGGGTCGCTCAAGGACAGCTGGAAGATGACGGACGCGTCGCTCGCCAAGCGGCCTTCGAGGGCGACAACGTCTCCGAAGGGCCCGAAGTTGTCGCGGATCCTGAACGTGTTCAGGAGCGAATAGGTGAAGCCGTCGCTGGCGCCGCCAATGGCGATGGAGGACGACGGCGAGTTGATGAGGTGCAGGTAGTCGCCGAAGGGCAGCTGCCGCGCGATCTCCGCGTCGAAGGTCAGCGTGACGGATTCACCGACCGACGCGTTCGCGAAGGCTGATGAAGGGACTCCGCCATTCAGGACGAAACTCACGGTCCCGGTGCACGTGATGCGAGCATCCTCGGCGAGGGCGGGAGAAGAGGTGAGAGCAAGCGAGGCCGCGATCAGTGCGGCGTGGGACTTTTTGATGTGCATTAGTTGCGAGGGATGGGAGTGGAGGAACCTGGGGGATCCTGACACGACGCGGCGGGCCGCAAGGATCGTGCCGCGTCTCCGAACGTGGCTCCCGGGGCCGCCATGCCCGATGAAGCCAAGGACGCCGAGCGATAGCGCACGGCGCAGTCGGTTATCGTGCTCTCCATGAACAACCGATCGACTCCGCCTTGCTCCGCACTCCGGGCGGCTCGGTGGGCGGCCCTGTGGGCGACACTGTGGCCGGCTCTATGGGCGACACTGTGGACCGCGTCCTGCGCTACCTCGACGCTTCCGGAACCGGAACCGATCTCCTTAGAGGGATGGCGAAGCGAAACGCTGCTGCTCCCGCCTGAGTTCGCGCCGAGCCTCCCCACCGGATCAGAGTCCGTCCTCTTCGCCCCTGGGTTCTTCGACTCAGAAACGGAGACCCATTGGTCGTACGTCTTCACCATGTGGATCGATGCTCCCGTCCCCGATGCAGAGACACTGGACTCCATGCTGGAGGCCTACTTCGACGGGCTCCTCGCACGCGTCTCGAGCGCGAGCGGCCGCGACTTGGGCGGCGACGCGGCGGACGTGAAGGTTCTCTCCGCGGGCGATGGGAGATTCGAGGCGGAGATTCACCTGATCGATGTATTCGATTCCTACGAGCCCGTTGACCTACACGTCCACGGGGCCTCGGAGAGGAGCAACGAGACCGTGCTTCGCTTTCGAATCAGTCCGCAGCCCCAGAGCCACAGCGTTTGGAGCTCACTTGCGGTCGCATCCGAGAGCCTCGAAAAGCCGTAGCCGCGGACCAACGGGGAGGCCGGCCTGGAGAGCCGGCCAGCGAACCCAGCCAGTCGAACGAGCCAGCGAAACAAGTCAGCGGATCCAGTCGAGAGAGTCGCCCAATAGTCGACGCAGAGATCCAACAGCAAGGCCTAGTCAGGGAGGCCCTTGCCCAGCGAAGCTGCGATCGTTGAGACACGCCAGTCCCGAGGCTCCTCCGTCCCGGTCCAGCGAAGCTCCGTCTGCCCCATGCCCCGCGCCGTCACGCGCAGCACGATCTCAGTCGACCCGATCCAGGCAGGACCTTCAGGATCCGGAGCCACGCTGCGGTCCCAGGTGATCTCTTGGGCAGGCGCCGACGGTGTGAGCGTCAGCAGCGCGTGCCCGCGCTCGATCCGTTCCGCCGAGTAGACCGAGAAGAGTGGATCCTTGGTACGCAGGTCCTTCTCAACGCCAAGATAAATCGAGGCGTGGAAACGCGCGTCCTCCACGCTGGCCTTTTCAAACCCCTTGGCGAGGAGTTCACCGTCGAGCTCCTTCCGGAGCTGCGCTTCGACCCGGTCTTGCTCCGCGGGACCGCCCACGCGCTCCAAAGCCGGAGTGGAACCGCTCCAGGCGTAGGTGCGTGCACCGTCGAAGACCGCCGCTACCGGCAACTCGATCTTGGCGGTGCGCTGGCAGCCGGTCAGCAGCGGGGCCTCGACCATGAGTCCAAGGGCCGCAGCGAAGAGGAAGGTCGAGAACTGCGGCGAACGGCGAGCTGGCTTCATAGCTCGATTTTAACGAATGTCCGCGGACCTTAGTGGGCGCCCAGCCGTCGCGGCGGACTCAGCCGCGACTCTTGTGGAAACCTTGACGCGATCCGGTCACTGATCTTCATCTTCGCCGCCCGTGTAACCCATGGACTGGAGGGACCGATGAATCTCGCTGGGGACGTCTGCTGATGCGGGCCCGGCGGGCCGACGCTGCAACCCCTGAAGGATCCACGTCTGGGCTTCGACGTACTGCTTGTCCAGTTCACGTGAGCGATCGATCGCCCGGAGGTTGCGGGGGTTCTTTTCGTCCGGGTCCGTGGTGAGGTCGAACCAGGTCTTCCCCTGGGCGGCCGTTGAGTCATGGATGAGCTTCGCCGACTCCGTACGCAGCGAACGCAGCTCGCGCCCCACGTCGTAGAGCTCAGAAATCGCAGGCGATGAGGCACGCGTACGGACCTCGCCCCTGAGTAGCGGCGCGAGGCTCTCCCCCATCGTGATCGCCACGGGCGGCAGGCCCACGAGATCGCGCAGCGTCGGACCGAGGTCGATCATCTGGGTCTGCTGGGGATAGCTCTTGCCACCCACCACCGATCTTGGGAAGTGCACGATGAGCGGGATGTGGATCAGCTCGTCAAAGAGCGTCGTGCGGTGCCCCTTCGCGCCGTGATCGAAGAGCTCGGTGCCATGGTCCGACGTAATCACGACCACCGTGTTCTCCCACAGTCCCTTGGACTCTAGGTCGCGACGGATCTTCCCGATGAACCCATCGGTCCAGCGAATCTCGCCGTCGTAGAGCGAGATGATGTGCTGCTTATCACGCTCTGGAATCCCCGCGTTGATGCGGGGGTCCGTAAAGAAATCACGGCCGGTGTACGGCCCGGTGTAGTCCGGGTCGAACATGGTGTCGAAGGGCGGGGGCGGCTCGAAGTCGAAGTGCACGTCCCACAGGTGAACGAACGCAAAGAACGGCTCGTCGTCCTGCCCCGCCGCGTTCGCTCCCGCCTTCTCGAAGTAGGTCTTCCACTGGTCGTAGACCTTCTCGTTCGTGATGCCGTGGTGCGACGCGCGCAGCACGGGGTCGGCCATCGACCACTGGTTGTCTGCGTCGAGCGCCTCGTCAGGCACCGTGTTCACGCAGTCGATGTACTGGTCGAAGCCCTGTCCCAAACCAAACGCGGGGTGCAGGTACGGTCCGGCGAAAAAGCCAGCCGTCGAGTAGCCTGCCTTCTGGAACGACTCGGGGAGCGTCTCGAACTCTTCTGCCAGCCGCTTACCGATGGGCGAGGTGACGCCGTGCACAGAGTCGGGCACCGACGTGAACATCGCTGTGTGAGCGGGGAGCGTCCACGGCGCACTCGTGATGTGCTGCTCAAAGAGCGCCCCCGAACTCGCGATCTCGTCGATCTCGGGCGACGTGTTCCGGCGATACCCGTAGCAGCCGAGGTGGTCGGGCCGCAGCGTATCGATGGAGATCAGGACGACGTTGGGCCTGGGCGGCGGCTTGGGCCCACCGCAGGACATGGCGCCGACCCCTACGGCACACATGAGGGCTACGGTCTTCGTCGTTGGCAGGTTCGGCATAGGGGCTCAAGGTCGGGGGGACGTACGGAGCGGGAGCTAGTCGTTGGAGTAAGTTTGCTTGAAAGGTCGCCTTGCAGCGAACAACGCTTGCCGCTGTTCGATTTCGACACGGGTTGGATCACCCGGTGGATGCCCCTGGAGCGCCTGGCCAGCATCCTGGGCCGCCCCCTCGAAGTCCCCGAGGGCGGCCTTGGCGGTTCCGCGCAGATCGAGCAGCCCTGGTGCTGGGCCGAACTGGGCCACGAGCGCTTCCGCGATCTCGAGGGCCGCTGCCGGGTCTAGCTCCTCGGTCTTTGTGGTCGCGGCGAGGTACCAGCAAATCTCCAGCAGCCGCCCGCGGTTCTCTCCGTTCTCTGGATCCAGCTGGACAAGCTGGTGGAGGTAGCGCGCGCCGTCCCCGTGCCGGTCGAGTGCGCCGTTGGCGGCGGCCATCGCCTCGAGGAAGCGAACGCTGTGCATGCCCTTGGTGTCCGTGTCGAACCCTAGCCCCCGGTTGACGAGGCCGCTCATAGCGCCGACCGCCAACGCGAGACCCAGCAATACCGTCCGGCGCCGGTCTTGGGCCGTGTGGGACTTCGCGAGGATGGTCCCTAGGGCCATCGCGCCGAGCGGGACGAACGCAACGACGCCGGCCATTCGATAGCGCGGCGTGTAGAAGAACGCCACCACCACTGCCAATGGAACCACCACGAAGACCAAGAGGGGCACCGACGCGAATCGGGTGGCAGAGGCTCGCAGCAGCAAGAACAGCATCACGAGCGCGGCAGGAACGATCCATGCAATCGGCAAGGGCGCAAGCCAAAGCCGCGAGGCTACTCCCGCGTCGCGCTCCCGCCACGGTTGATACACGTCGCCGTACCGCTGTCCGCTGATGCCGTACCAGAGCTTGGTGAACGCCAGCTTGACCCCAGCTGCGGGATTCTCGCGCCACCAGTCGAGTCCCTTGCCCATCCAGTAGCTGCTTGCGTCCTTCCATCCGGCCGACTCCCCAAGGGCCGCGCGTGCTTGGACCAAGGAGTCCATCGCCTGGGCTTCCTTGTCGTTCACGACCCCCACCGGAGCGATCGTGCCGTCCGCCGACGCGTTGTTGCCGTGATAGAAGGTGAGACCCGCCTGGGCGCTGATCGGAATGAGCTCGCCGGTCGCGCGATGGTTGTGAAGGGTCGCGGGCGCGATGCTAAGGACAGCGGCTCCCACAAAGAGCCCGGCCTCACGCACACCGCGACCGCTTTGGAAGAAGATCCAAAGGCCCAGCAGCGGGATCCCCACCATCATCGGTGGATAGGCGAGGCACAGGAGCCCCAGCAGCACGCCCGCGATGGCCGCGCGCTTCACGTCGAGGCCTTCCGGCCTCGGAACAAGCACCAGCATGAGTGCGGCCCCGAGCACGAGCTGCAACGAACCCGAAAGGACGCGAGAGGTTGAAGCTGCGGGCTCATCCAGAAGGAGGAACAGCGCACCGGCCACGAGTCCGATCGAACCGGGTCCGCCGAGCGCCATCGACGCTGGGTCCGCAGCCTCTTCGCTCGCCTGCGCGCCGCGACCCTGGAAGTGATTCGCGAAGGACCGCGTCGCCATGGCCAGGAGGACCGCGGTCGCCACGTGCATGATGGACTGCAGCACCCCCCACGCGGCAAGTCCGCCCCCAAGCGCGCGCAGCGCCCCGGTGAGCCAGAGAATGAGCGGCGCGGTATCGAACGGGCGATCCCCCGGGGCCTCGCCCTCCGCGATCGCACCGGCGTGCTGCCAGATGACCATCGCGTCCACCTGGGGCATGAGCACCATGGGGTTGCCCGTAAAGGCCTGGGTCTGAATGAGAACCTGGCTGATGCCCCCGAGGAGCACGAGGCCCATGAGCCCCCGGCGGAAACCGCCGGCCCGGGCCCCGTCCGTGGTCAACGGAGCGCTCACCGCTGCGCCTGGGCCCCGCCCGCCGCGTGATCCAACTTCAGGTCCACGATCTCTGCCGCCACCGAAAGAGCGATCTTGTGCGGCTCCTTCGAGCTCTTGGTAACGCCGATCGGGCAGGTCACCCGCGCCAGTTCCTCTTCGGTGAATCCACGCTGCGCCAACCGGTGACGGAACCGAGTCCACTTGCGATCGGATCCGATCAGCCCGATGTAGGGGAAGACGTTCCGGCGAATCGCCCGCGCAACGACCTCTTGGTCAAGGGCGTGGCTATGGGACATCACGAGGACGAGCGAGCCCTCGGGTAGGGTCGCGATCTCCTCCTCGGGCGCGTCGATGAACAGCGTCTCGAACGCTCGGTCCGACTTCAGTGGCGGCTCAATCTCCTCTTCGCTGCGCGGGTCGATGAGCAACACATCGAGATCGAGGTAGGGCTGAAGACCACCGATCGCCTGGGCCACGTGACCCGCCCCGAAGATGACTAGCTTTCGCCGCTTCCAGGGGAACGCCTCGTAGAAGAGGGTGACTTCGCCGCCGCAGCACTGTCCAGCCTTCTCTGACAGCGGCACCGTTTCCGTGAACGCCTGCGCGTCACCCGCAAGGTGCCCGCCGACTTGACCAGCCTGGGCTTTCTCCGCCAGCTCGGCGGCGCGTTCGATCGCCATGTGTTCGAGCCGGCCTCCGCCGATCGTGCCCCAAGCGAGCCGCCCGTCCGCGACGATCATCCGCGCCCCCACTTCCCGTGGAGCCGAGCCCTTGATCCCGATCACGACGACCTGGGCGCACGCGCGGCGCTCGTTGCGGAGGCGAGCCAAAGACTCAAGCCATTCCTGCTGGTTGACGCTCACGATCCGGCCTCCCAACTAGAGCTGCACTGCTGGAGCCCGATGGCCCGGGACGAACGTCCGTGGCAAGCTGTAGGCAATCCGACGGGCAGAATGGTGGACCAGGCTGGACTCGAACCAGCGACCTCCACGCTGTGAACATGGCACTCTACCAACTGAGTTACTGGTCCATTCTGCGCGAGCCGAGGAGGATAGCTTCCGTCGGCAGGCTTTGGAAGGCCCCCATCGGGGCGAATCCAACAAAAAAGCGGGGCCCACTGCGGATAAGAGTTGGCCTCGCTGCGGATAGGTGGACTCGCAATAGGTCCCTAGGAACCGTCGAGGCCTTCGATCTGGCCGCGGAGCTTCTCGCCGAGCTTGGCTTCGGCCCGGCGCAGCATCATCCGCACCGCATCCTCGGTCTTGCCCCCCATGCGCTCACCGGCTTCCCGGAGCTGCAAGCCCTCGAAGAAGACCAGCGAAATCGCCTTCCGGTGCTCCTCGGACAGCTCGCCCAAGGATTCCCGGAGTAGCTCGAAGTTCTCGTCCCGCTGGACGACACGGGTCACCGAGAGGTCGCTGCTCACGAAGTCCCTTGGGGTCGGGTCGCTATCTCCGTTGTCCGTCCCCGCGTCCATGGCCCGCTCGCGGGACAGGTCACGCTTGCCCGCCGAGTAGAACTCGGCCTTGTCGCGGATCTTGTTCTGGAGGATCTGTACCAGCCACCGCAGCAGCGACCCTTGGCCCTGGTACTGGTAGCGGTCGAAATCACGGGTCGCCTCACGGAACGTCGTCTGGGCCAGATCGTCTGGATCCTCTTTCAACCGCAGCCGCGGCCCCAGCTTGCGCCGGGCCACTTCGACCATCGTCTGGTGATAGCGCGCGAACAGATCGTTCAGCGCGTCGGTGTCGCCCTCGTGAGCAAGCTCAACGAGCCGCCCAACGTCGTCGTCCGGCGCTCCCCCGGGGGAAGCCTTGTCTTTGTCTTCAGCGGTCATGGGTTGCCCGGATCATACCCCCCATCACCCATCGCCCGACAGTCGCTTGAGGAAGTCCTCCTCCAATAGGACAGTCACGCCGAGATCCTCGGCTTTCTTAGCCTTCGATCCGGGTTTCCCGCCCACCACGAGGTGAGTGGTCTTCTTCGAGACGGAGGAGCCCACCTTCCCCCCCTGGGCCTCCACCGCCTTCTTGGCCTCGAAACGGCTCATGTTCTCCAGGGTCCCTGTAAAGACCACGATCGAATCCGCGAAGGCACTGCCCAGAATCACCGCGGACTCTTCCTCGACGATCTCCACCCCCGACCCCTGAAGGCTCTCCAGAATCGCCACGTTCCTGTCGTCTTCGAACCACGCCCGAATCCGGCCGCCGACCTCTTCGCCGATCTTGTCGACCGCGAGGAGCTGCTCCACCGTCGCCGCCCGCAGCTCTTCGAGGGTCGGAAAGTTCTGGGCGAGGGTCCGGGCCGTGGAGGTCCCGACCTCGTTGATCGAGAGCGACGCAAGAAAACGGCTCAGCGTGATCTTGCGCTTCTCCTCCAGCTCCTTCTTGAGGTTGGACACCGTCTTCGCGCCCCAGCGGTCGAGGGCGATCAGGTCTTCGTCGGGGATCGTCCGCAGCTCGAAGAGATCCGCAGGCGACTTGAGGTAGCCCGCCTCGAACAGC
>CALHGQ010000398.1 GCA_938030175.1 uncultured bacterium | reverse complement strand
CACTTCGTCCTCGACCGCATCAGCGGACCGTTCTTCGCTCATCGCAAGCTGAAGATCGTGGACCTGGACCAAGACGGAGTTCCTGACGTCGTCGGCTATCGAGACAATCAGTTCGCCGACTTTCCGCTCTGGGTCAAGCGGGACGCGAACGGTGACCTCTCACCGCCCCAGAGCGTGCTCGATGGACCCGCAAGGTCCAGCTGGTCTCAGCTCTTTGACCTTGATCAGGATGGCGACCTCGACTTTGTCGCCTCGGAGTTCAAGCCCTCCTCTAGTGCCGCTCCCATCAGTTTGGCGTGGATCGAAAATGAGGGCAGCCTGCCGCTCCAGCGCGCCAACGCTCAAACGATCGTCTCCCTTGGCACTGACGTGTTGCAGTTTGCCATTGCCGACCTGGATGAGGACGGTGATCCGGACGTCTTGGCCACGCTGGTGAGTCCATCCCCGACGGTCGACTTGGCCATGCGCCCCGTGCTCAACGCTGGCTCTGCTGGGGCCTTTACCCTTGGGACAATCTTGGGAGGGCTTGATCTTGGGTATGACCTCCAGACCCACGACATCAACGGGGACGGGATCCTGGATGTCGTAAGCCAACGGTTTTCTGCGCAGGGCGACAATGGGCCCTTCTATCACCTCGGGCTCGGAATCGCGCGCTACGCTCCTCCCCAACTCCTTGGCGAAATCTCGCGCGGGTCAAAGGTCGTAGTTCTCGACGACGTCAATGCCGACCAAATGCCCGACGCCATCGTGGGGAGTCAGCCGACGTCTGCGTCGTTGATTACTTCGTCGCCGTTTTCCGTGCGCGTGCACCTGAACCAGGGCTCGCCCTCCGGAGGCGGCGGAGCGCTTTTTTCGCCGCCGCAAGACGTCAGCGAGAACATCGGGGAGGGGCCGGTGCTCGTTGGCGATCTCGATGGGGATGGCGACGAGGACCTGGTGGGGCACCGCGCCGTCGGCGACAGCTATATCTCTTCGCTCGAGAACCTTGGTGACGGTCAATTCGCTCGCAGCGTCAAGCTAGCGGACACGGCACCTCCGGCGGAGGAGAGCAAGGAGGGAGCCACCCTGGGCGACATAGACAGTGACGGAGATCTCGACATCGCTTTTGTGGCGCCGGGCGCGGGCTGGATCGAAGCCATCTTCAACGACGGCAATGGGCAATTCTCAGACCCCGTGACGCTTGTGTCGTGGCCTGGGACGGCTTCCTACGTCGAGCTATTGGATGTAGACGACGACGGTGCACTGGACCTGGTGGGGACCAGTGAAGACGAGCGGAGGCTCTTCGTGAGTCTTCAGGGCGCGGGCGGCCTGTTCGGCGCACCGATGTCCATCGCGCCACTCTTTGGTGGCGCCGTCCGATTCGAGGCGCTCTTCGTCGACGATGACGGAGTGACGGATCTAGTGACGTTGTCGAGCGGCGAGCTGAAGTGGCTGCGGGGCCTTGGGGGAGGGCAGTTCAGCCAGCCTGCCACCTTGGTGGTTCTCCCCTGGGATGCCTCTGAATTCGCCTACGGCGAGTTCACGGGCGATGGACGCCGGGACCTGGCAGTGATCGAGGACTTCTCGAGTTTCCCGCCGGTCACGTTTGAGACCTTAGTGATTCCGGCGATCACTGGTGCACCGATGGGTATGCCGGCCTTCGGCAACCCGATCAGCGCCTTGGTCGCGTCGACGACGATGAACAAGGTCGTGGCGGCTGACATCAATGGGGACTCCGTCGACGACCTCGTGGGGATATTCAGGGACTCAGACGCGCTCGGTTTTGCGGAAGGGGCCGGCGACGGTACCTTCCGCGACATGGTCGCCCTGGACCTAGAGGGTCCGCTGAATCGAATCGTGAGGTCCTTCAGTCTCATTGACCGCGACAACGATGGCGACCTCGAGATCCTCTTCGGGAGTCTCCCGAAGGGCGCCATATCCACCATCAGGAACGAGTCGGTGGGCGTCCAAGGAGAGGTCTACTGTGGGTTCTTCTTCCCCAACTCCACAGGAATGGTGGGGGTGATGGGCGCCCATGGGGCTGCGGAACTCGTATGGGACGAGCTTCGCCTGGAGGCGTCCCAGCTCCCCCTATCTGCCACGGCGATCTTCTTGACCAGCCGCGAACTTGGCTTCGACTTCAACGTGCCGGGTAGCGTTGGCACGCTCTGCTTGGGTGGACAGATCGGCCGCTTTGTCGGGCCAGGTCAGATTCAGAACACGGGCTCCACAGGCGCAGTTCAATTGGATCTCGACCTCATGGCGCTACCTCAGCCCAACCAGTCCGTCATGGCAGCCGCCGGCGAGACGTGGCACTTCCAGCTCTGGCACCGCGACACGGGCCCAGACGGCACGCCAACGTCCAACTTCACCGTTCCCCTCCGGGTGCTTTTCCGCTGACGGCGCGCCAGCGTTGGCGAGACCGAGCCGGAGCCGCTTCAGCCATTCCTTTTGTTCGGCGACTGCGAGCTCCTTCTTTGCCAAGTGCGCAGAGAGCAGCGGTCTCTTCTCGCTGTTGCAACGGCGCACGTAGCTTCGGTTCGCTACCGATCGTCACGTGACGATACCTAGTCGACGATGAACTCCATCGCCGATTCGGCTCCCACCGGGGACAGCACGATCGCATGTTCGCTCGCTCGGGCATCACCTTGTTGGAGTGGGGGCAGCCGAACGGTGGCCGCGCCGCTCCGTTGACTCGTGATCCTGACGCGCCCCGCGGACATGGTGTCGAGTCGGAGGTCTTCAAACGTGAGGGACCTCGGGATGCTCTTACCCTGGGAGTCGGTCAACTCCAAGAGCGCCCACCAATCCAAGGGCTGCGCCACGGCGACTCCTTCCCTGACCAGTGTCACTGAACACTCGAAGGCCTCCGCCACGCGGATCTCGAACTGCTGATCCCCCTCGACTGCGTGGACCTCAATGGATGCTTGACCGAATGCGGAACCACTGGCAGTCAGCGTCCAAACCCCAGGAGGGCCGAGCGCGCGCCATGTCCCGTCTGAGTCTTGAAACGCATGACCGGCAACCGGGGTGCCGGAGTCGGTTCGAACGAGCTGCATGCGCTCGACCTCTGCTGGCTGAGATTGATCATCGAGGACGGAGATGCGTGCCTGGGCCAAGGGGGGGAGATCGACTCGCGCTTGAGCCGCCGAATCGCCCATCACCTGGATGACTCCGATCCAGCCTAGGGGTTGTAGGCCAACGTCGAACTCGCCGCGTGGAAGGCCTGGGTCGATCCGAAACACCAACTCGCGCTGACCTGCTCCTGGGCCTAGGGGCTGGGGCGGCCGGATCCCGCGGAGCGCGCGGGCTCCGTTCGCGAGCGCGACAGCGTCCCTCGGTTGCAGCTCCAAAGACAGTGGCGCGTCTCCCAGAAGCTCTAAGTGTTCCCGATCGACGGGAAGGCCGATAGCCAAGTCCAGCGGCAGCAGGGTCGGGTCCGCTCCGTCGAAGAACTTGCTGATAGGGAAGTCCGTTGTCGCACCGGGAGAGACTTCTATGGTCTGAACTCCGAGGAACGGCCCTTCCCCTCGGCTACGCACCGTGACGTCATATGAGCCCGGTCCAAGTCCGTCGAGCGTCCACTCAAGGTCGGCCAGGAGTCGCGGTGCTCCCAAGGGCATCAGGAGAACCGTGGACCCTGACGAAGCGGACGTCACGCGGAGGAGCAGGGGACTGTCGATCAGTCTTGGAATGTCTGTGAGGGTCAGGGAGCCTGCGGGGTCCAACTCAACTCGAACTCGGCTTGCTCCCGCGTCTGGTCGGGCACGGGCCC
The DNA here is from genome assembly GCA_938030175.1 of uncultured bacterium. Lineage (GTDB taxonomy): Bacteria > Planctomycetota > UBA1135 > UBA1135 > Saltatorellus. Next base: position 7,765 of record CALHGQ010000398.1, on the reverse strand, counting down.
AGGTTCGCCCCGGTCCTCCCACCCAGAACTCCGATGGAACGGACCCACGCGAGAGCGTCACAGGCGAGGTCCCAAGGAGCTCCGGATCGACCAGGCAGTTCGACGGGGAAGGAGGCAGGATCTCCAAGGGGCGCGGTCCATGCACGGCGACCAAGAACACACTCTCGAGGTGCTCGCCTGACTCTGCATCGAGCACTTCCAGTTGGAATGCTCCACCACGGCCGGCGCCCACGTCGGCGGCTTTGGGGGCAGGGTCCGATCGCGGAGTCGAAGCTGGGATTCGATGGATCGCCACCGAATCGGTACGCGGCTGCGCGCTGGGCTCGGGGTCGCGGTGGGCTGAACGCACCAAGGACGGTTCGATGTCAGCGGGACGCTGCGGCTTCTCTCCAAGCGAGTGAGCCAACCACCAAACGGCCACGAGGGTGGCAACAGATCCTGCGAGCATCAAGAGGGCCCGCCAAGGACCGGTCGAGCCAACGTCGGTCCGCCGTTGAATTTCGTCGTGCTGACTCCCCATACGTGGCTTGCTCGGCGGCGGTTTCACTCAGTCAACAGGCCGCGCAACCCGTAGGCGCGACGGTCGACGACAGCGTCCAATCGCGATCACTAAGCGGCCGCGGCGCTGCTCGTGTGCCATGAAGCGACCACGTAGGCCTCAGTTGTCACAGTCCGAGCATTCGTACGTGTATTCGCCGGTGATGTGGATCGTGGCCTGCCAGCCGAACGGTGTCTGCACGACTGTCGGCTCCCATGTCGTCGCTTCCCAGCGGAAGTTCTGGGGGCATCCGCGCGGAATCATGATCACCCCAACGCCAACGCTGTAAGGCTCTTCGCAGTCCCAGGCATCGCACCGGAATGCATCGAGGATGTGGGTCTCCGCCCGCGTCTCTGCGTCCTGCAAGGCCGCTTGAGCACTCATTCCCCACCCGTCGACTTCGACATCGATCGGCTGGGCGCCCGTCGTCTCTCCGCACAGGACTTCAGCCCAGTCGACACTCGCGGAGGCTACCGCGAGCAGTGGCAACGATAGAGCGACCGATACGAGCGACAGAACGAACTTCATATTGACTCCGTGGACGGGGGAAACTGTGTCTGCCAACCCAGCTGTGTTGACCAGGCCAGCTGGGGCGCAGGCCGAGTCGAATTTCAGCGCGGCCGGCGGCCTGAAGTGTACCAATCCCGCCGCTTTTCGCTCCTGGAGGGGGAACCAGGCTCGTTGACGCCCCATCTGCTGCGATCTTTCCGCGCGAGCTCGGAGCGTGCGATCCCGGGCCGTAACCGAAGCCGCCGCCATTCTCCCTTGCTGGCGACGCAGCGACAGCCGATACAGCCCACACCTTTTTGTTGGACTCATCAGGTGACGAACATCCAAAGACGGGATCCCCCCTTAGGCTCAGGTCCTTCCCTTTCCCTAGAAGTTCGCCCTCATGTTCATCGTGATGAATCCCGTCAAGTCCCCTGCCCTATCTCTGTCGCTCGTTGCTGCTCTCGCCGGTTCGGCTGTGGGGCAGATCACTCTCCACCACGAGCCCTTCGACGACTCGTCGACGAGCTGGACTCTCGATCAAGGCGATGTAGAGATCACAGCGGCTCTGCCCTCCCAGATCGTGGGGCACCCGTCTGGGGGAGCTGCGCTCAGGCTCTACGACCCGAGCCTGACCACCTACAGCGCTGGCTCGACGGGGGCGGTCTCGCCTCCGGTCAATCTCTCCGACGCTGACGATCCATGGCTGACCTTTTGGATGACCTGGGCCCATGAGCTCGACTGCGGCTGGGATCAATCTGTGCTTTCCATCCACAGCGCCAGCACCGGACAAGTCCTTCACCAGGAGTGTCTGAGCACGAACGATAGCCCAACTCGGGGGCGCTGGTCACTGGTTGAGCGTGAGCTCGATCCAGGATGGGGAGTGGTGCGGATTCGACTCTCTTTCGAGACCTTCGACTTCAACTACCCCGCCCAATGGATCATCTACGACGAACTCCGAGTCTTCGACGCGGCTGACGGCACAACGAGCATCTGTGCGCCGCTGCCGCGTGCGGACGGCGCCGCTGGCCCGAGACTTTCGTCAACTGGAGACGTGACGAGTGCCTCCTCCGACCTACGCATTCACGGAAGCGGCTTCGTCCCGTTCACTTTCTCGGCTGGGTTCATCGGGCCGGCGACGGCGATCCTGCCCGCAGGCCGCGGCCTGCGCTGTATTGCTGGCGGTGGCACAAGTCGCCGCCTCGCAGTGGCGCCGACTCGGGCGGCGGGGACGCCAGTTTGGAGTTTGGACCCGAACGAGCCGAGTTACGGCTGGATGTTCGGCCCCGGCGCTTCTGTCTTCGTGCAGACGTACTATCGCGACGGCGGATCGTTCAATTTCAGCGAGGCGTTGCGCCTCAAAGTCACGGACTGAAGGGCACTCCGATACGGACACCCCCGCGCCGCCGCCGCGAAGACCCCGGGGTGACAAGGACGCGCTTTCATGCTTCGTGGCAGCGGCGTGCCGGTGTCCGTACCGCCCGAACGCTATTCGCGATAGCCTAGCACCACCAATAGACACGGGCCGCCATGGATCACGTTCGCGCCGGCCCTCTCCGCCTCCGCAACCGCGTCCGGGTGCTCGGCGCCAGGCTGCATCCAAATGTGTCGAATGCCGGCAGCCAGCGCATCTCGGACGATGCCAACAGTCACAGCTGGCGGCGTAATGATCGAGAGCCCGTGAACAGGCTCGGGGAGCACACTCACACTCGCGTACGCCGTGATGGCTTCGATCTCTTCTTCCTTGGGGTGAATCGGGAAGACGCGGCGGCCGTTCTGGACATAGCAGCGGAGCACCTTGTTCCCGTACTTGTCTCGGTTGGTGGAGGCGCCGGCCACGGCGAAAACCTCGCCGTCGAGAAAGGCTTCGGTGGGGTCGTGGTGGGTCATAGCTCTCTGTTCTAACGCTTGACGGACGAGGGTGGTCGGTCCGGTTGCCGTTCGTTCGGGGGGGCCGCCACCGGAATCCCACTGCCACGAAACGAGATCGAGCCACGCCGCCGTCCACAGCCCACGCGTCAACGAGGCAGCGTCCCGAGCGCTCGACGCGAAGCTGGTCGGCAGTGGTCGTCAGGGGGTCGTAGCGGCGGCATGCCGGCGATAGCGCCGCTCTCGAGCCGATCTGATAGCCTTGTTTTCCTCGCACGACCGCGCCCCGCTCCTTGCCTCGCACTCCTATGGCCACATTCCCACTCCGCTCGCCGCTTCCTCTGATCCTGCTCGCTTTCGTTTCACCCGCAGCCGCCCAGATCGGCACGAACTTCTGCGCGGCGGAACCCAACTCCACTGGCCTGCCCTCATCGATGGGCGCCACCGGAAGCACAAACGTCCATCTCAATCATCTGACACTCGATTGCCAGCAGCTCCCCGCGGGCTCGTTCGGCTACTTCTTGGCGAGCATGTCGGGCGGCTTTGTGGCGAACCCAGCCGGGTCGGCCGGCAACCTTTGCTTGAGTCAGCCCATCGGCCGCTACATCAACTCGGTTCAAACGGCGGGCTCGTCCGGGATCGTTTCCCTGCCCATCGATCTCGGTGCGATCCCAGACCCTCTTGGCCCCTACGCTCTGGCCCCAGGCGACTCCGTGTCCTTCCAGTACTGGCATCGGGATACCAGCCCGCAAGGGCCGACCTCAAACTTCAGCGACGGCTTGGAGATGGTGACCTCTGGTCGCTGCGAGCTGGGGAGCGGGTTCTTTCCGGCTGCTGTCTTCAGGGCGTGCTGCTCCGCAGACCTCATCGAGGCGGCTGATTTCAACGGAGACGGCCTTATGGACGTAGTCCGCAACAGTGACTCATCCAACTTGCTGAGCGTACTCCTCGGAACCGGGGACGGCCGATTCCTCGACGCCAATGTCATCGACCTTGGGAGCGTGTCGACCGGGCTCGCGGTGGGGGACATGGATGGCGACGGAGATGTGGACGTCGTGACCTCGAACTACACGTCGGGAACGGTCTCCGTCGTGTTGAATTCCGGCGGCGGCGTGTTCGTGCCGCAGGTGCCAACCCAAGTAGGTGCCGAGCTCGCGGGGCTCGATCTCAGCGACATCGACGGGGACGGCGACCTCGACGTCGTCGTCGCCGACGCAGCTTGGACGGTCAACACCGTTTCGATCCTACGCAATAGCGGCGGCGGCGCGCTCTCCCTGTGGACAACCCTCGCCAGTGCGAACACGCCGCGCGCGGTCAAGCTTGTGGACCTCGATGCAGACGGGAGCGAAGACTTGGTCGTCGGCAACGACAACGGCACACTCAGGATCTGGATGAATTCTGGAGCGGGATTCTCTGGGGCTGGACAGCTCACTTCAGGGAGCAACCGACCGAGTCAGCTCGATGCCGGAGACTTTGACGGGGACGGTCATGTCGATCTCGCCGTAGCTAATCCCAACGGCTTCGAATTCCAAATCAAGTTCGGCGCCGGAGACGGGACTTTCAGCTCCACATCCGAGATCGCGGCGGGAACGGGGATTGGGCACCTCGAAGCCGCTGACCTAGACGGCGACGGGAATCTGGACTTGGTGGCTTCTCGCCCCAATCTCCCGGTGGGGCTGAGTCTCTTCATGGGGCTAGGGGACGGGACGTTCATGGCACCCACAACGAGTCCCCTCGGGACTACGGCTCGGTCTGTTGTGGCCGTCGACCTCGACGGGAAGCCGGAGCTCGAACTCGTTGCCGCCACCACGACATCAGGCGGCCTGATAGTCCTTACCAACGAGGGTGATGACGGCTACCACACCTTCGACACCATCGAAGTGGCACGCGGTCTAAGGGGCCTGACCCACGGCGACGTCAACGGCGACGGCATCGATGACTTTGTCGTGGCGAGTTCCTTCGACGACACCATTTCGATCGGCAGCGGGATGCCCGACGGTTCGTTCCAGGTGGGGGCCGCGATCCCGACGGGTGACGGGCCGCTGAGTGTGGCGCTGGGCGATCTCGACGGCAATGGTCACGTCGACGTGGCCACCACCAACTTCTCGGGGGCCAGCTTCACGCTTCTCCTCAATCAAGGCGGCGGCCTGATGGTCACCGGCGATGACATCCCTACGGGCAACAATCCGGGCGAGATCGCCGTCGGCGACCTCGACCAAGACGGTGACCTCGACCTGGCGGTCACGAACGGATGGATCGCTCCACAGGAGGGTCTAAGCATCTTCTTGAACGACGGTCTTGGATCGTTTCAACAGTCCGGTCCCATCTACAACCAGCCCGCGACGAGTGGCGGATTGGAGCTTGCAGACCTAGATCAAGACGGTGACCTCGACGCGGTGTTCGCTATTGACGAAGCATCCTCCCAGGGCGTTCTCTCTGGCTTTACGATCATGGTCAACAACGGCCAGGGAGTCTTCGGGGCGCCTATGCAGATCACCACCGAGCAGAGAGTCCAAGACCTTGTCTTGGCAGACCTTGACGCGGACGGCGACCTGGACGTCGTGGCCCTTGCGGGATTTCTGTTCGAGGTGTTCGAGAACCTAGGGGGCCTCAGCTTCGGTCCTTCGCGAACCGTTCAGTCCCCCGAATTCTCGCTCAACGTCGTGCAAGTCGGCGACATCAACCTCGACGGACATCTGGACGTAGTGACCTTCGGAGGCGTAGCAAGTGTCTACCTTGGCCGCGGCGACCTGACGTTTGATGAATGGACCCAATACGGATTGGGAACGAACTCCCGTGAAGGCGTCCTCGTAGATACCGACGGTGATGGGCGGCTCGACCTCGTAGCCACGCAGAGCCTGAATCTCGTAGGTGCCATCACCGTCCATCGAGGCGTTTGCCGGTAGCCTCCAAAGAGGAGTACCGCGATACCGACACCGGCACGCCGCCGCCGCGAAGACCGTCGTGCGGCGGAGGCGCGCCGTCTTGCGTCGTGGCGGCGCGGTGCCGATGTCCCTACCGTCGCGAAGCTCTCTCTTCCGTTGCGCCGCTCTATCGGTAGAGCAGATTCACCGCGTTGGTGAAGTTCGATGTCGCTTGACCCTGGAAGAGGTCGCGGTGCCAGGCCTGGTAGTGCCACGTTTGGCCCGCCAAGACGGTGGTGTTCCCTGCCGGCGTGGGGGTATTGGTCAGGTCGATCCCCAGGGTGGCCGTTCCGGAGGCGTCCACCGTTTGAATCTCCAGAGGGCCAACGTAGCGGCCGATGCTGCCCCCGAGGCAGATGGCCCCGATGCTTCCTGGCGGCGTGGTCGGCGGGGCGGCGCTCAAGCTCGTCAAGAAGAGGGTGGGGACCCCTGGGGGAAGGTCGATCGCTTCAAGATAGATGTCGTTGGCCGCCGCGAAGTCGATTCCGTCGATGTGAAGCGTCGAAGCCACTCCGGTTTGGTTGGCGACACCATGTACGCAGGTGGAGTTCTGAATGCCCGTCGCCCATCCCTCCGTAGCGATCCACGTGACGACCGTTCCGGTGCCTGAGTCGAAGGCGGAGCCCGCCAACACGTGCCCGTCGCCGCTGACTGCGACGGGCTCGTAAGAGTCGACGCCGGAGACGGGCGAGATCGCGCGGGCTGCCATGAAGTCTGTGTAGGAGGTCGCGGCTCGATCGACATCCAAGATAGTGGGTCTCGCGTCGAGAGGAGTGAGGTCCGGACGCATGCCAACAGCACGCCCGAGCGTGGCGTCGGCCCCAGAGAGCCTGAAGCGGCCAAGCGCGGCGCCGCTGACGGGGAATGGCTCGGTGCCACCAGCAGCGGTCCAGCGCCAGAGCGTGGCTTCTGCGGCAAACGAAACGTACGAGGTTCCGATCACAGTCTCTCCGTCCGCGGAGACGAAGCGAGCTGTCCCGTTTGTGTGCCCCGGTAGCATCGGGAGCGTAGTGGCGCCTGATCCCTCGACCCAACGGAACGGAAGGGAGTCACCGGAGCTGTCTCGCCAGTCTCCGACGACCACGGCGCCATCCGCGTTCGCGTCGTACGCAAGGGACTTGCTCGTGGGCGGAAGACCGCCGAGCATCTCGGGGCTCCCCGTTGGCCCCCAGCGAGTTGCCCTGTCGGAAGAGCTACCCACGACGTACTCGCCGTCGTCGCTCATGCCCCTCACGGCGTAGATCCCGAGGAAATTGCCGAGCAGCGTTACCTCCCCCGCAAGGTTCCACTTCGCAGGGAATCGGTCAAAGGTCACCGAGCTCGAAACCTGTCCCGCAATGATCTGGCCGTCTGGACTGATCGCTTGGGGGTCCGAGCTGTCGAAGCCCGGCGCACCGTCAAGAAGCGAAACGGTGCCGCTGCTGTCCCGAACCACTCCGCGAATAGAGAAGAACCCCCCGCCGTTGTCAATGAAGTCGCGGCCCACCACAACGCTGCCGTCGTGGCTGAGCGCGACGACCTCCCCGAACTCGGGCGGTAGAAGCTCAGTGACTCCCTGGGAAAGAGCGACGCTGGAGAGGGCGACGCTGGAGAGGGAGAGGAGGGAAACAGAAATGAGGTGGGGGCGCATGGCTGAGCTAAATGAGGTAGACCGCATCAGAGCAGTGGGCGGGAGGTGTGCCGACTTGAGTTCACGGCAAGAGCCACCAGAGCAGGGTGTGGAGTCGCTCAAGAACCGGTTCATCCACCCGGGTCTTTTGTGATGTAGCCAATACGATTCGTGGTCAGGGTCCCTTCGGCTACCGGAGCTCAGCGGACTCCGCTGGGCGAATGCGCCAGCTGCGATGGCGCCCACTGCCGTCGGGTACGGTTCCGTTTCGCCAATGGTAGCGCGCCCGAGGGTCGACGCCGCCGTGGGGCATTTCTGGCTGCGACGGCGCTGCCG
>CALHGQ010000397.1 GCA_938030175.1 uncultured bacterium | reverse complement strand
GCGGACGGCTCCTTTGCGATCTTCGGTCTCGTAGCCGCGCAGCCCATCTGGCTTCGGGCGGTAGAGATCGCACCCTTCGGCCGCCGCATGAGAGGAGACATCGTCCCCGAGATCGAGCCGACGGAGGCCTTCCCCGGTCGCGCGGACGAAGTCGTCCTCCAGTGGACTCCGGTCACCGGCGCCCACGGCCGCGTTGTGGCGCCGTCGCCTGACGGCGGTGGCACGGTGCCCGTCGAGTCCTTCACCCTTTCGCTAGCGGCCCCGCCTGCCTCGACCCATCCGTTTGGCGCGCGTCCGCTCCGCTATCGGGGGAGAGACCAGCGGCACTTCTCCGGCGGGCGCTTCGCCTTCGACTCCACTGATTCGGCTGCTGCAGCCGGGCCCCAAGTGAACCTCCGCGTTCGGGCGGCCGGCTTCGAGGACCTGGAGCTCATGGGCGTGGGACTCACCCCGAACGTCGATCGTGATCTGGGAGATCTGCTCATGCGTCCGGCCCCTTCCGTGAACGTCAAGGTCATTGACGCGGACACGGGGCACGGCATTCGCGGTGCGGCGGTGTACGCCGCTTCGGTTCGCTGGAAGGAGGAGTTCGAGCTGGCCGTCGACGCGGGTCGTCCCCTGTGGGGCTCGGCGAGGATCACTTATGGCGAGTCTGCGGGGAAAGGACTCGCGATTCTTCCCGCACCGCCGTCTGGTGCGCCGTGGCTCGTGAGCGCGCGCGCGGAGGGCTACGTGTCCGCGGAGCCTGCCTCGGTGCTCCCCGGCGAGGGCGAGCATGTCGTCGCGCTGCATCGCGGTGGCGTCGTCGAGGTCACCGCCGTCGATCGCGAGGGGACACCGCAGCATGGAGTCGACCTCCGCCTCGCCGCCCAAAGGCGCAATGGAGTGTCCATTCGCTCCACCACGGATCGAGACGGCGTGGTGACCTTCTACGGAGTGCCCACCGGACTGTACTCGCTCAAGGCGATTCCGCCCGTCGAGTCGCCACCCCACGTTCGGAGCTCGCTGGCTCCGTACTACTGGAGCTACCGCCACGTGGACGTGACGGCGCCTGATCGTCGGAGCATCGAATTTGTCGTCCCGACGTTCGTGGACTTCGAGGGTCGCGTGACGGTGAACAAGCAGCCCGTTGCGGGCGCCCGTCTCCAGCTGGAGGTCGAGGACCTTGAGCGCGGTCGAGAGCCGACTCCAGGCGGGCCGAAGCTGCAGGCCGTCTCTGATCCGGACGGTCGCTTCCGGTTCGAGCGAATCCCTCGCCATGGCTATCGCCTCCTCGTATCCCACCCTTCGCGGTCGATGGTAATGCCCTATACCGTGGACGTGACGCCGAGCATGGGACCGCTCGCTCTTGAGCTGCCGCAGGCCTTGGTCAACGGACACGTGGTCTATGCTGACTCCGGGCTGCCCGTGGAGAATGCGGAGGTGACCATAAGCGGTCGCGGGCTCCCTGCGGCCGCGATCGGCTCCGCCAGCCGCGTGCAGTCACCGTTCGGGGAGTCCGTTGCCGTCGAGACCTGGTCACGGCCGGGGACCACGACCACGGACAGCACCGGATGGTTTGAGTTCGAGGGAGTGGCGACGGGAATGCCGCTGACGCTCACTACGAAGGGAGAGCTCGTCAGGACCGTCAAGACCCGGGTCAAGGCGCTCGGGCGCACGACGAACTACCGGGACGTCACCGTCGAGGTGGAGGCTGGTGGGCGGCTGACGGTCGAGCTGGAGTTTAAGGATCCCGGCCAACGGAAGCGGCGGAACGCGCTGGCGGTGCTCGAACGTCTCGATGAGGAGGGGAAGCCCGTCCAGGACTCTCTCTGGGAGGTCGAACACCCGTCGCGCCTCGTCTTCGAAGGTGTCTCGCCCGGGCAATACCGGTTGCAGCTCTTCGAGGCGAGCGGGCGTGCCCGGCGAGGCATGGTGAGCGATGGTCCATCGGAGACCCGGGTGATCAAGCTGGCGCTGAACCAAAAGCTGCACCTCAAGCTGCCCGGAGATTAGTCGCTGATCCTTTGGGGAGCCAGATGGGCTTCGGAGCCGCTATCCTCGGCGCCCATGGCACGTGACTTCGACGCGATCCTCCTGGACCTGGACGGAACTCTTCTCCGTTCAGACGAGACGCTTCATCCCGAGAGCCGCGCGGCGCTGCAGGAGGCGCAGGAGGCCGGCGTCGTTGTGATGGTCGCGACGGGGCGATCCAAGATCTCGGGGCTTCCGATCGTCGAGGAGCTGGGGCTGAAGACGCCGGCCGTGTTCTTCAACGGCTGCGCCATCTGGGATACCGCCAAGGGCCGCATGGTGGAGGAACGCACGATCTCCAACCGCACGAACCACAGGCTGCACGCGTGGGCCAAGGAGCGCGACGCGCAGGTGATCGTGATGACCGCAGGCGAGAAGCTGACCCACGAGCCGCGTAGCGAGGCGGAGCGCCGGAACTTTGAGGGCTTCATAGGGATGCAGTTTGTCGATCGCGCTGACCTGGTGCAGGAATACACGATCCGCCTGAGCTTTCTTGTCAACGGGGAAGAGCAGGACTCCGCGGCCATCGCGGCGGAGCTAGAGGAGGCCGCCGGTGCCCCGATCTACATCTCCCACTTTCCGCTGTCCGTACTCCCGCGCCACCGCACGAACCCCTACAGCGCAATCGACGTGCATGCGCCCTGTCGCGGCAAGGCGGAGGGCATCCGATTCCTCGAGGAGACGCGCGGTATCCCCGCGTCGAGGATCATCGCGGTGGGGGACGCTGACAACGACGTGCCGATGCTCCGTGACGCGGGGCTCGGCGTGGCGATGGCAGGCGCATTCCCAGAGGTCCAAAGGGAAGCGGACCTCGTGATCGGCTCCAACGATGGGCCGGCGATCGCTGAGCTGGTGCGGGCGCGGCTTCTTCCCTGAGAGGCATCGACTTTCTGGAGCCCGCCGCTGGGTGGGGCCTGTTGCTAGTCGGCGAGTGCCATCATCGTGAGCTTAAAGATGAGGTATTGGTAGCCGACGAACACGACGAACAGGTACGCGATGGGGATCGCGATCAGCTGGAAGACCACGAGGGCCATGTGGGTCCCAAACGCCCGCCGGGTGGCGATCGACCACCAAACTCCGAAGATCAGGACGGGGCTGAAGGCAAATCCCCCGTAGAGCAGGTGACGAAGAGACCCGGAGGTGGCGTCAAGCATCGGCCTGAGCCGTGGCATGACGACGCTCATCATGAGCAGGTCAGGCACGATGAGGAAAAAGGCGACGGCATGGGCTCCGAACGCGAGGTGGACACCCAGGCGTCTCTCTTTCATGAAGTTGAACGCGAAGGACAGGAGCGCGGTCACGGGGACGAGGACGAAGACGGTGCTCCTTGCGATGCTTGAACTCTTCGCCGCGAAGAGTCGCTTGTAGTTCTCGTACTCAAGCCCTAGCTCAC
>CALHGQ010000396.1 GCA_938030175.1 uncultured bacterium | reverse complement strand
TGCCGCTCGGAATGCTGGTCGGCTATCTCTTTGCGAAGTGGCTCGACGCTCCGCCCACGTGGCGCCTGTGTATCGGAGCGCTGGTGGGGGTCTATTGGGTCGTCCCGTTCACGAGTCCCATCCCGGTCGCGGCTGTGACCGCTGGCTTCGTGACCATCTTCAAGCCGACGGCACTAAGAGAAGACCCGCTGGCGTAGCCCCGCGAGGCTCCGACAGGCATGCGGCTTATTCGTTCGCTGGCGCGCTGTCGTCGCCGATCGGCGTGCACCCGCTGGGGTCGAAGAAGTTCGAGCCGAGCGCCCACACCAAGACGGACCCCGGTGATTCGATGAGGCCGTCCTTGGGGCGCGGAGGAGGGTAGAAAGTCGCCCCGCTCAGAAGGTGTCCTCCGCCGAATGCCAGTCGCCCTGTCGACAGGCAACCGCGAGGGAAGTCGGCGCTGGGAGGCAGCATCGTACGCTCGGATGCGCGCCACTCGCCGCCGGTTCGATGGACGCTTCGATAGCCCGAGAGCCGCTCTCCCGCGCTGTAGGAGCACAGGTAGGCCCCATTCGGTACCAGGCCCTCATCGTAGTCAGAGATCGCGAAGAGCCAGCCCGCCGTGTCGGCCCAGCTCCACTCACCGGTTTCGTCCAGCGCGTAGCGCGAGCCGGTGCGGCTGCCGAAGTCCGCAAGGACGAGTTCGTTCTCGGCAAGGTGCATTCCGTTCGGGAAGCCGCCGAGTGACTCGGTGCCGGTGGGGGCGTCAGCGCGATCGAACCGTGCCAGTTCGAGCCCGCCCGCTGTGTCGAGTTGGAATAGGTAAGCCGCGCCGCTCGCGCGCCCGAAGGACCGACTGTTGTGAGCCTTCACCAAGAGGCGATTCCCATGGAGGCTCAAGTCGGAACCGAAGCGATCATCCGTGCGGACATCCTTCGGTTCGACGCGAGGCCTCTCCACCCAGCGCGAGCCGCTCCACTCCCAGAGGTACACCACACCACCAGCCAGGCCGGAGGCGCCGCTACCCGTCGAGGCTGAGACGGCGAGCCAGCGGCTGTTCATGGCTACTTCGGTTCCGAAGTTCGTAGCCCTCGTGGAAACGGACGGCGTCAGACCCCGAATGAGTTGTGGTTCGCTCGGATCGGAGAAGTCGTACAGGTAGACCACCCCGTTCCCCTCGTGGGATGAACTCGCATGTGACGCGGCGATGGCGAACGTCCCGTTCGCGAACGCGATGGACTTCCCGAAGTAGCCGCCGCGGGCTGGGCTGGCCACCGTCGACGCAAGCTCCCATTGGCCCGATGCCAAGCGCTTGTATCCGTAGACCATGCCCTGCCGTCGGGCTTCGTTCGGGGCTCCCACAACAAGCGCAGTCCCGTCGGTGGCGAGGTCGGCACCGAACTTCCCTCCCGATGTAGGGGAGGGGCTCTCCAGCAGCTGGATGAAGTCCTGCGGTGACGCTTCCGCGGGCACCGTCAGTCGTCCGAGTGCCAGCAGGGCTAGCGCGACGGTGCTGCCTGTCGTGGTGAAGCCCATGGCCTAGAATTCCGTCATCGCGTCTTGGGCTTCGAGCACGAGCACCATGTCCTGATCCTCGAGGGGGTTAGGTGGCAGCAGCGGCCGGATCACTAGGGTGCCGCTCGTGGCGTTGCCGCTTGAGAGCACCGCGCCGGTCGCAGGGTCGATCCACTTCCACGTCCACGGCCGTACCTGACCGCCGCTTCCGCTGCCGCTGAGAGCAATCTCGCCAAGGGGGGGATCATTGACGACCTCTGTCTGCACGACGGGGTAGTAAATGATGAAGGTGTGGTCGTTTCTCGAGCGGAACTCGAAGACTTCCGGGGCCCCGTAGCGTGCGTCGACGTAGGGCGATCCGGTCAGTGCGGCGTCGTTCGGCTTCGCCCTCCAAAACGGCATATGATCGGTGATGATCTCTCTGGCTCGCTTGAGGTCCTCGAAGACCGACTGCCTGCTAGCAAAGTGGTCGCAAGTGATATCGTTTCCACCCTCAGCCTCCAGCTCGTAGTACTCGTTGGGCGCTGGCGTGGAGTCGGGTTCCAGGGCCCAGCCGAAGTAGAGGCCAAGTCCACTACCGCTCAGGAGCACGTCGTAGATCATGCGCCGGCGAATCTCACCGCGCTCGCCGTTGTTGGACAAGGCCGTCGGCAAGTCCTGGGTGCCCGCTGGGAGATCACTTACCACAGGAGCCACCCCGTATCTCCAACCGCCGTGCTCATCGACGAATGAGATCTTGAACTTGCGCCCGGCGTTGTAGCCCCAGTCGTTGCCGCCCATTCGTCCGGCGCTCAAGACGATCTCAGGCTCCGTGCTGTAGTTGTCCCTGTCGTCAGGGTTCACCGTAAGGCCGTTGGGGTCCGTGGTCTGGACGTAGAGGGAAGCGACGTCGAGCCACTGGCCCCGTCCTGATGCTGAGTCCACAAGGGCCTTGAAGAACTCTGTCCCGTGACGGAATTGGTAGGGATCGTTCGGGAACCTCGTTCTGACGCGGGGGTGCACCGTGATGGGGTGATCGAAGGAGTCCCACTGCAGAATCCATTGGGCCATGTCTTCGAGCTCTTCGAACGTGAACTCGTTCCACGCCGGGGCTGGGGGCGGGGGCGCCGGATCACCGTTTTCTTCGCAGAGAGTCCATTGGACCGCCACGTT
>CALHGQ010000395.1 GCA_938030175.1 uncultured bacterium | reverse complement strand
GCCTATCATGCCGTGGAGGCCAATGAAGAGCGGGTCCGCGGGGCGCGCGAGGGGGCTATCCACCTGGAAGTAGCTGAGCTGCTCGATGCCGCGCTCGGCCATGTGCTTGAGCGCGCCGGAGCGGCCAAGGGCCGCGAGGGTGCCGCCGTGACCGTCGGGGGCCAGGAACAGCTCGTCTCGGCTCGCCAGCAAGATGCGGCCGTCCATGTCGAGGGCCGGGAGCATGTCCTGTTGGAAGAAGAACAGGCAGTCTGCGTCGAGGCCGAAGTTGCCTTGGGCTTCAAAGAATGCCTTGGTCGCCTCGTCGTTCGCGGCCGAGGTCATCACGTACCACTGGGGCTTGAACCCGTGGCGGAAGCCCGCGGCTTGGATGCGCGCGGCGTGCCACGCGAAGAGGCTCTTGTTCGTGACGGGGCCGATCTCGTACGCGCCCTTGGGGCCGTCGAAGCCAAGGCGCGATCCCTGTCCGCCAGCGACGAGCACGAAGCCGACCTTGCCCTCGCTGAGCAGCTTGGCGCCGAAGGCCGCGCTGTTCTCCGCGTGGGCCTTTTGGTCGTCATCGCGCTTCAGCGGGAAGAATTCGGGCGGGGTGAGGCTGGGCTTGGGCGCCTCGGTGTTGTCGGTGAGCAGCGCGCCGAGGCGCTTCACGAGGCCGAGGTCAACGCCCCGCACCTGGGCCTTGAGCTTGGCCCGTCCGTCCGCCGTCAGTTCATCCCAGTGCCGGAAGACATGCCCCTGGCCAGCTTCATCAAAATCCTTGCGGACCGCTTCCAGTGAACTCATGTCTTTGGATGGGTTGTGGTGCTGTCAGACCTTGCCGATGCAGATCGAAACGTTGTGGCCACCGAACCCGAGCGAGTTGCACAGGGCATTCTCGATGACCATCTCGCGCGCAGCGCCGGGCACGTAGTCCAGGTCGCACGCAGGATCGGGGGTGGTGTAGTTGCGAGTGGGGTGGACCTCGCCGTTCTTGATGGCCAGGGCGGTCACGACGAGCTCGACGGCGGTCGCGCCACCGAGCAGGTGCCCGACCATGGACTTCGTCGAGTTGACGGCCAGCTTATGGGCATGGTCGCCGAACACCCGCTTGATCGCGGTCGTCTCGATGGAGTCGTTGTACGCCGTGCTGGTGCCGTGGGCGTTGATGTACTGGACGTTCGACGGGTCGACCTTGCCGTGCCGGAGAGCTTCCGCCATCGCGCGCATCGGGCCGTAGCCGTCCTCTTTCGGGGCCGTGATATGGAACGCGTCGTCGGTCGAGCCGTAGCCCTTGACCTCGGCGTAGATCTTGGCGCCGCGGGCCTTCGCCTTCTCGTACTCCTCGAGGACGAGGATGCCGGCGCCCTCCCCCATCACAAAGCCGTCGCGGTCCTTGTCGAAGGGGCGCGAAGCGAGCTCGGGGGCGTCGTTGCGCGTGGACAGTGCCTTGGCCGAGGCGAAGCCCGACATCGACAGCGGGGTCATGGCGGACTCGGCGCCGCCCGTGACGACGACATCGCAGTCGTCCCATTGGATCGCACGCCAAGCCATGCCGATGGCGTGGCCGGCCGAGGCGCAGGCGCTCGACGTCGTGAATGCGGTGCCCATCAGCCCATGGCGGATCGCCACCTGGCCGCTGACGGCGTTCGGCATGATGCGCGGGATGAAGTGCGGGCTGACGCGGCGCGCGCCGCGGTCCTTCATGACATCGTGCTGCTCCAGGATGCCCGTGATGCCGCCGATACCGGTGCCGATGATGCTGCCGATGCGCTCGCGCTCCTTCTCGGGCAGCTCCTTCGAGTTCGCAAACCCAGCGTCGGCGAGTGCCTCGTCCGAAGCCATCATAGCCCACATGGTGAACGGATCGAGCTTGCGCTGATCCTTCACATCAAAGCCGCACGCATCGGGGTCCCAGTTCACCTGGGCTGCGATGGTGGCGGAAATTCCGGTCGTGTCAAAGCGCTCGATCGTCGACACGCCATTCTCGCCCGCAAGGATGCGCGGGTAAGACGTAGCAACGTCGAGACCTAGGGCGTTGACGGTGCCGATACCTGTAATGACGACACGGCGCATGGCCTGGCTGTCCCCGTCAGGGAACGCTGGTTTGGGGATAGAAACCCGAGAGCGCTTGGCTCCCGGGGTTTCTCGGGTGGTCCGACTAGGCTGCTACCCCACTGGGAGCAGCCTCTAGTGACTGGCTATCTACGGATCTACTGGAGCTTGGCGCCGATGTAGTCGACGGCCGCGCCCACGGTCTGAATCTTCTCAGCGTCTTCGTCGGGGATGTTGATCTCGAACTCGTCTTCGAATTCCATGACCAACTCAACCGTGTCGAGGGAGTCCGCGCCGAGGTCGTTGATGAACGACGTCTCGAGAGAGATCTTGTCGGGCGTGGTGCCCATTTGGTCACAGACGATCTTCTTGACGCGGTCTTCGATTGAGGATTCGCTCACTTCGTTACTCTCCGTAGAGGGGGGTCTTGGGTCTCGCTGCGCAGCGCGCATCGGGGCCGGGGGTGCGGGTCGCCACAAATGCGATTCCGCAGGGGATGTTCAGAGCCTGACGTGGTGGCGACCCGAGGGAAGCAGCCGGGCAGGACCTGGTGTTTTGAATGCAGCCTATCTAGATGCAGGCTTTTAGATGCTGAGGCCGCCGTCGACGATGAGCGTTTGGCCGGTGATGTAGGCGCCCGTGGGGCCCGCCAGAAAGAGGGTGGCCGCGGCGATGTCGTCGGCGGAGCCCATGCGCCCGAGGGGGATCGAGCTCGTGAGCTTGGCCTTCTCGTTCTCCGGGATGTCGGCGGTCATGTCCGTGGCGATGAAGCCCGGGGCGATGGCGTTCACAGTGACGCCGCGGCCGCTGAGTTCTTTGGCGGCGGACTTCGTCAGGCCGATGACGCCCGCCTTGCTGGCCGCGTAGTTGGCCTGCCCCGCGTTGCCGGTGACGCCGACGACGGAAGCGATATTGATGATCCGGCCGCTGCCCGCTTTCATGAGGGGCCGCGCGGCGGCTTTGACGAAGTTCCAGGTGCCCTTGAGGTTCACCCCCACCACGCGGTCGAAGTCGTCCTCGCTCATGCGCATGAGGAGCTGGTCCCGGGTGATGCCTGCGTTGTTCACGAGGATGTCGATACCCCCGAACTCCTTCGAGACGCCCTTGACGAGGGCTTCGACGGAAGCGGTGTCGGACACGTCCACACCGAACGCCCTTGCGCCGTCCTGGTGACTGGAGCACGCCTCGGCGGTCGCGGTCACGTTTGCCTCCGAGGTCGCGACACACGCGACCCGAGCCCCTGCTTGGGCAAGGGTCTCGGCGATGGCACGGCCGATCCCGCGGCTCGCTCCCGTGACGAGGGCGACCTGGCCCTCGAGTGGGCGAGCGGATGAATTGGAGTCAGTCACGAAGGCGGGGAGAGGCAGAGGCGAGAGAGAGGTGTGTCGGACAGTCGTTGCGGCTTGGGGCCGGCGAGTGTCCGGGAGAGTCTGGGTGTGAGAGCGAGTCGCAGGAGGCCCTGCGAGCGGATCTCTGTGGGGCTGAGGTTAGCCCTGCGCCGTTACAGCATCAAGATGCGGTGCCTGAAGCAAGGGCCGCGTCAACGTCCCCAGGTTGGCTGGCGGGCACGACTTCGGGCTCTTGGTCTATCTTGCGCAGAATTCCGGCCAGAATCGTGCCTGGACCGGGCTCTAGGAAGCGGGATTGTCCCTCTGCGATGGCCCAGCGCATGGATTTCTCCCATAGAACGGGCGCGCAAACCTGTGTCCCAAGCGTTTCCCTGACCTCATCGACAGTCTTGACGGGGGCCGCGGTGACGTTGGAAATGACCTGAATTTTGGGGGCGTGGAGCTCGGTTTCTGCGAGCGCCGCGGCCAGTTTGTCCGCTGCGGGTCGCATGCACTCGCTGTGGAAGCCGCCGGCGACGACCAAGCGGCGAACTCGGCGGACGCCGTGCTCCTTGGCTGCGGCTTCCACCGCGTCGAGGGCTGGGAATTCTCCCGAGACCACGAGCTGGCCCGGGGCGTTCAGGTTGGCGACCTGGCAGACGCCGTGCTCGGAGCCGACTTTGGCGAGGGCCTCGGCCTGCTCCGGGGTGGCCCCCATCAAGCTGGCCATGCCGCTCGGGTTCTGTTCCGACGCAGCCTGCATGGCCTCTCCGCGGAGGCGGACGAGCTTGACGCCCGACGCAAAGTCAAACGTGCCCGCGGCCCAGTGGGCCGTGTACTCGCCGAGGGACAGGCCGGCCGTCATCGGGGCCGAGAAACGGTCGAAGCCTCGGGCCTCCAGCACGCGCATGATCGCGACGCCGGTCGTAAAGATGCCGGGCTGGGCGATGTCCGTGCGGTTGACCTCGTCGCCGCTCTCCCAGCACGCCTTGGAGAGCGAGAAGCCCAGGACCTCGTCCGCTTCCGCCCAGACGGCGGCTGCCTCTGGGTAGGCGTCGGCCCAGTCCTTGCCCATGCCCTCGGCCTGTGCGCCTTGGCCAGGGAAGAGAAGCGCGGGCGTCATGTTGGATGCGTCGCTCATGGCTTAGGGGAGAGTCGTTTGTCGTTGGGTGAAGGAGGAGTTGCGGACGCGCGTGGCGTCTACCACTTGATGAGCGTTGCGCCCCATGTAAGGCCAGCGCCGAAGGCTACCAAGACGCAAAGGTCGCCCTTCTCGAGCTTGCCCTGTCGGACCGCTTCGTCGAAAGCGATCGGGACGCTGCCCGCCGAGGTGTTGCCGTACTTCTCGATGTTCACGAAGAACTTGTCCATGGGCCAGTCGAGGCGCTCGCGCGCTGCGTCGATGATGCGCATGTTGACCTGGTGCGGCACGACGATCTTGATGTCGTCCTTGTCGTAGCCCTCGGTGATCTCGCGGATCATCTCCGTCATCTTGTTGACCGCGAATCGATACACGTCGCGGCCTGCGACCCGGATGAAGTGCTCGGTGGAGTCATAGTCCGGGTGATGCGGCGGCGTCTTCGCGCCCCCCATCGGAATGTGGATGAACTCGTAGCCCTCGCCGTCCGCGCCAAGGACTTGGCGCAGGATCTCGCCTTGGCCGCCGCAGTCGTCCAACGGTCGAACGAGGGCCGCACCCGCGCCGTCGCCGAACAGAATGCAGGACCCACGGTCCGACATGTCGAGGTAGCGCGACAGCGTCTCGCCGCCGATGGCGAGGACGTTCTTCGCGCGGCCCGCCGCCACGAAGGTCTCGGCCGTGTGCAGCGCCGTCAAGAATCCGGTGCACGCGGCTAGGACGTCGAACGCGCCCGCGTTGGTGCAACCAAGCCGCGTCTGGACGAGCGTCGAGATCGTCGGCATCAGGTGATCCTGAGTCAGCGACCCAACGATGATCAGGTCGATGTCTTCGGGCTTGAGGCCTGCGGCCTCGATGGCCTGACGCGCTGCCTCGCCGCACAGGTGCGAGCAGTCGGTCCCGTCGTCGACGAAGCGCCTCGCCTTGATCCCCGTGCGCTTGCTGATCCACTCGTCGTTCGTATCAACGATTTTCGACAGGTCGTCGTTCGTGACCACACGTGGCGGAACGGAGTGGCCTGTGCCGGCGATTCCAACTCGGACGAGGTTCGTCATGGTGCGAGGCTCCCGCGGTGGGAGCCCAAGGGGGGGAAATGGCGGGGACCGGTCGTAGGCGTCCCTGGGCGCAGAGCGTCCGAGGCCAGCTAAGACTGTCCCGGATTAGGCCACAGGGTTCAACCCCATCCCACGAAAGCGCGCGAGGCTAGCGCGCTGTTAGGCCTCGAGACCTCGAACGATGTGCCCGTTCACGTCGGCGTCTAGGGCGCGTTTCGCCAGGTCGATGGCGTTGGCGACAGCGGAGGCGTCGGAGCGTCCGTGCCCAATGACGACGATGCCGTTCACGCCGAGCAGGAGCGCCCCGCCGTACTCGGAGTAGTCGATGGCTTTGCGCACGTTTCCGAGGGCCTCAGGCCCCCACTGGGCGCCATGGGTCTGCAGCTCGCCCATGACGAGCTGGAGCATGAAGCCCGAGAAGTCCTCCAGGAGCTTCAGGACCACGTTGCCGGTGAACCCGTCTGTAACGACGACGTCGGCGACGCCCTTGAAGATGTCTCCGCCCTCGACGTTGCCCACAAAGTTCAGCTTGGAGTCTGTCAGGAGCCCGTGGGCTGCCCTGAGGAGGTCGGTGCCCTTGCTGGGCTCCTCGCCGATGTTGAGAAGGCCCACCTTGGGGGCTGCGTTCTCATCGCCGCCCTTCAGTACGTCGCGGGTCAGCACCGATCCCATGTACCCGTACTGCAGCAAGTGCTCGGGTTTTGGCACCACGTTGGCGCCCATGTCGAGGATCGTGACCGGCTGGCCGGTGAGCTCGAGGGTGACCGCGATGCCCGGGCGGCGTACGCCCGGAAGGGTCTTCAGCCCGACGGTCGCAGCGCCCACCACGGCGCCGGTGTTGCCCATGCTGACGTGGGCGCCGGCAGCGCCCATCTTGACGGCACCGGTGGCTACGTTGATGGAAGAGTTCGGCTTGGCGCGCAGGGCGACGCCGGGCTTCTCATCCATACCGATGACCTCGGTCGCGTTCAGGACGTCGAAGCCGGGGTTGCCCCCTCGTTCTTCGAGGCTGCTCTGGATGACGTCCTCGTTGCCCACGAGGAGGAGTCGCTCGGGCGGAAGGCCGCGCTCTGCCGCGAGCAATGCACCGTCAAGGTTGCATGCTGGCGCAGAGTCGCCGCCCATCACGTCCAGTGCAATGCGCTGGTTCGCGTTCATTGGGACTAGAGCTGGAGGTGTTCAGGTCGAAAGGAGAGATCCACGCGTCTGTCTTCAGACGCTCGATCTCAATACTCGTCGTCCTTCTCGAAGACGACGCGACCCTTGGTGCCGCCTTTCTCGAAGCCGTAGTGCGTCGCATCTTCGCTGATGCGGTGCGAGCGGCTCAGCACGCCGGAGCGCGGGCAGTGCTTCACGGTCGGAGCCGTGAGGGCGAGGTGGGAACGGCGCTGGTTCTTGATGGACTTGGAGGTCCTGCGCTTGGGGTGTGCCATTGGATTCGTTGGGGTGCCGGTGACCCGGCTTGGTCGGCCCGGAGAACAGTCTCTGGGGGCCTCTGGGGCGTTTCGAGCGGAGCAAGTTACAAAGCTCGCCCCGCTGACGTACTAGAAAATCCACCTATCTGGTGGGCTGGATGCGGCTCGGGCTAGGCCAGGGCCGCCTCAAGGGCTCCGGACACGGCGGCGAGGGCTGCTGGGATGCCGTCGGCACGTTCCCCTTGGCCCTGGGCCGAGTCAGGACGGCCGCCGCCGCCCCCACCGATCTCGGCCTTCACCTTTTGGGCCAAATCACCGGCTTTCAGGCCCTTTTCGAGGGCAGAACCGGCGCAAAGGGCCACAAAGGGCACGCCTGACTTGTCGGAGCCAGGCTCCCCACGACCGAGCAGGACGATGGCCAGGTGGGGTTCCGCGCCCTTCAGGCGCTCGCCCAGCTGGCGGACGCCATCCCGGTCGAGCTCTGGGAAGTCGAGTGCGCCAGCGGCCACGTCACCGTGCTTCGTCAGCTTGGACTTTGCGGTCGCGAAGGCCGCAGCCACCTGGTCACCCGAGGCGGACTTCTTCTGCTTCTTGGCCTCTTTGACCTGCTTTTGGAGCTGCTCGATGCGCGCACCAAGCTCCTCCGGCGAGGTCTTGAGCTTGCCGGAGAGCTCCTTGAGCATGCGTCGCTGGTCCTGGAAGGCCTGGACGGCGCCCGCTTGGGTCAGGGCCTCGATGCGGCGAACGCCGGCGGCGACCGCGCGCTCCCCCACGATCACAAAGGGGCCGATCTCGCCCGTGCGCGCCACGTGGGTGCCGCCGCACAGCTCGAGGGACCAGGGCTTGGCGTCGCCGTTGTCGTCGTCGATCGAGACCACGCGGACCTCGTCGCCGTACTTCTCCCCGAACAGCGCCATGGCGCCGCGGGACTTGGCTTCGTCGGGGGTCTCGACCGAGGTCACGACCGTGGAGTTGCGGGCAACCCGCGAGTTCACGGCGTTCTCGACCTCGAGGATCTCCTCGTCGCTGATGCCCGAAGGGTGGCTGACGTCGAAGCGCAGTCGGTCCGGCCCCACGTAGGAGCCGGCCTGGGCCACGTGGTCGCCCAGCTGGTCGCGCAGCGCCTGGTGCAGGAGGTGCGTGGCCGTGTGGTTCGCGCGGATGGAGTTGCGACGATCGCTGTCCACGACGCAAACCGCGCCCGCGCCGGCCACCGGCTCGCCGTCCACCTGGCCGATGTGCACGTGCACATCCCCCATCTTCTTGGTCTCTTCGACGACGAAGCGGAACGTACCGTCGGATGCCTCGATCAGGCCGGTGTCGCCCACCTGGCCGCCCGCGTCCGCGTAGAACGACGTGCGGTCGAGGATGAGCCGCGCGGGCCGATCCGACATCGCTGGAAAGAAGCGCACGACCTCGGCGTTGCACTCGACGCAGCCGCCATTGTCCTCGTGGTACACAGCTTCCGTACCGGGAAGGCCGGTCAGCTCTTCGGCAGACAGGATCTGTTTGAAGCTGCCTTCGCTCTTCGACACTTCGCTGTGGGCTTCGCGGGCCGCGTCCCAGCCGTCGCTGTTCACGGTCATGTCGCGCTCGCGCGCCATGAGCTCGACGAGGTCCTGGGGAAAGCCGTAGGTCGCGTACAGCTCGTACGCATTCCTGCCGTCGATCTCTTTGCCCTTGGTGGCCTTGGCGAGCTTCTCGAACTGCACGAGGCCGCGATCGAGGGTCTTGCGGAACGCCTCTTCCTCGGTCTTCATCACGAGCTGGACGTGCTCCTGGCGCGTCTTCATCTCGGGGAAGGCTTCGCCGAGGACGTCCACGACCGTGGCGACCACTTCGAACAGGAAGGGCTCCTTGGCGTCGAGGTGTTGGAGGCCATAGCGGCTGGCGCGACGCACCAGTCGGCGCAGCACGTAGCCGCGGCCCTCGTTCGACGGCGTGACGCCGTCGGCCACAGCGGCGGTGAACGCGCGCACGTGGTCAGCACAGACGCGGAATGCCACGTCTGCCTCGTCCTCGGGCAGGCCGCCGTAGGTCTTGCCGGTCACGCGCTCGATGGCGCGGAAGATCGGCTGGAAGAGGTCCGTGTCGTAGTTGGAGTTCTTGCCTTGGAGGACCGCCAGCACGCGCTCGAAGCCCATGCCGGTGTCGACGCTCTTCGCCGGAAGCTCCACGAGGGTGCCGTCGTCCTGGCGGTTGAACTGCATGAACACGTTGTTCCACAGCTCGATGAAGCGCTCGCTGTCCGTGTTCACGCCGATCACGGGATCTGCGCCATCCTTGGGGTCCGTGTCCGGGCCCCCGCGGTCGATGTGGATCTCGGAGCACGGTCCGCACGGACCCGTCTCCCCCATCTCCCAGAAGTTATCGGACTTGTCGAAGCGCAGAATGTGCGTCGGGTCGATGTCCGTCTTGGTCTTCCAGATCTCCTCGGCCTCGGTGTCCACGGGCAGACCGTCCTTCTCGTCGCCGGCGAAGACCGTTACCCAAAGGCGGTCCTTGGGCAGGCCCCACACCTCGGTCAGAAGCGTCCACGACCAGATGATCGCGTCCTCCTTGAAGTAGTCGCCGAACGACCAGTTCCCGAGCATCTCGAAGAACGTGTGGTGGTACGTGTCACGCCCCACCTCTTCCAGGTCGTTGTGCTTGCCCTGAACCCGGATGCACTTCTGCGTGTCCGTGGCCCGCGTGTAGGGGCGCGTGCCCGACCCAAGGAAGACATCCTTGAACTGGTTCATGCCCGCGTTCGTGAAGAGCAACGTGGGGTCGTCCTGGGGGAAAACCGGCGCCGAGGGAACGACGCGGTGGCCGCGCTCTTCGAAGAACTGGAGGAAGTCTTTGCGGACTCGAGTCGCCGTAAAGGTCTGGACGTCGCCGGGAGTCATGGCTGGATAGGGAGGGACATTTGGGGTCGCGCCCGACGCGGAGGGGTCCGCGAGCGAATCGGCTGGGCGCTGATTCGGGGCATAGTAGCGTCAATGCAAGTGAGCCAGCCCAGATCTCCGCGGTTTGCGAAGGTCACGGCTGGCCCACTCCTGAGGGGCCTGATCGGTATGGCTTGGGGGCGATGCCGATAGGCCAAATTCGGCCCGCTAGGGCTACTTAGCGGCCGCTTTGGGCTTCTTAGCCGCAGGCTTCTTCTCAGCCGGCTTCTTAAGAGCCGCCTTGGGGGCCGCAGCGATCTCTTTGGCGGCCGCCTCAGCTACCGCGTCGGCCTCAAGGATCAACGCAGCCTTTTCGGCGATGGCTGCCTCTTCCTCGGCGTTCTCTGCCTCAAGGGGCGAGAGCTTCTTGAAGATGGCCTCCTCGATCACAAGCCCGAGATCGGGGTTGTCGATGAGGAACTGGCGGCTGCGCTCCATGCCCTGGCCGAGGCGAATCTCGCCGTCCGTGGGGTGCTTCATGGAGTACCACGTGCCCGAGCGAAGGACGATGCCGACCTTCATGCCAAGGTCGAGGAGCTCGCCCTCTTTCGACACGCCGCGGTTGTACAGGATGTCGAACTCGACCTTGCGGAAGGGCGGAGCCACCTTGTTCTTCACGACGGTGACCTTGGTCCGGTTACCGACCACTTCGTCGCCGTCCTTGAGCTGGCCAATGCGGCGAATGTCGAGGCGAACCGACGAGTAGAACTTGAGCGCGCGGCCACCGGTGGTGGTCTCCGGGCTGCCGAACATCACGCCGATCTTCTCGCGGATCTGGTTGATGAAGATCACCAAGCAGTTCGACTTAGAGATGGCTCCCGTGAGCTTTCGCAGGCCTTGGCTCATTAGGCGAGCGTGCAGTCCCACGAAGCTATCCCCCATCTCTCCCTCGATCTCGGCACGCGGTACCAGGGCGGCCACCGAGTCGATCACGATCACTTCGACGGCGTTGGAGCGCACGAGGGTCTCGACGATCTCGAGCGCCTGCTCGCCAGTGTCCGGCTGGCTGACCAGGAGATCTTCGAGCTTGACGCCAAGCTTGCGGGCGTAGGAGGGGTCGAGCGCGTGCTCCGCGTCCACGAAGGCGCAGACGCCGCCGCTGCGCTGGGCCGAGGCGATGACGTGCAGCGTCATCGTGGTCTTGCCTGAGCTCTCCGGTCCGTAGATCTCGACGATCCGACCCTTGGGAAGGCCCTTGCCGCCGAGACCCAGGTCGAGGTTGATCGATCCCGTCGAGACGCCCTCGATCTTGCGGATCAGATCGCTCTTGTCGCCGAGGCGCATGATCGATCCGATGCCGTAGCTCTTCTCGATCTCACCGAGCGCTGCGGTCAGGGCCTTCTCGCGCCCCTCGCCGGAGACTTCGGGTCCGACCTTGCGGGAAGGGAGTTTGGACTTGGGGGTTTTGGATCCTCGAAAGCTCATGGTGTTCTCTCTGTGCCCCGCGCCCAGATCACTCTGGAGGCTCTTTGGGGCTTCTGTGGGTCTATCGAATTTGTGTGCGGTGGTCGGCCGGGCTGGAGCTCGAAGGGCCGTTGTGGCGCCCGGCGGATGTTCGGTGTTCGTTCGGTATAGCGTTCTGGCGCGCTAGATGGAACTCTTCGTCCGGAACTTCCGTATCGATGACCGGTCGAACGCCCCCTGAGTTGCGCCCCAGACCGGTTTTAGGCGCGAAATTCCTCGCCG
>CALHGQ010000394.1 GCA_938030175.1 uncultured bacterium | reverse complement strand
ATGGACGACGCCGTCTTACTGTACTCGCCGGAGACTACCACTGCTTGTTGGGCAGCCGCTTGCGCTTGCTGCGCTCTCAACATCTGTTGCTGGGCATGGGCCAGTGCGTGTTGTTGAGCCCCGATCTTGCCCGTGAGCGCGTTGATGAGGGCCTCGATGGCCCAAGCGAACGGACCGAGAATGGTCATGGCAGCGAGTTCCTTCTGCTTCTCCGCCCGTTCCGCCTCGAGTTGCCGCAACTGGTTTTCGGCGCTGCGCGCCAGTGCCCTAGCCGATTGGGCCGCGGAAGTCGCAGACTGTGCATCGGCCGCGAACAGGCGCCCATCCCCGGCAGCTAGGGATTCGAAGGCATTGATCTCACATTGGGCGGACGCCGCCTTGGCAGAGGCCGCGACGCTTGCCGCTTGCAGGTATGTGAGCTGCGCTTTGAACTCAACCACGGCTTCGGCGCCGCCTCCGGGCAGCTTCTTTGCAGCGGACACGAGGCCTGTGTAGTGGGCGTCGAAGCTAGTGCCGAATTCCGCCACCGCCGCAAGCGCGTCTTCGACCTGGTGTAGCGTGGTGTTCTGCCACTTCTTTCCGTGGGCCTTCGCGGTGGTGATGTGGGCCGCAAGGTGTGGGGCTACGGGCGAGTTCAAGACTGGTAGAGCTTCGAGGTGCGCCACCGCACTCGCGATAGCCTTCGCGCTAGTGACGGTCGTCGGAACGGCCCCGACCAATGCGGTTGGTGGATTGAGGGCTGTGTTCGGCGCGACAGCTGCTGCCATCGCCATCGGCGTCAAAGTTGGGTCCGGCTCAAGCGCCGGGTCGATCATCGTTTGGGACATGGTCATTCCTTGAATGGGGTGGTTCGGTCTTCTAGTGCTTGGTCTTCTTCACCGGCAAGACGCCGTACTGTTGAATGCTGCGGGCCAGCTTCAGGGCCGTCGCCCAGTCGTCGTTGGCGGAGAGCAGGAGGTTCTCCAGCCAGCTGCCCAAGTCGGGGCCCGCGACGCTGAGCTCTTGCAGAACCCCGTTGAGGGCGTGATCCAAGGCCAACCAGCTCTTCTGAAGGCTTGTCACCGCTGCGACCCCGCGCTGGGTTGCGGTTTCCAAGGCGTCGACGTTGTGGTGCGCTTGGTTCGTGCTAGCGAACAGAAGCTCGTCCGCCGCCAACTTCTGGGATTCGGACGAAATACGCGCGTCCAAAACCCCGAGCTCGGTACCCGCACTGATCATCGCAGTCGTCCCGCCCGCAACGACAGCAGCACCGCCTGCGACGAGAGCCGTGGAGAGGCCGGCCGTTTCGATCTCGGCGAAGACGCCGACGAGGATCATGACCGCGCCGACGACGTCGGTTGTCGCCCCACCGACGATAATGCCGATATACTTGCCACGCTCACTCTGGTCGGCGGAGATGCTCGCCTTGAGTCGCGCGATCTCTCCGCCTGTCCCGCCAAGGGCCCTTTCGACATCGGCCGCGTCGTCCGCGAGGAGTGCCAAGTCCCGTTGGACCCTCGGCAAGAACCCATTGAGGGCAGAGAGAGCGGGTGCCACGTCCGCCTGCTTCGCCTTCACCTGGTTGATTAGGTTCTGAATGCCCGTCGTGAAGTTGGCCTTGTTGCCGGGCTGGTCGATGTTCTTCGCGAAGCCCAGGAGCGACGCGAACTCGGCGTTCCACAGGTTGGCGAACCCGATGATGTCCGCCACCTCGGCTATCAGGGTTGGGTTGACTGATTTGAGGTAGTCGTTGGCGTTCGTCCGGGCGGATTTCTGGTGCTTCGGGAGGTCCTCTACGACGGTGCTCCCGGACAGCTTATCGACGCCCGCCGGCAACTCGATATCGGGCGTGCCCAGGATGGTTTGGGTATAGAGCTGTAGGAGGATGGATGCTTCCTGGGACGAGCTCATCGCCGACTGCAGTGCGGCGCCTCCCAGGTCGAAGGACGGGCGAGCGGCGACGGGTGTGGCCGCTATACGAATCTGAGCTGTTTCAGGCTGGGAGGTGCAGGGTGTCGTGAGGGTCATGGTGAATCCGGTGTTGGAGGGTGATCTAGAGGGTTGGGTATCGGGATGGAGATCAGTAGCTCGCTGCCAATGCCTCTGGGCGGACTTTGGTCGGCGTCGACTTTTTGACCGCGAGCGTCCCGAACTGTTGAAGGTTCCGTGCCAGCTTGAGCGTGTCGGTCCAGTCCGTGTTGGCGGCCTTTAGCGTGCTCACAAGCCAGCTCCCGAGGCTCGGATCCGCCGAGCTCAGCTGCGACGTCACCTGGGTGAAGTCAGACTGGAGCGTGGCCCATCCTTTTTGGAGGCTCGTCACAGCCGAGATGCCTTGGTTGATGGCACCTTCGATGTTTCCGAGCGTCTTCGACGCCTGCTTGGTGCTCGTCAAGCAGAGCTTGTCGACGGCGAGGGACTTGTTCGCTGTCGCGAGGTCTGCCTTGGTATCGCTGAGGTTCTTGCCGGCAATCCCCATGGCCGTCGTCCCGGCGCCAACGACGAGGAGGCCGCCGACGACGAGCGCCGTGGATGCGCCTGCCGTTTCGATCTCTGCCAGGATCCCCACCGCGATCATGAGTCCACCGACGAGGTCAGCTGTGGCGCCGCCGGCGATGATCGCGGTGTCCTTGCTGATCGCAGCGTTGTCGGCGTCGATTCGCTTCTTGAGCTGGGCGATGGCACCCTTTTCGCCGCCTAGCGCGAGTGTCACGTGCTGATCGTCAGCGGTCAACGCGCGGCTATCCGACGCGATCTTCGGCAAGAAGTCGTTGAGGGAAGTGATCGCCTGAGTCGTGTCGCTTTGCTTGGCCTTGACCTGGCCGATCAGGTTCGCGATGCCCTGTTGGAAGGTTCTCTTATTGGATCCGCTGTGAATGTCATTGGCGAGGGACAGAAGGCGTGTGTACTCAGCGTTCCACAGGTTGCCGAAGCCGATGATGTCGGAGGAACGCTGGACAAGCGTTGGGTTGACGTGGTCCAGGTAGAACGTCGCATTCGTCCGAGCGGCAGCTTGGTGCTTGGGAAGGTCTTCGACGACAGTGCTACTCGACAGCTTGTCGATCGTCTTGGGCAGTTGGATGTCGGGTGTTCCGAGTACGGTCTGGGTGTAGGCTTGAAGCTGAACCGAGGCGGACTGGGCTGCGCTCATGGCAGCTTTCACGTGTTGACCGCCAACATCGACTTTGGGGAGGCTCATCGGAGTTCACCGGTGGAGAGGGGTTGTGGGACAGGAAGCCGGGAACAACCTCCCGGCTCAAGTGTCCTTCCATCCACGGCTGCCCCGTTTTCGCGCCGCTCTTCTCGGCATTATTCGTTGCGTAATCTCACTGACTCCCAGGTGTGGGAGTCGGGGTGCGAACTCTGCTGCAAAGCCGGCGGAGCGGCGACGCAATAGAGGAGCGGACCGAGGAACTCGCTAAGTTCCTCGGTCCGCTCTTCAACGCCTAGGCCGTGATGGCGGCGACTTAGCTCGACCGGCTGTCCAGGCGGCCGCGGGACTTCAGCTCGGCCATGATCTGGTCGGCTGCGTCTTCGCTGCTGCACTCCATCGTCTTGATGTGGACGTCCGGGGAGAGGGGAGCTTCGTACGGCGAGTCGATGCCGGTGAAGTTCTTGAT
>CALHGQ010000393.1 GCA_938030175.1 uncultured bacterium | reverse complement strand
TCTGCAACGGAAAGAATGACGGAGGTCGTCACCGGTGCCGAGCCAAAGAGCACGGTCACCCAACACTCCGTCACCATCGACGGAGCCAAGATCGACTACTCCGCGACGGCTGGCTGGCTGATCATGAGGGACGACGACGGGCATCCGACCGCGCGGTTCGGATTCACTAGCTACGTCCGCTCGGGCACGGAAGACCTCGACCAGCGGCCGATCATGTTCGCGTTCAATGGCGGGCCGGGATCGTCCTCGATCTGGCTGCACATGGGCGTGCTCGGTCCGCGCCGAGTGATCGTCAATGACGGCGGCTTTGCGCCCCCCCCCCCGGCCGAGGTCGCCGAGAACCCCTACAGCGTTCTCGACGTTACGGACATCGTGATGATCGACCCCGTGGGCACGGGGTTCAGCAAGCCCCTCGGCGACGCTACGGGAGAGGACTTCTGGGGTGTCGACCAAGACGTTCGCTCGGTCGCCGCCTTCATCAAGCAGTACGTGAGCCAGGAAGGCCGCTGGGCCTCGCCGAAGTACATCCTCGGCGAGAGCTACGGCGGCGTCCGCGCGGCGGGTCTCGTTTGGCACCTCCAGAACAAGCATGGAATGGCGGCCAACGGTGTCGTGCTCGTTTCTCCCTTCCTGAACTCAGGCTCCGGCAGGGACGGCAGAGGCATCGACAAGCCCCACGTGCTCTACCTCGCTGGCCTCGCCGCCACCGCGTGGTACCACGACGCGATCGATAACAAGCCAGAGTCAGTGGAGGCCTTCGTGGACGAGGTGGAGCGCTTCGCCTACGACGAGTACGCCCCCGCGCTCCTCGCGGGCTTCACGATCGACCCCGAGCGCAAGGCCCAGGTCGCTGCCAAGCTCGGGCGCTACACCGGGGTCAGCGCTGACTACTGGCTCAAGGCTGACCTGCGCGTGTCCCACGGCCAGTTCCTCCAAGAGCTCAAGCGCGACGAACGCATCATCGCAGGCCGCATCGACTCGAGATTCAGCGGCCCCTCCACCAATCCGCTCGCCGAAAGGATGGACTACGACCCGTTCTTTCCATCCGTCGGGCCCGCCTACACCGCAGGTTTCCTCAGCTACCTTCACGGCGACCTCGAGTTCGGCAGAGACGAGAACTACGCCGTGTCTGCGTTCGGAGTGAACTGGGATTGGAAGCACACCTCTCCGGACGGAAACGAGGCCCCGTGGGCCGACCTACGCAGCGACCTAGCCGCCGCCATCACGCGCAACCCTGGGCTACACGTACTCGTCCAGCAAGGCTACTACGACCTAGCGACCCCGATCACCGCCACGCGGCATGACATGGCGCACCTCGACATACCGGCCGCTGCGCGCGACCGTATCGAGATGGCCTACTACAAGGCGGGGCACATGATGTACCTGCACGAACCATCCATCGCCAAGTTCCGCGACGACCTGGTAGCCTTCATCAACAAGTCAAGCCGCCTCATCCCAAGCGACACAACCAGCTCAAACAAGTGAGCAGTACGGTACCGTAGTCGTTGTCGCCACTCCCCACCCTTCTTAGTCGTCACTCCCTCAGGGCAGCGTGAAGTCACGCCGCGAACGCGGATCAAGGGTCACCGCACCGCTTGCTGCCAGGGCGACTCGCTGGTGATTCGCTAGGGCTCCTCGACGACCAATCCAAGCGAGCGGTAGGCGCGATCGAAAACAACGCTGCTCCCGTTGCCAAACGTGCCTTCGGCGATTCGTTCGCCGCTGCGAGAGTAGGCGCGATACTTCAGGCACTCGAAAGAGATCAGTAGATCGACGCTCTCACCCGTCGTGAGAGACGCCCGGATGGCATGGCGCGGTCCCCAGCAGAATACGGACCAGTGGTTCCACCCCCTGCACGCACGGTTGAAACTTCGCGTAAGGGTGCGCCTAGTCGCGTCATCGGTGACCGTGGCCCTTCCAAGGACCGTCCGCCACCTGAACAGGCCGTCTGGCATGGGATCGCCCTTCTCAAGGGCGTCGATCCTCTCCTGCATCGCCACGGGATGACGAGCCGTCAGACTCAAGAGCTCCCACGAGGTTGCCTGCTCAAGAATGTCCGCCACGCGGTCTTCCAGATGAAGGCGGGAGGCTGACGGAAAGAACCACCAGGCCCAGTAGCCGGCAGCCAATGCCGCCACGACCAGGCGGAACGCCACCCAGCGACGGCGCTTCGAATCTCTACTCCCTCGCCCCACGGCGGCGCCAACGCGGCGCAGTCGAAACGGTTCACTCCACCCTGAAGCACGGTCGATTCAGCCCTGGCTCCTGGAAGACAAGAGTCCGATTCATCCGCAGCACAAACCACGCCAGCCAAGTTGAGCAGACGACCCTTCCACCCAAGCTAGCCGATCACCGTCTTGGCGCTCGGGCTCCCCTTGCGCCCCAAGTCATCACCCAGGCCCACCCAGCGCCATGCTGAGCCCGATCCCGCGGGATCGGGCGGGGCTAGGCGGTACGGATCGTCGAAACCGAAGCGGCCCAGACTCAGTTCCGTAATGGGAGCCGCCACCTAACGGAGCGGCTCCGCTGCGCGGATCCAACCGTTAGGTGGCGGCTTCAGTTCCCGAACCTGGCGGCTAGCTGACCGTCGTGTTGGGCTCGACTTCGCCGAGGCTCATCTTCATGACGAACTCTTGCTCTGCGCCGTGGCGCCGGTAGCTGCCCGTCGCGGGGCTCGAGGACTCGGCGCGACCGGCGTACTTGATCTGGATACCGAAGTCGTAGAAGCGCTGCATGATGAAGGTCCAAGCCCCCATGTTGCGGGGCTCCTCTTGGCTCCAAACTAGGTCCTTCAGCTTGGGGAAGGACTTGATGGCGGCCTCCACCTGGGCCTTAGGGAACGGGTAGAGCTGCTCCACGCGCAGGATCGCGACGTGGTCCATCGTGCGGTCCGCGCGGGCGGCCTCCAGCTCGTGGGCGATCTTGCCTGAGCAGAGGACGAGTCGAGTGACCTTCTTCTTGTCGGTCGCGCCGTCGAGGATCGTCTCGCGGAAGGAGCCCTTGGCAAGGTCCTCGATGGGGCTCGCCGCTCGCTTGTCGCGCAAGAACGACTTGGGCGTCATCACGATCAGCGGACGCTTGACCTCGGCCATGCCCTGGCGGCGATACAGGTGGAACGCCTGGGCAGAGCTCGAGCAGTTGACGATCGTCAGGTTGCCGCCCGAACACATCTGGAGGAAGCGCTCGAGGCGCGCCGAGGAGTGCTCCGGCCCCTGTCCGTCGTAGCCATGGGGCAAGAGCATCACGAGGCCCGAGAGCTGACGCCACTTGGCCTCGCCGGACACCACGAACTGATCGATGGGGATCTGCGCGCCGTTCGCAAAGTCGCCGAACTGACCTTCCCACATGACGAGGGCCTTCTTGGCCACCAGCGAATAGCCGTACTCGTAGCCGACGGCCGCCTCTTCGCTCAGCAGCGAGTCCCACGCTTCAAAGCGCGTCCTTGGTCCGGCCAGCGTGCGCAGCGGCACGTGCTCCTTGTCCGTCGCCTGGTCTCGAATGACTGCGTGCCTGTGGCTGAACGTGCCGCGGCCTGAGTCCTGGCCCTCCAGTCGAATGGGCACGCCGCCCTGGAGCAGCGTGGCGAACGCCAGCGCTTCGGCGCAGCCCCAGTCCACGGCCACTTCGCCGCGCACCATGCGCTCGCGACGGCGCAGCTGGCGCAGGAGGTTCGGGTGCACCACGAAGCCCTCGGGCATCCGGTTGAGCTCGTCGATGATCTCCACAAGCTGAGCTGCCTCGACACCGGTCTCGGGGGACTCGGTGAGGACGTAGTCCTTCTCGTCGTCGAGATGCAGGTCGACGATCTCGTCCAGGGGCAGCTCCTCTTGGCTCGATGCCTTGTGCTTGGCCATCGCCGAACGGAGCTCCGCCTCGCTCTCCGCAGCTACCGCCGCGGCCTCGTCGGCCGTGATGGCGCCGCGACGGATCAAGAGGTCGCTGTAGGTCTCGCAAACGGTCGGGTGACTCGCGATCCGGCTGTAGAGGTTCGGCTGGGTGTACGCGGGCTCGTCGCCCTCGTTGTGTCCCCAACGGCGATAGCAGACCATGTCCACGATCGCGTCCGCGCCGAATTCCGCCTGGTAGTCCACCGCGAGGCGGCAAGCGCGCAGCACCGACTCGGGGAAGTCCCCGTTCGCGTGCATGATCGGCGCTTCGATCGCCTTGGCCGTGTCCGAGCAGTAGAACGTCGAGCGCAGATCCCGCGGACCTGCCGTGAAACCGATCTGGTTATTGACGATGAGGTGCACCGTCCCGCCGTTGGAGAAGGCGCGCAGACCGCTCATGTTGAGCGTCTCGGTGACGACACCCTGGCCGGAGAACGCAGCGTCACCGTGGATCAGCACGGCAAGGACCTTGGTGCGGTCCGAGTCCCCCATCGCGTCCTGGTAGGCGCGCGTCATGCCGCAGACCACGGGGTCGACGGCTTCCAGGTGGCTCGGATTGGCCGAGAGCTCGATCTCGACCTCTTGGCCCCCACGCGTCGTGAAGGTTCCGAGCTGGCCGAGGTTGTACTTCACGTCGCCGGAGCCCTCCGTCGAAAGCGGCAGGAGGCCGCCTTCGAACTCACGGAAGATCTGCTCGTAGGACTTGCCCATGAGGTTCGCCAGCACGTTGAGCCGGCCGCGGTGGGCCATGCCGATCACCACCTTCTCGACGCCGCGGCTCGCCGCACGCTCGATGATGTGCGCGAGCGCCGGGATCATCGTGTCGCCGCCCTCGAGGCTGAAGCGCTTGTTGCCGACGTAAGTGTTCGCGAGGAACTGCTCGAAGTTCTCGGCGCGGTTGAGGCGCGTCAGGATCTCCATGCGCTCCTCCTGGCCGAACTCCTCGAAGTTCTCATCGTTCTCGATGCGCTCGCGGAGCCAAAGCTTGCGGTCGCGGTTCGTGATGTGCGAGACCTCGCTCGTCCAGCGACGGCAATACGCGCGCCGGAGCGTCGAGAGGATCTGGCGCAGCGTCATCTTCTCGCGGCCGTTCATGCCGCCGCAGAGGAACGTGCGATCGAGGTCCCAGATGGTCAGACCGTAGGAGCTGGGGTCCAGGGACTCCAAGAGCTCCGGCTGGTAGCCGAGGGGGTCGAGGTCAGCCAGCTGGCCGCCCCGGGTCCGGTAGGCCTGGATCAGCTTCCAGATCTTGGTCTGGATCTCACCGTCGTCGACACCAGCGGGCGGACGCATGTCGCTCCCAGCCCGCGCCGGGGTCCACGGAACGCGCAGCGCCTTGAAGATCTCGTCGTAGAAGCCGTCGGCCCCCACGAGCAGCTCGTCGACTCGCTTGAGGAGCAGCCCGGACTCAGCACCCTGAATGACGCGGTGGTCGTAGGTGCTCGTCATGGTCATGACAGGCCCGATGGCCCCCTGCGCGAGGGCGGCCTGGGACATTCCCCCGAGCTCGGGCGGGACACCGATGGAGCCCGTCGCCACGATGATGCCCTGGCCCGGCATCAGGCGCGGTACGCTCATGACCGTACCGAACCCACCAGGGTTCGTCAGCGTGCAGGTGGTGTTCGCGAAGTCGGCGCTCGTCAGCTTGCCCTCGCGGCCGCGGTTCACGATGTCCTGGTAGGCGTCGTAAAACCCAGCAAAGTCGAGGGTCTCAGCGGCCTTGATGTTGGGCACGACGAGCATCCGGCCCTTGGGGCCCGGGACGTCGATGGCGAGGCCAAGGTTCACGTGGGTCGGGACGCGACGGTAGCGCTTACCGCCACCCTCCACGTACGACGACTGGACGCGCATGTTCTCCCCGAGGGCCCGTGCCAGCGCGAAACCCACGATGTGGGTGTACGAGGCCTTGCCGAAGGCCCGCACCAGCATGTGCTCGTTGATGACGGCACGGTTCTCGGCCATGATCTTCGCCGAGAGCGTCCGGACCGAGGTCGCGACGGGCAGCTCGAGGCTCGCCTCCATGTTCGTCGCGATCCGACCCGAGATGCCGATGAGCGGCTCCAGCTCTGGATCGGCGGAGGCGTCGAAGTCCCCCCCCGAGGCGTCGGAGCCCTTCGGCTGGCTCCCGGCTGAGGCGCCACCGCCAGAAGTGCCCGTTGGGGAGCTGCTCCCCGAGCTACCGTTCCCGGCGCGCTCGAAGATCTTCTGCCAGCTTTCCGCCACCTTCGCGGGGTCAGCCTTCCAGTCGTCGAAGAGTTCTTGGACGTAGCCGGCGTTGACGCCGTACTCCTGCTCGAAATCGATCGCCATAGTGCCCACTAATTTACCGTCCAGAGGACTGGAACAACCCCGAGAAAGCCGGGGTCTCGTCCGGTTTACGGCCCGGTGTGGGTCGAGGTGACAGACACCACTGGCCCGGAGGTTCCCACCCGGACGAAGGAGTCGCCCCAGCCGTCCGCCAGGAACGTCACCGAGTTCGCGATGTAGCCGCGTCCCACGAGCTGGCCGAAAGCCGTCGACCAGGTGTCCGAGAGCGGCTCGGGCGCCGTGGGCGGGTCCGGCGAGAGCCAGTCGTCGTTGTAGAGCCGAATCGCCAGGTTGATGACCGCCAAGCGCTCGTCCGTGATCTCGCGACGTTCCCGGGTGATGTCGACGTCCAGCACCAGGTCGTCCGAGGTGGCTTGGATCCGGTCGGGACCCGCGCTCGTGAGGGTCCAGACATCCCCCGCGACGGAGATCACGTACGGCACGCGCCATCCGTCCAGGTCGAAGTCCGTGCTGCTCCCGGTGCCGTTGCCGACGCCACCGGACAGGTAGGGCCCGGACCAGCCGGCGACGCCCCCTGGGTCGGCCGTCAGCGCGCTCGCCGTCGCTGGCAGAGCCGCGGTGTCGAGGAAGTAGATGCGAACGGCCTGATCGACGTTCTGCATCTCAGTCGTTGTGGCCTTGCGGGCTTCGCGGTCGCGGATCTTGGAGGCCACGGGTGCGACGACCCCGGCCATCACCGTGATGATCAACATCACGACGACCAACTCTACGAGCGAGAAGCCGCTCTCCTTGCCGCTTCTGCGCCCAGCTTTGGCGCGGGACGTGTCTTTGTTCTGGTCCATACTCATCAGAGCTTGTCGTAGATATCCAAGAGGGGAAGGAACGCCGCAAGGAGCGTGTACGCCACCACGATGCCGCCGACGACGATCATCGCTGGCTCGAGAAGTGAGAGCATCCACTTGACGATGCGCGGGAGCTCTCGGTCGTAGTGATCACTGAGCTTGTCGAAGCAGCCGCCGAGGTCGCCAGCCTGCTCGCCGACGGCCACCATTTGGAGCAGCAGCGGATCCATGCGTTCGTCGGATCCAAGGGCCTCCGAGATCGAAGCGCCGCGCTGAACCTCTTCGTTCGCGCGCTCGAAGGAAGCCGCCATGCGCGCATTTCCGCAGGAACGCCCGGAGATTCCAATCACATCGGCCACGGAACAGCCCGCGTTCTGAAGGGTGCCCGCCGTCGATGCAAACTTCGCGGTGGCGAACATGCGCATCACTTCACCGATGCGCGGAAGCTGCAGCAACCGCGTGCTGAGCCACAAACGCCCTTTCGGCTGACGGGAGAACAGGAACAGCCCCACGGCGAAGGCTACGATCCCCCCGACGATGGCGACCCAGTTGCCCGTGAGGAAATCCGAGACGTCCAGCACTTGGCGCGTCTGCCAAGGGAGCTCGTCTTTGCCACCCGGGAACATCTTGACGATGCGGGGCACAAGGAACGTCACCAGCGTCACCACGAGGCCGCAGATGGCCAGGCCGAGGATCCCTGGATAGATGAGCGCCTGGCTCGTGGCCTGACGAATGGAGCGTGTCCACTCCATGTGGCTGGCGAGGCGCTGAAGCACCTCAGGCATCGAGCCCGACATCTCGCCGGCCTGCACCGACGAGCGGTAGATGAGCGGAAAAGACCGGGGCCTGGATGCCATGGCGTCCGACAGGGACGCGCCCGACTCCAGCTCGCGGACGACGTCTTCGATCACCGAGCGAGACTCATGACGGCGCATGCGCTTGCCAAGGTCCCGCATGCCTTCAACGATCGGGACCCCCGCGCCGAGAACGGTGGCGAGCTGGGTCGTAAAGATCACCAGATCGTCAGACCCCATGCGCTGCGACTCGCGTTTCCGAACGACGCGCACGGTCTTCGCGCTGACGAGGGTGATGCCCTCCTTCGCGAGGGACTGGTCGAGGTCGTCTTCGTTCTCAGCGGCCATAAACCCCTGAACACGGCCGGAGGGTCCGACCGCGTCGTAGCGATAGTTCTTGAGCGTCGCGTTCGTCACGCGGCCACTCCGCCTTGGCTGAAGTCACCGGGACCCTCGGACGCGGTGTGACCCTCGTCTTCGATGAGGCCACTTGGAGTGTGGACTCGCAGGACCTCGATCAGTGTCGTCCGACCGGCCCGGACCTTGTCCGCTGCGTCCTCGCCGAGATCCCGGAATCCATCCGCAAGGGCGGCATCCTCGAGGGACATGGCGGTCGATCCCGGGCCGTCGTCCATATGGGCGGCGCGGCGGATCTGAGGACGGGTGGCGGGCGAGGGCAAGAAGACCTCGGAAAGCGCGATCCGGCCAAGGAAGCCAGAGCCGTCGCAGCCCGAGCAGCCGACGGCTGCTTTGACGCCGGTCAGGTCGCCGCCCAGCCAGCGCTTCGTTGTTTCGTACTCCTCGTGCTCTGGCGCAATGTCGACGCAGCAGCGCGTGCAGAGCTGGCGCACGAGGCGCTGGCCCATGACGGCAAGGAGGGTGTCTTCGAGGATGTAGCTCGGGACGCCGAGATCGATCAGTCGCGGAATCGCCCCGAGGGCGTCCGTCGTGTGCAGCGTCGCCAAAACGAGGTGGCCGGTCATGGCCGCCTTGATCGCCATGTCAGCCGTGACCTCATCCCGGATCTCACCGACGAGAATCACGTCAGGGTCCTGGCGAAGCAGTGCGCGCAGGCCTTCGTGGAAGCCATATCCCACGGCAGAGTCCACTTGGCTCTGGCGGATCAGCGGCATGCTGTACTCGACCGGATCCTCGATCGTGGCGACGTTGCGCTTGATCGAGTCGACTCGGCTCAGGAGAGCGTACAGGGTGGTCGTCTTACCAGACCCGGTCGGTCCCGTCACAAGGAAGAGGCCATGGGGCCGCTGGGCGAGCTCCGAGAGATCCTTGGCGGCCTTCGGATCGATGCCTAGCTCCTCCAGGGGAGGCACGCCGCTGGCTCGATCGAGCACACGGAGGACGACGTTCTCACCGTGTACGTTCGGCATCACCGACATACGCAGATCCACCTCGCGTCCGTCGACGACCATCCGGATCCGGCCGTCCTGGGGACGTCGGCGCTCGGAGATGTCGAGGCGCGCGCTGATCTTCATGCGGGAGACCACCGCGTCACTCACCTCGGTCGGAAGGCTCTCCGCACTCGTCAGCACGCCGTCGATGCGATAGCGAATACGCGTCAGGAACTCTTCGGGCTGAACGTGAACATCGGTCGCGCCGCGCCGGATTCCATCCGTGATCACGGCCTCCGCCAGCTCGGCGATCCTCCGATCGTCTTCAGCCGCCATCCCGCGTGCGATGATGGTCGCGACCTCCGAAGAGACTCCCCCGCCGCTATAGCGCCGGAGCAGCGTCTCCAGGTCATCCGCCGTGACCATGACGATCGACAGCGGGTACGGAAACGCACCGCGCACGAGCGCGATCGCCTTGGGATCACTGGGATCCACCATGGCGACCGTGAGGGTGCCCGCGGAGATCGAGATGGGGAACGCGCGTGCCTTGCGAACGAGCTCGCGATCGAGCGACGCGAGGATCAGCTCCTCGGGCTCGATGTCATCCGGGCCTACGATAGGTAGGCCGAGCTGCTCCGACAGGATCCGCGCCGTGTCGATGGACCGAACGAACCCGAGGGACACGACGATCTCACCCAGCGGGCGATGGATGCGCTTCTGCTCACCCAGCGCCACTTGGAGCTGGGTGGCGGTCAGGAGACCACGGCGCTGCAGCTCGTCACCAATGCGAATGCGTGGTGCGCTGCTTGGCTCCGGGGGGGTGGATTCCTTGTCGATGGCCATAGGGGCTCGCCTCGTCGGGTTTGGGCGTGACTAGCGAACTTGGCGCTGCAGGCCGAACTCCGAGCGCTTACGCTCGAAGTGGTCCTGGTAGCGGCGTGCGAGGACAGCGGCTTCGTTGGGGTCCACGATGCGCGGGGTGACAAAGACCAGGAGCTCGCGCTTGCTGGTCGCGTCCACGTCGTTGCGGAACAGACGCCCGACGAGCGGGATGTCCTTGAGCAGCGGAACGCCGCTCTCCGAGTCAGATCGACGGTCCTGCATGAGGCCACCGAGCACGATGGTCTGGCGGTCTGCCACGAGGAACTCTGACTGCAGCGTGCGCTTGTCAATGATGGGGATCGTTTGGAACTCACCCACCACTTCGCTCAGCTCCTTCATGATCAGGATCTTCAGGATCCCGTTGGCTTGGATCGTCGGCGTCACGTCCATCTTGACGCCGGCCTCCTTGAACTCGACTTCCTGGATCGCCGAGATCGCTGCGCCACCGTTCGTCTCAGTGGACGTCGTCGCCTGGATGTACGGAATCTCTTCGACGACCTCGATAGTCGC
Source organism: uncultured bacterium (assembly GCA_938030175.1). Lineage (GTDB taxonomy): Bacteria > Planctomycetota > UBA1135 > UBA1135 > Saltatorellus. Next base: position 381 of record CALHGQ010000393.1, on the reverse strand, counting down.
CTTGGCTCCGGACACCGTCATCACGCGGGGAGCGCTGATGAGCTCTAGGTCGACGTAGGACTGCAGGGCGTTGATCGTTGACCGGATGTCGCCACCGTCGAAGTCAAAGACCGCGTTGAACGCGCCAGCCTGGCTGGTGGCGAGGTTCTGCACGATCGAGAGTGCGTTGCTATCGATCGAGCCATCGATGGCGTGGGTCACACCCAGCTCGAAGTCCTCGTCGATGATGGCCTCGAGGATCTGGACCTCGACGAGCACCTGGCGCTCCAACTGGTCGGCGCTCGCGAGGTAGGTCTCGACCGCGGCCAGTTCCTCGCGCGTTCCTCGCACGAAGAGAAGGTTCTGTGCGACGTCCGCAACAACGACGGAGCTGCTGCCCTC
>CALHGQ010000392.1 GCA_938030175.1 uncultured bacterium | reverse complement strand
GGCCTTCGATGGGGCCTCATTCGCCGCCTCAACGGGGTCGGCCCCGCCGAGGTCCTCAATAAGAGACTGATAGTAGGCGGCCTGCTGCGCCGCGTCAGAGTCTGTGGGCCGGGGCGCCGGTGGAGCCTCGAGACCCAGGTTCTTGGCCAGCTTGACCGCTTCTGCGATCGCGCCTGCGTCCTTCGAGGGCGCATCCGCGAGCAAGTTCGCAAAGCCCTTCGAGAGACGGCCCATCGAGTCGCCCCGCGAGTGGTAGGACTGGCGCAGGACCTCAGCGAACTGAGCGCTCAGTGCGCCAAGGCGGAACCCTGCACTCGCTGCGCGGAACGAAGGCACCACGATCCCGTCGTACGTGAAGGCGTTCTCGGTTTCCTGAGCCACAGCCTCCGTGTTCCCTAGATGGATAGGGTCGACTGGCTTCCAGCGCAGTCGCACCTTGGCCAAAGCGGCATCCACGTCGGCCACGCCAGAAGCGAGCTCCAACTCATAGAAGCAGGTCACCTGATGCCCCGCACCGATCTCACCGGCGTCCACCGCGTCGTTGCGGAAGTCGCGGTCGGCCACAGCGCGGTTCTCGTAGCCGAGTTGGCGCCAACGGAGCACGGTTTCCCCGTCGAACTCCACCTGGATCTTGAGGTCCTTGGCGACGGTCACGAAGCCGCTGACGAAGCGCTCGACGATGGCCCGTCTCGCGTCCGCTGCATCGCCCACGTAGTCGCAGATCCCTTGGCCCTTGTTCGCGAGCTGCTCGAGGAACAGATCGTTGTGGTTCGACATGCCGACCCCGATGGTGTTCAGGAACACGCCTTGGTCCGCGTACTCCGAGACTTCCTGGGCCAACCGGTCCTGGTCGGTTTGCCCAACGTTCGCGACGCCATCCGAAAGGAAGATGACGCGCTTCTGGGCCGTCGGATCCGTGCCACCCGAGAGGCTCTGGGCATAGCCGAGCTTGAGGCCCGCCTCCGCGTTGGTACCGCCATCGGGCTGTAGCCCAAAGAGCGCTGTCTCGATCGTGTCCGACTCGGTCGCGGGCGTTGGCGGCAGTACTTCCGTGGCGCTGGAGTTGAACCCAACGATACTCAGGGTGTCGCGGCCGTCGAGCTGGGCGACCAAGAGGCGCAGGGCGTGCTTGACGAGCTCCAGCCGGTTGTCCGTCTTCATAGAGCCGGAGGTATCGACGACAAAGGTCAGCGCCAACGGCGGCCGGTCTTCCCGTGCGATGTCCTTGGCCCGTACACCGACGCGCATCAGCCAGCGATCCTCGCGGCCGCCGAACGGGCTAGGGCTCAGCTCGCTATGAATAGCGAAGGTTGCCTTCTCTGGCGGAGCCAGATCGGGCTTCGCGTAGTTGACGAACTCCTCGGTTCGGATCTGGTCGCGCTGCGGGAGCATTCCCTGGCGCAGCATGCGCCGCGCCAACGCGAAGCTCGCAGAATCCACGTCGGCCGCAAAGGTCGACAGAGCGTCGTTCCGCGTCACGACGAAGGGGTTATCTCCCCAGAAGCGGAAGAACATGTCACGCGGGCGCTCATTAGGGCGGCGCAGAAGCCACTGCGCGGCGCTCTGCTGGGTGCGCTCTTGGACACCACGCTCTGCGTCGAACACCGAGATCCCGGACTGCGGATGATCGACTATTCGCTTGTCAGCCTTGTTCAAGTTGCGCCGCTCGGCAGCGCGAGCGCGGGCGCGCTCTTTCTTGCTCGGCTTCCGAGCACTCTCTTCGCCTCGTCCAAGGAAGAAGTCGTCCGAACTCGATTCTGCGCCGCCCGAATAGCCCAAGCTAGACAAGGTCTCCGCCAGCTCGGCGGGAACAGCACCCGGGTCCTGGACCTTCATCTTTCGAGTCTCAGCCATGGCCACCGCGAAACGCTCGTTGGCAGGCGTTCCGCCCTTGACCACCTGGGGTGACGCGCCGAGCGCACTCGGTCCGCCGGCGACGACGGCGGGCGCCGCTGCCCCTCCGGAGGCTGGCGGGACAGAGTTGCCAAGCCCGCGGTACTCCACGGCGCCGGCGGCAACAGAGTCCTTGCCTTCGAACACCGAGCTGGACCGAGGCGCAACGCCCGCATCCTGCCCGGCTGAACGCCGAGAACGACTCACTCCAATCTTCTCAGACGCCGCCTGCGCGACCTGGGTGCTTTGGTTCTCAAGCTGAACGCTCATGTCGCCCAGCTGGAGCCCCTCGACATCCGATGCAGACGCTGTATCCGCCTCCACCGCAGAATGAGCCACGACCTCGTCCGCTGGTACGCTCACGTGCGCCTCCAGCGTCACTGAATCGGCACTGCCTAGATCCTCGGCCTGCGTAGCGAAGATCGCGCCCACGCCAAAGAGCACCGTCGCCGCTGCAGCGAACTGCACCACCGGCTCCGAGTACCAGGGCCGCGGTCCACGGGCCACGGGCTTCAGCTCGAAGTTCGAACCTGCAGAGCCGGACTCACGGGCCGCGTCCTGCAGCTCGCCCATCTGAGCAGCGGATAGGGAGCCGCCAGCGCTGCTCTCCCCTCCGGTGAACGCCCCTTGCACGAGCGCAACGGTGGCGTCGAGCTCCGCCTTTTGGGCGCGCAGCTCCTCTGAGTTCTCAAGCGCATTCTCTACCTCGGTTCCTTCTGCGTCCGTGGCTTCCCCAAAGACGTACCTGCAAAGGAGGTCGTACATGCGAGCGGCCTCATCTTGCGGGCCTTCCGATTCGTGTGTGTGTTCGTTGTTCATAGCTTGGCTCCTGCGTTACGCCTCGAGAAGCGGGCTCAGCTCGGTGGCGAGCGCCTTCATGCCCTGGCTGATGAGCCAGCCGACTGTTCCTATCTTTCGCCCCGTGATCGAGGCGATCTCGGCATAGCTGCGCTCCTCTAGGAGCCGCAACGTGACCGCTTCACGTTGGTCATCGGGGAGCTTCTTGAGCGTGCGCTCTACGGCGCCTCGCGTGTCCTGGGCATCGACCGCGGCGAGCGCGGGATCCAGGGGGCTATCGGTTTCGGGTGTGCCGACGCGGACCTCTCGGTCGCGCCGGCGTGTGTCTGATCTCAGCATGTCTAGGCACCTGTTCCTGGTCACTCGGTGGAGCCAGGCGCCCAGTTCGACCGACTCTTCCGTCGGGTCTGGTGGGTTTCTGGCGAGCTTGAGAAACACCTCCTGCACGGCATCCTCGGCCGTGCCAGCACCGCCGCGATTCAAGAGCAGCATTCGCGCGTGGCGCAAAAGCGTCCCTTGGAACCGCTCCACGAGCCGCGTGAACGCGTCGACGTCCCCGGCGCGGTGGGCGCGCAGGAGGTCGATATCACTTGGCCCCTCTAAGTGGGGATTCGGGGGAGTGGATTCAGCCATGTAGGGGGTGGTCTCAGGGGAACAACGCCGCCGTCACGGACCCTCTTGGAGCATTCCAAAGAAACCTGCCCAGATCCGAAGACAAGGGGCATCCTGCCCACCTGAGGGCCGATTTCATCCGAATTTCCCGGACCCCTTTCCCGGTCGCCGAACGACCGAAGCCCCGGGTTCAGAACTAGAACCGAGCGTTCACAAGCGGCAGCCACCGGGCCCACCACGGATTCTCCTCGACGTAGTTGAGGAGGCCAATCTGCACCCCGTCGAGCTCCGACGCCGCGTTGATGAGCCCGACCGACAGCCCGGTCTGGCTGCCCGTGACGCGGTTGTAGGCCCCCACGGCCAACCCGTCGAGGACGTTCGTCCGATTGATGAGTGCGCCGGTGACGCCCGTGATCTGGCCGGCCTGAACCTTGTAGCCCGCCAGCATCAAGCCCGTGGCCGACGACTCGCTCGCGGGTGCATCGGCGCCTGCGAAGAAGCTCTGGAGATCCACCGAAACCTCGTCTCCGAGGACCAAGCCAGCGATGCCAACGCCGTTGAAGCTGCTCCCAAACGTCGTCGCTAAGCCGCTGATCGCCAAGCCGTCGATGTCGACCGCTGCTACGTTGCTGAGCCCCCCCACGGAGACCCCGGCGATGGAGCCCTGGCTCACGTTGCCGAGACCGGCCACGCCAAGTCCCGTGCGATCACCTAGGGAAACCACGGCGAGGCCGCCGACATGAATCCCCCACTGCTCGCCGAGCGCCACCGACGCGAGCCCGCCTACGCTGAGCCCCGATGAGTCCTTGGCCGCGACGTTCGCAAGCCCCGCCAGGCTGATGCCTCGCTGGGTGCCGCCACTGACAACCGCCAGGCCGCCGGCGTTCAGGCCCCTGGTGTCCGAGCCCGCAACGACCGCGAGTCCGCCGGCCGAAATTCCGCGTAGCTCGCCGCCTGCGACGACGGCAGCGCCAGCCGCCTGGAGTCCACGTGACGTGTCCTCTGCCACGGCATCCAGCAGGCTGACCGCCACGCCCCGCCCGTCGACCACCTTGTTCCGGAGCCCTAGGTTGAGCCCGCGCATGCGCTCCACCGACGGCGTCTTCCAAGTCCACCCGCTCAGGCCGATGCCACGAATCTCCTCGACGTCGTGATCGGCGAGGTTCAGTCGAAGGCCGGTCCAGCGCCTCGGGTTGCCGATGGCGAGGCCGTACCCATCCGCCCCCACGGGAATGTGCCAGTGGCTGGCGCCCTTCGAGCTAGTCCCCTCTTGAACGGAGGTCGAGATAGCGCCTGAGATGTTCTCGATCTCTTGGCGCTCGGACTCACTGAGCGCACCGCCTTCGGGGGTGATGCACGCGGTCAGCGCGGGGGCCAGGAGAAACCAGGAGAGATGGCGGCCACAACGACGAAGACCGCGACGGGGACGCCCCGCGGGGAGAGCTAGATTCGACATGTCAGTCCTTACGTGGACAAGGCTAGTTAGTTGCGCACGGGCCTACGATTCCTCGCGGGCACCGTCGCGCAGTTCACTCGTTCAACCCTTCCAGGATCGGAGAGAGCACAGCGCTGAGATCCGGTTCCTTCATGAGACGAAAGATCTGGTCCATCATCCCGCCTGTGAGCTCGGTCATCTTCTTGTTGCCCTCTAACTCCTTGCCGAGGGCCTCGCGCTCTGCCTCGGGCAGAGCCTCCATCTCGCTCTGCAGGGACTTCATCTTCTTGGTGATCTCCTTGAGCTTGGGAGCTGCCGCCTCGGCCGACTCCTTGCTGTCGATTCCCTTGAGGGTGTCGACGAACTCGACGGTCGCGTCGGTCATCTCATCGGCGAGCGAGCCGCCTCCGCAGGAGGTCGGTAGGAACAGGCAGAGCAGCGCGATGACGGCGTAGGCAGGGATTTTCATGGCGCCGAGTATGGCGAAATCGGCGCGCCAATGACGGGCTTCCGCAGAGAGGACCGACGATTCGGGAATCGTTCCGAACCGGTCCCCAGCGCTGGGCATCCAGATGCCGAACGCCCCTGACGATCGGAGCTTTGGCTGGATCTGGGGCCCTGCATGCCGTGCTCGGGCGACAAGCGATGCAAGGGCGGCTGCGGCAAGAGGCTTCGATGCCCCGTGCCTAACGTTGGGGACCAGCTTGGAATCGCTCCAGCCGGCAGCGATGGCGCCACCGAGCCGTCTCGCCCCAGAGCACTCAGGCGCCAGGACCCGAGATCATGTGGAGATCGCAGGATGCGTGGTTTGCGTGAGGGGGCCCCTCGACGGCCTCCGCTGAAGCGGGGGAGCTTCCCTCCGAGTTCGCGGTGTTCATCTCCGAGCGCACCGCCAGCAGCCACGTTTTCCGCCGACTCCAGCCGCGCCACCATCGCCAACGCGTCGAGCGGCTTCTCTGTGAATCTCTTTTCGTGCAGCTCCGACGGAACGGGCTTCCGGGAGCTCCTCTTCGATGAAAGGAGCGTCTCTCCCGTCGGGTGGCTCGGCTGTTCGAATCGCTTTCTGGTCACCGCATGCGACGAGTCCGAAGAAGCCGAGGTCCTCGCGATCGTGGAGGAGTCCGGCACTCTGTCCGGGCCGATCCAGGCTTCCAGCCACTTCGACACTTCGTTCGATTCGATCTCGATCTCCGCGGACGGGAGCGCCGTCGCGGTTTTAGAGGTCACCTTTGGTTCGGGGCTTCCCCCATGGCCATTGAACCGACGACGTTGACAAACTCCGATGTCGAGCAGTTCGCGTGGTCTCCGAACGGGCGCTGGCTCGCGTACGTCATGGACGAGTCCACAGAGTTTCTTCTCGCCTTCGATGCCGACAGCGTCCCAGCGCCGGTCGCGTTGACCGACCCAGCGGCCATCCCAGAGCCCGGGTCGATCCACTGGGCCCCAGACGGTGAACACCTGCTGGCCGTGGAGCGAGTTGTGCAGACGGGCATGCGGCAGGCGGTTGCCTACTCGAGCGCCACCCTGGCACGGACGGGGGTCCTGGGCACCGCCTACGACTGGGGCCAGTCCTCGTCCACGCCTTTCTCTTCGGGCACTGCACCGGTGGCATTCTCCCCAAGCGGGCCCGAGTTTCTCTGGCAGCCGCGCGCAGGGGTTGGGGATCCGGGCCAGCTTCTCTCCGCGAGCTTCGATGACCCGGCAGCCCCCGCGGTCAACATCGTCGCAGACATCCCCATGGGCACCATGCCTCCCATCGGACAGTTCTGGCTGAGGCGCTAGG
>CALHGQ010000391.1 GCA_938030175.1 uncultured bacterium | reverse complement strand
GACCTAGGAAGCGCGCCGCAAGGGCCCCGGCTGCGAAATAGAGGATCGCGGTCGGGACGCTCGTGGACCAGGGGCTAAGGCTAGGGATGGCGATGAAGCACAGCCCGACCCCCAGCAGCATGCCCCCGCGAACCCTGCGCTCGACGGCCTCAAACAGATCGGCCGGGCCTTCGGGGCCGCCGGTGAGGGGGCCGAACCAGTTCGGAAAGGCCGCGGCTACAACGCCGAGGATGGCCAAGGTGATCCCAAAGATGCGAAGTCCAGACATGCGTGCTTCCCCTACTCCTGCTCGGTCCGACTCGACGTGCGAGCCAACAACGAAGCCCAGCTTAGCCCTGTCTTCTGCTCGGACAGTGTCCAAAGTCTGGTCGCCATACCCCGGTCCAGCGCGTGGTCTTCCAGAGAACACTCGCCGATGGGACCGACCGTGTCCATGCGCTTCGTGGGCCCGTAGAGCGTCTCAGGCTTGAGCCCGTCCTCCGTGGCGCACATGACCTCAGGCCAGGAGCCGCGCTCGGCAGACTGCGCAATGATGCGAGAGGAGATCGCCCAGACCACCTTGTTGAAGCGGCTAGCCGTGTCCTTCAGCAAGTTCGTCTTCGACGCGCCCGGATGACAGACTTGGACCTCAACGGTTCTGCCGCTCGCTCGAGTTCGCCGTTGCAGCTCGTAGGCGAACATCATCTGCGCGAGCTTGCTCTGTGCGTAGGAGTTCCACGCCGTGTAGTTCTCGGCGAAGTCAAGGTCTTCGAACTTGATGCGCTTCAGGCCCATCTTGTACGCGTTGCTGCCGACGACGACGATCCGGCCCCGTGACGCTTCGATTCGCTCAAAGAGCTTCCCGGACAAGAGGAAGTGACCGAAGTGGTTGACGCCAAGCTGGCTCTCGAATCCGTCGACCGTGAGCTCTCGGCGTGCCACCTGGGCGATCGCGGCGTTGCAGATAAGCGCGTCGATACGAGGGACGGCCCCCAGGACCTCCGCCGCCGCTTCCCGCACGGAATCCAGGACGGCTAAGTCCATGCGCACAAACGCTACGTCAGCGTAGCTGCCAAACTCTTCTTTCAGGCCAGCGATGGCGGCAGCCGACTTCCCGGCGTTGCGGTTCATCATGACCACGCTCGCGCCCTTGGACAGAAGCACCCGAGTCGCCTCAAACCCCGCACCCGCGTTGGCGCCGGTGATGACGTAGGTGTTGCCGTCGAGACGACCGAGCCGGTCCGGTGTCCAACCTTCTGGTCCAAACGGGTTCTTGCTGGTCAAGGTCTCTCTCCTTCGCGTGTCAGTCGTCGCGTTCGACGCCGGGGTCCCATCGAGCTCGGTCGGGAAGTGGCGGGCGCTCCCCGCCGTCGGGAGTCGGACCATAGAAGAAGAGCCACCCCGCGAGCACTCGCGAGAGGCGCCAACCTGGTGCCAGTACGCGCCAGAGCGTCGCGTCAAGATCCTGGGGTGGCGCACAATGCTAGTGGCGCGGCGCCGATGGCCACCTATGGTGATAGGCATGACCGATCCCAAGACCGTCTCGCTCGAAGGCCTCTGGCTGATCGCGCTGAAGGACCTGGGCCTCGAGGTTGAGAACGTGCTCCGAAGGGCTCGCCTGGCCAGGGATCTCTTCAGCCAGGAACACCCGCGCCTTAGCGTCGAAGACTACTTTCGGTTTTGGAACGCGGTCGTAAGAGAGGCGGACGATCCGCTCCTTCCGCTGACGTTGGTGAGCAGGTTCTCCCCGGAGGCCTTCTCCCCACCGGTCTTCGCGGCGTTGTGCAGCCCGAACATGGCCGTCGCGGCGAGCAGGATGGCGGTGCACAAGCGACTCGTCGCTCCGATGACGATGACCGTCGAAGAACACGAGGGCGGCCTGTTCGTCGGCGGTGCATGGTTGGACCCAAGCGTTCGGTCGCCCGAGTCGCTGGCTGCGCTGGAGCTCGCATTCCTCACACAGATCGCACGCATCGGAACGCGCGAGCTGATCCGGCCGGTGCGCGTCGAGAGCCATTTCGCCATCGAGCCCACCGAGGCGTACCGTGAGTTCTTCGGCGTCCCGGTAGAGAAGAGTGACCGCCACGGCCTGACACTCAGCTTGGAGGACGCGAAGCGCCCGTTTCTGACCGCGAACGACTCGCTGTGGCAGACGTTCGAGCCGGAGCTCAGAAGGAGGCTCACGAACCTTGGGGCCGCCGCTCCGCTCATGGAACGCGTCCGTTCGGTGCTGCTGGAGACGCTCCCCAGCGGCGAGGCCACGGTCGGGGTCGCCGCGAGCCGGCTCGGCATGAGCTCACGAACGCTGCAGCGGAGCCTTAGGCAAGAGGGCACGTCCTACAAGGACGTCGTGAGGCGCACCCGCGAGGGGCTCGCTCGCCACTACGTCACCGAAACGAAGATCAGCTACACAGAGATCGGCTTCCTTCTCGGCTTCGCCGAGTCGAGCTCGTTCTTCCGCGCGTTTCGAGACTGGACTGGCGAGACGCCGGACTCGCTGCGCGTGGCAGCCCGCCGTCGCCGAACCGCGGGCGAAGCGGCAGAGGACCATCGGCCTCCGGGCTGACCCAGATGATCCCCGCGCGCCGCAGGGTGATGCTGCCAACGCTCACCTGCACAGGCTGAGGGCCGCCTAGGCCTCGGGCGCGGCTTGTGTCATAGTACCGGCCGCCGGGCGCTAGCCCGGCGATCTACCCCGCGCCGCCGCTACCTCAACGCCCAAGGACCGCACCATGAGCTCCCCCCTTCTCGCCACGTCGCTCCTACTCGCTTCGCTTTACCTCTGTGCCTGTGCATCGGCGCCCGTCAGCGAGAGCAGCACCGCAAGCGTCAGGCCGATCGAGTCCTTCGAGGTGTCCTACGAAGCCGCGGGCGTCCCCCTCACCGGCTTCGTCGCTCGGCCCTCGGACCATTCCGGGTCGGCCCCAGGTGTGCTCGTCGTTCACGAATGGTGGGGGCACAACAAATACGTCCGCACGCGCGCGAAGCAGCTGGCTGAACTCGGATACGTGGCGTTTGCCCTCGACATGTACGGCACGGGCAAGACCGCTACGCACCCAGCGGACGCCACTGAATTCATGAACGAGGTGATGAACAACGCCGACGTCATGGAGGCCCGTTTCCGGGCTGGCCTGGGGATGCTCAACAGCCAAGTAGGCGTCGACCCCGAAAAGACCGGAGTGATCGGCTACTGCATGGGCGGCGGCATTGCGCTGAAGATGGCCCGGGAGACGCGCGGTATCGACGCGGTGGCCAGCTTTCACGGCTCGCTCGGCGCAGCCCTCGGGGCACAAGACGCCGGAGGCCTCACCCACGTCTTGATCGCAACTGGCGGCGATGACACCTGGGTACCCGCCGCGCTGGTGCTTGAGACCGAGCTTGAGCTCAGCGCCATCCCCGGCATCAAGAAGGTCCAAGTGGAGACCTACGAGGGAGCCCTCCACGGATTCACCAACCCGGGCGCAACAGCCCTCGGTGAGAAACTTGAGCTCCCCATTCGCTACGACGCAGCCGCAGACGCGGCCAGCTGGGACGCCCTGAAGACGATGTTCGCAGCAGCGCTGTAGCTTGTGGCGGTACGGTACCGTAGTAGATGTCGCCACTCCCCGGGTTAGACAGCGGCCCCTTCGGGCCGCTGTCTAACCCGGG
>CALHGQ010000390.1 GCA_938030175.1 uncultured bacterium | reverse complement strand
CCGGGAAATCCCGTGGGGATCTCGGGCAGAGGTTCGATCGGCCGGTAGGCTAGAGGCGGTTTTCTGGAATTCCTAGATCTCGCCAGGCGCCTTCCGCGTCCCCAACCCTGCATAGCCTTCCCATGCTTAGGACACTCACCGCTTCGGCCCTCGGGCTTGCGCTTGCTGCCACGGCAGCCTCCCAAGCGGCCCAGCCGGCCGTCCATACCCTCATCCAGCCCGAGAAGATCCCGGGAACGGTCAAGCATGCCGGGATCTATCACATGGCAACCGGACGCTGGACGCGCTCCGCCGGTGACAGCGCCAACTTTGGCCCCGACACGGTCTACAGCAACACAGCAACCTCCGGCTACTACTCCCCCGTTGGGGGTCCCACCAGCTTCGCACCCGGTAGCACGCTGTTCGACTCGGGGGTGCTGCCGACCTCCGTGAACCCGAACGCCAACGCGAACCGCGACGTCTACACGGTCAACTGCATGTCGCTCAGCTACTGCGACTTTGGTGCTCCAGGCACCTCCGGCTGGAACCTGCGTTTCTACGACGAGTACGTGCCCTGCACGTTCGAGCCGCTCTATCAGAATGAGCTCAAGGTCACGGGTCTTCCCGCGACGGGTTGTTGGACCGTGGATCTCGACCTCTCCGGTGGCTTGGAGCTCTGCATTGCCGGCGACGGCGGCGACGGCTACCAAGGGGACATCGAGCAGGACAGCTTCGGCTGGAGCTTCCGGTACGCTGGGACGGACGGGACGATGCCCGCCGGGTTCGTGATCGCGGGTGACCCGCGTGCCACGGAGCCGAGCTATGTCCTTGGGGGCCTTCCCACCGACGGGACGAATACGTACTTCGGAGTGCCTTCCCAGTGCGGGCCGGACCAGGCCACAGGCTTTTTCAATCCGGACTTCTGGTGGCTAGAGGATCCGGCCGGTACCCACTCGGGGTGCTACTTCTTCCAGCCCCCCATCCAAGGCAGCCACTGTGGGCCCTCCTCTCCGCAGTGGGCCTCCTGGTTCCTTGAGCTACAGGCGGACACTGGCATCTGCGACCCTTTCATCATCGTCCCGAGTGGCTGCACCTCGAACCCGAACTCCTCGGGCTTCAATGGCTCCATCGACGGCTTCGGCTCGACGTCCGTGGCCCAGAACAACGTCACGCTGAGAGCAACCGTTCCGGCGAACACGGTGGGGTTCTTCATCACGTCGCCTCTCGATGGCTTCTTCCCCAACCCCGCCGGATCGGCCGGGAACATCTGCCTTGGGTCGAACGTGGGGCGCTTCCAAGCCGCGGCGCAGAACTCAGGTGCCACGGGGTTGGTCACGCTCTCGACGCTCATCGGGCAGTGGGACCTCTCCAGCATCCCCTCGGCGCTCGGTCCCTATGCGGCCGTCCCTGGTACCCCTGCCTACTTCCAGTGCTGGCACCGGGACACTTCGCCGTTCGGTCCCACGTCGAACTTCACCGACGGTGCGGTCATCTTGTGGACGCCCTGAGCCTTACTTGCGCTTGGCCTCGCGGGCGGCTTCCCTGGCAGCCTCCCGAGTCGCTTCTCTGGCCAACCGCTTAGCCGTTCGCTCGGCCTGTTTGGCCTGGGCGTCGGCGATCGACGCAAGGAAGCGCGCGCGGATCTTGGCGGCCTCAAAGACGAAGTCGCCTTCGTCCGCGCCTTCCAACTTCGCCACCGCATCGCACAGCGCCATGGCGGTCCAGACGTAGCCATCGAGGTTGAGGTGCAGAAGGTCTTCTTGCACCGCGCTCGACAGTCCGACTTTTTCCTGGGTCTGGCCCCGCAGCGTCAGCGGCTTCCCTTCAACGATCGAGCGAAAGATCCCGTCAACGTCCACGACTTGCACGTGGTCCCGCTCACCAGCCCACTCGATGATCATGGCGTTCATCGCGGCACGCTCGGGCTCGGTGGGGAACTGCGATCGGAAGATGACCGGCCCGCCCAAGGGCCCCACGCCGTTGAGCGCATGGTCGACGTTCGGAATCGTCCCGATGACCACGGGGCACTCGAAGGCCTCGAGTTCTTTTAGCCCTTGGGCCACCCCCTCCGTGCGCCGCGGCGTCTTTGCGCGGACGTTGCCGAACCCGTACCAGAACAGGAAGTCGAGGGCGATGACGAGCGTGGGCGCAGCGGCGCGCGCCGAGCGTACCTGGCTCGCGCCCGTGGTCTGCGGCCATCGAAAGAAGGCGTTCGAGCCGCCGCCCGCGAACTTGGCCCCCTGGTTGTGGTCCGCCCAGGCGGCGGCGAGGAACTTCGAGAGCGGGGTGTTCCGCCCCAGCTTCAGCTCGGCGGCATTGCCGAATCCGGCCGTGATGCTGGCGCCGATGAGGCGCACGTTGGAGACGAGCGGCGTCACCTCGCGCCGGGCTGGCTCGGCCGTCGCCGAGGCCGTTTCCTGGGAACTCGCTGCCGCCGCGGGGGACGTGATGGCGGCCCATGTGAGCATGAGTGAACCGATGGCTGCGAGGCCGAGTGGGAGGTACTTCATGAGTGTTCGCGCAAGGGCGTTAGGGAAGGGCGTGGCCCGGAGCCGCAGGGTACTTTTAGGTGACGACGAATGGCTCCTAAAGTGAGACTCAAGTGAACCGCGCTTGATCCTCCCTGTTCTTACGTGGGGGGAGCGAACCTAGACTCCTGCTTGGCCGTCTAATCGGTTATCTGCCCGCTCGTCGTCGCTCGCCACGATCACCATGTTTCACATCCACAAGCGCCTCCATCGAACCCTGGCTGCAGCAGGTCGGACCCCTGCCGTTGTGCTCGGGCTCTTTGCCGTGGTGAGTCCCTCCATCGCGCCAGCTGCCCAGATCACTTCGACGGCGACGAGCGTAGGAACCGCAGCGGACCGACCCCCCCGTCCGGCTGCGTACATCATGTCGAACATTGCGCGCCTCTACACCGAGGGGAGCCTCGGCCCGGTGGAGCGCAACCAGAGCGTGGGGGGACTCGCCCAAGGGGACGGCACGACCCTCACCGTCCAGGGGCAGACATTCAACTTCGGCTTCGGAACGCGCGCGCCAAGCGTGATCGCTTACGACCTCGGAGCCAAGGCCGTGCGCTTTACAGCGTGGGTAGGCATCGACGACACGGCGCCGGCTGGCGGCTCGGCTCGATTCTTGGTTCTCGGAGATGGCGCGGTTCTGTTTGACTCCGGACTGCGCAGCGACACGGACCCCGCGCTCTTCGTGGGGCGGGTCAACGTGCGCGGCGTGCGTGAGCTGTTGCTCGTGACCATGGACGGCGACGACGGGTACGCGGCGGACTACGCTGATTGGTGCGATCCGATCCTCGTGTCCACCGCCAAGGTTCCGACGCGCAACGGAAAGGCGCTCCGCCGGGTCCGCGGCCGATGGGAGCCGGTGATGCCCTGGCCCGTGCAGCCTGTGCACGCGACGCTGCTGCCCACCGGCGAGATTCTGAGTCACGCGACCGCGCAGGCCCAGGGCGGAGGCGACCCAAGCCCAGGCGCCAATCACCAAACCACGCGCGTTGACCTGTTCAACACGACGGCGCTTACGCACACGACGGTGGACCATCCCACCGACGAACTCTACGGCGCGGGCCATGCGCGTTTGGCCGACGGTTCCTTGGTGGAGCTCGGCGGTTTCGCGGGCCGCAGCGGTGGAAGCGCGAGCGCGGCCCCCCTCGGACGGCAACAGTCGAGCCGGTTCGCTCCCTCGTCGAACGAGTGGATCCCGACCTCGTCCATGGAGGCTGCACGATGGGGAGCCACCGCGCTGACGCTAGGCGACGGCAGCGTCCTCGCCCTCGGCGGCAGCCACGGGGCCACACCCGGCGCGCTGGCACCGGAAGTCCTTTTGGGGAGCGCCTGGCGAACCCTGACCGGCGTCGACCTCGGGCTCTACCTCAACGTCGGTGACGCGCCCCTCGATCGCACCTATCCCATGGCCCATGTCGCCCCCGACGGGCGCGTCTTCTGGGCGGGATGGGATGAGCGCATGGGGATGATCGATGCCAGGAGCGGCGTCGGGTCGTGGGAGTTCCAGGCAAACCGCGAGTTCGTCCGGCGCGCCTGGGGGACATCGACCCAGCTGCGACCCGACACGGTGCTCGTTGTCGGCGGAGTGAACCACGGGGGCAACGCTTCCAACCCGGGAAGCGGCCAGCGCAGCGCGGTGCGCTGCTTGATTGGCGGCACGAACCCTACAGTGCAGGCCACGGAGGGAATGCTGCTCCGTCGGGCCGATCACAACGCCACGATTCTCTGCGACGGAAGCGTCCTCGTGACCGGCGGCAACGCACGGCACTCCGACGGGGTGAGTCCTTCCCCTTGGCGGATCCCGGAGATCTTTGACCCCGTCACCGAGACTTGGACAACGGCATGGCCTGCGGATAGCGCGCGCGGTTTCCGCTCTTCCGCCCTGCTACTTCCTGACGGTCGCGTTTGGACCGGCGGCGGGCAGGATCCGCTGACCGCCCAGATCTTTACGCCGGCGTACCTCTTCCGCTCGGATACGAGCGGCGATTTGGCTCCGCGTCCCGTGATCCAATCCGCGCCCTCCGTGGCGGCGTACAGCGGGAGCTTCAGCGTGGGCATGACGTCGAACGCCGCGATCTCGCGGGTGACCCTGGTGCGCCTCGGTAGCTCGACCCATGGAACGAATTCGGACCAGCGCTTCCTCGAGCTTAGCTACACCCAGGCGGGCGCCTCCCTGTCGGTGACGGCGCCGCCCCGCGGTCACGAAGCGCCCCCGGGGCACTACATGCTCTTTGCGTTCGACAGCTCTGGCGTCCCCTCGGAGGCCAGCATCGTGCGCCTTGGGCCGCCGCGTCCGACGACGTGGAGCCTCCTTTCGTCGTCCAACGGCAGCGCGCCGACCGCGCGCCACGAAGCCGCTGGCGTCACGGTGGGTGGCAAGTTCTATCTCATCGGCGGACGCGGCTCTCGGCCGACCCAGGAATACGACCCCGTGGATCGCACCTGGACCGTACGTGGCTTTCCGCCCTTCGAGGTCCACCACTTTCAGCCGGTCGTGGTGGACGGCCTCGTGTACGTCGTGGGGGCGTTCACGGGGAACTACCCGAACGAGGCGAACGTGAACCTCGTCTACACCTGGAACCCCGAGACCAACGTGTGGACCGCCGTCGCGGCGATCCCATCGGGGCGCCGTCGCGGAAGCGCAGGCACTGTGGTGTACGACGGCAAGATCTATCTGGTGGGCGGCAACAACCAGGGTCACAACGGCGGCGCCCGCCCGTGGTTCGATTGCTTCGACCCGCAGACCAACACGTGGTCGGTCTTAGCGGACGCGCCGCGCGCCCGGGATCACTTCCTCGCGTCCGTGGTCGGCAACCGCCTCGTCCTCGCGGGCGGCCGAACGACCACCCTGCCCAACCCCTTCGACAGCACCATCCCTGAGGTCGACGTCTACGACTTTACGTCAGGAGTGTGGAAGACGATCGCTGAGGACATTCCCACGGAGCGCGCTGGCACGATGGCTGTTCCCGTCGGCCGCCACGTGGTCGTTGTGGGGGGAGAGAGCGACTCCATGTTCCCCGCCCACGGGGACGTCGAGGCCCTCGACGTGTACTCAGAGCGTTGGACGACGCTCCCGAGCCTCGTGACGCCGCGCCATAGCGGTGGCATCGGAACATTCAACGGCTGCATCATCGCAGCGTCGGGGTCCGGCAACCAAGGGGGCACGCCCGAGCTCGCGACGGCCGAACTGCTGGCGGCCTCCACCGTCCTCGCGTCCGACCCGTTGAACCTCGTTGCGAACGGCGGCTTCCAGGCGGGCCTCACCGGTTGGACCACCAGTGGCACCACGACGCTCAACGCCGACGCGGGCATCGCGTCCCCGTCCCTGCGTCTGGTGGCGGGCAGCGCGTCGCGCACGGTCCCTGCCCAGGCCGGGCAGGCCTACGCGTGCCGCGCGCTCCATCGCCTGACGGCTGGCGGCACGGCCACGCTCCGCGTCGAGTACCTGAACGGCAGCGGCTCGGTCATCGGCCAGGCCCAGGCCTCACTCCCGCAGTCGGCCCCGTGGCGCACGGCCGAAATCCTGTTCACCGCTCCGTCGGGCACGGTCTCTCTACGCCCGGTCGCGACCGTGACTGGTTCAGCCGAGCTCCTCTTGGACGACGTGACGATCGCGATTCGCTAGGCCAGCGCCCTCAGGTCCTGGAGGAGCTGCGTCATCGTCTCGCGGCTCGTCATCGGGTTTTGGACGGAGGTGCGGAGCCAGAGGCGGCCGCGCAGTTTGGCCTGGGTGATGTAGGCGCGACCGGATTGGATCAGGGCCGTGCGAAGGCGCGCTTGGTGCTCGTCGAGTTCGGTGGGGGACAGGGCGCTGGCTTTGGGCACGTGGCGGAAGCACAGGATGTTCGCGTCGGGGTAGGTCGCGAGCTCGAAGTCGTCCGAAGCCTCTACCTCGTCGGCCAGGAAGTGTGCGACCTCCATGAGGCGTTCGACGTTGGCTCTGAAGAGCTCGGTGCCCGCGCTTTGGAGCATGGTGTACGCGACGACGGAGAGGCCACGCTTGGTGCACTCCATGGTGCGCTGGCCAACCTGGAACCACTCCTTGGGAGCGCTGTCGTCGAACAGGTAGCTGGCCTCCTGGGCGAACGCCTCGTAGGAGCGCTGGCCGTCTTTGAAGAGCACGGCGGTGTTCAGGGCGGGGAGTGCGAGGAGCTTGTGCAGGTCCCAGGTGACGGAGTCGGCGCGCTCGATACCGCGAAGGACATGTGCGTAGCGGCCGGACAAGGCGAGGGACGCTCCGTGGGCTCCGTCCACGTGGAGCCACAGGTTGTGGGCCTCGCAGAAGTCAGCGATCTCTTCGAGGGGGTCGAAGCTTCCGGCGGCGGTGGAGCAGCTGCTGGCCACCACGGCGAGCACTTGGCGGCCGTCGTCCTGGGCTTGCTTGAGCGTCTCCTCGAGGGCGTCCGGCCGCAGGCGGAAGCGGTCGTCGGTGGGGACGGTGGCCGCCCCCTTCGCTCCCCAGCCCATGCATTGCACCGCGCGGGCCACGCAGTAGTGGGCCTGGTCCGAAACCAGGACGGCCATGGGGCCGCGTTGTCCTTCGGTCCATACGTCGTAGCCTGCTTTGGCCTGCCGCGCGGCGAGCAGCGCCGTGAGGTTACCGAGGGATCCGCCGTGGGTGAGGACGCCGTCGCTGCCCTCGCCGAACCCGATTTGGCCCCCGAGCCACTGGAGCACGCGCCGCTCCATCGCGGTATGCATCTGGCCCATCTCGTAGATGGCCATGCCGTTGCTGAGGAGCGCGGAGGACATGTCGGCGAGCACCGACGCCGGCAACGGGGCGGAGACCTGGTGCCCAATGAAGCCCGGGTGGTGAACGTGGTTCGCCTGGGCGATCACTTCCCCAAGGAGTCGCTCGAATTCCCCAGGCGCTGGCTCGGCGTGGCCGATCGGAGGGAGAGCCCCGAGGAGCTCGTTCGGGTCCGTCGGTTCGAGGACCGGCCCTTTCCCCGCGTACGCACCTTCGAGGTACGCCGCGAGCTGCGCTACGACGCGCCCTCCCTGTTGGAGGAAGGCGTCAGGGTCGTAGGCAGCGCGCAGGCGCTCCCATGTCGTGTCGGCTGCAGGTACGGGCATGCCGCGTACGGTACACGACCTAGGCGCACCAGGGACGCACTCTGCACCTGCGGGATGCGTCGTGCCCTGACCCGTCGGCGGGTGACTTGGCGCTAGTAGAACCGAACTGTCGCCCCCGAAGTGAAGTTCGACGTCCCGTTGGGGTTCGCATCGCGGAACCAGGCTTGGAAGTAGAGGTTCTCACCCGGGGGCGCCGAGAACGTGCCCAGCGGACTGGGTAGCGCACGCGGGTCGACCGTGAGCGAGAACTCGCCGCTGCCGTTGGATTGCTGAACCTGACCAGGTCCAACGAAACGGCCGATGGCGCCTCCCAAGCAAAGGTTTCCCTGGCTCCCCGGAACTCCCGTCACGAATGCACTGTTCGGCGCAACGAGGAAGAAGCCGAACGTGAAGCTGGGGAGACCCGAGCCGAGGAGGACGAGCTCGCCTTGATCGATGACGTTGCTACCCGAAAGGCGCAGCTCCGCGGAAGCTCCCGTACTGTTGGGCACGGCCGGTCCGCAGTAGGACTCGCCGATGGTGCCATCGGTGCGCCAGCGCGCGCCCTGTCCGACGGGAATAGAGAATGCCGCGACGCTGCCGCCGCAGATCGCAGAACCATCTCCACTGATCGCGTTGCCAATCGACGTCTCGCCCGGGGTGATGGGGTCCAGGAGGACTACCTGACCTGAAGACTCCCACCGGAACGCCTGACGATCGTTGCTGGTCGGGAACGGTGCCCGATAGCCTGCGACGGTGCTCCCGTCCGAGCTGATCGAGGTCGCGAACCAGAATCCCGATGGGCCGAACGTTTCTGCACCGGTTGCGGGCGACCACTTGACGGGTGGACCGGTGGGCTGCACCAGGATGGTGGAGCCGTCCGCGCTGATCTGGGGTGGAGTGGTGGGCGTGAGGCCGGGATTGCCTAGGTCCACAGGCAGGACGCCGAGTCCAGCCGAGTAGTAGAAGACGCCCGACGGGAACGCAGGATCATCGACGAGCCCGACCATGCTCAGCCCGTCGTTGCTGACGCCGGTGACTTCCGACAGTGCGTTGGGGAGGCCGGGTACCGTCGAAAGGCCCCCGGTAGCGGACCAGATGGCGGCGCGTGAGTCCGAGCTAGTGAAGTTCGGGATCGTCGATCCCACAATCACGCTGCCATCACCGTTGACCGACTGGGGGGCCATAAAGAAGATCGCAGGGGGCGCGAGCGGCTGCGTTCCACCCGCCTGGGTCCAGCGGTATGCCTGATAGGCCCCGGCCGTGGGCCCGTAGGACCCGCCGACCACCGTGCTACCGTCGGCGCTGATTCCAGTGGCAGTGGATAGGATGGCGCCTGGGAGCAAACCCACGACGGTGCGGGTGCCCGCGGGCACATCCCATACGATCCCTTGCTCGAGTAGGTTCGGCCCCACGTCGCTCTGGCGTCCGATGATCCGGGACCCGTCTGCGCTCATTCTGAACGGGTAGAACTTATCGGGAGTCCCCGCGTCGAGCACAACGAGGGCAGTCGCTTGGGTCCAGACGCCGACCTTGAAGGAGGACGTGAGCTCGCGGGCACCACCGACGATGACCTCGCCGTTGTCGCTGATCAGAGTGGGGGAAAAGAGGCTGCCAGGGCCTGGTCCAAGGCTCTCTACCTGTACGGCAAAGGACGCAGGGACCGCCAAGCAGAGGACGGCGATCGAGCTGGATGGATGGAACAAAAGGGGGCTCCGGGGAAGCAGGAGAGGGAAGTGTTCGTTCGACGATATCCATCGGAGGATCGCCAGTTGCGGATTGCTTTCCAAAAGCGGCCTGGACCGACATAACGTTTCAGATCCGCTTCACTTGCCTGGGGGTCAGAGTTGCTCTTCGCGCAAAGTAATCCTAAGTCGCGCCAACGGTGCCTCGGCGGGCGGGATGTAGGCTGTTGACGCTGCGGCGGACATTCGTCCACCGCGCGATCCTGAGTCACGAATCGAGCCCTCCCACACCGGCTAACCCATGCTTATTTCCACGCTCGCCCTTCAGACGTCTAACGTAGCAGGCGTCACGATCGCTGGCCTCGCCGGCTACGGCCTGGTCCTCGC
>CALHGQ010000389.1 GCA_938030175.1 uncultured bacterium | reverse complement strand
CCCCACAAGGGCCCCGCCCCCCGCGTCCGCGCCGAGTGAGATGCCCATGTAGCCGCGCTCGCCGGAAGCCTGCTGGACGGGCTCCGCTTCTTCCTCCACGTCGACGACCTCAGCGATGCCTGCACCCGTTACACCTGCGCCGTCGGCCGGGACCACCAAGTACTTCACCTCTTCGAGATCGGTGGCCAGAATCCGCGCGACCTCTGCCTCGATGTCCACCGGTGCGTCCGGCAAGTTGGGCGCGGGTGCGGTCTGCACCGCCGCCTTCTTCCCGTGCTTGGCGATACATGCCTCGCAGCTACACTGACACGCCTCCGTCTCGCTGGAGGCGGGGGCCTCCGACTGATACGACAGGCCGACGGGCATGCTGAGGGCCGCGGCGGCCGCTCCCAGAACAGTGATTCGGATCGATTTCATCTTGGGGTCCAGGTGAGGATGGATGTGTTGGAAGCTGAGCTCAAGCGCCCTCGCCCTTGAGCGGTAACACGTACCCTACGCCGCCCAGGAAAGTTCGCCACCTGCGGGCCGCGCCGATACGTAAAAGCCCCCGCTACGTGCCGAAATGAGGCGCAGCGGAGGCCAAAGGGAGAGCGTGATCCCGAGCGGTCGCTCGCGGTCGCTAGGGGTCGCTATCGGCGACGGCCGCGCTTCTTCTTTTTCTTCATGGCCAGCTTCACCTCAACCGGTGCTGCGGCCTTGCCGTTCTCGTCCACCACCACGGTGGCCTTCTTCTTCCCGAGGGTCTCGTGCCAGAACTGAACCTCGTGGCTGCCCGCGGGCAGACCGTCGAGGGAGAAATGGCCGTCCGCATCGGTCAACGTCCAGTGCGTGGCGTCGGCGACGTAGACGAAGGAATTCATCCAGGTGTGCATGTCGCAGGTCACCTTGACGGGCTCCGCCTCCGTGAACTTGCGCTCGATGCGCTTGCCCGCGGTCACGGTCTGGTTGAGCGGCGCGTTGGCGAGCGGAAGGAGGTGAACGTTGTGGGAGGTCTCGTCCGAGTTCAGGAATGCCACCGTAGCGCCCTTCGGCACCACGAGCATGTGGGGAATGAAGCGGCAGCCCTTCTGATCCATCACGTAGGGCTCTTCGGGAATCTCGACCTTGACCCCCTCCACCTTGACCGTCACGACGACGTTCTGGATGCCGCCGTCCTTGGACACGACGAGCGAGAGGTTCTCCGACTTCACGGACTCACCGTCCGGGCAGCACCCCGCGGCGGCGGTCGCCGGAATCTCGAGCGGCTTCGCCTCCGGGACCTCGCCGTCGAAGATCACCCGGCCCATCGAGGCCTTGGCGGGCGCAGCTGCGTCCTTCGCCGCTTCCTGGACCGGAGTCTTCGCTGGCACCTCCTCTTGAGGCGCCGGCGCTCCGTAGAGAGCGCCGGTCAATAGAGCGGCTGCCAGCGCGCAGCCGCCCACGAGTCCCATCTGAGTCTGAAGTCGATTCATGCCCAGATTATAAGCGAGAGGCCGCGGGGTTACAGGGCCCAGCTTAGAGACGCGGAGTGACAGGATGGCGCCCAAGCCGCCCAGGTTGAGGCAGCGCTCCCACAATGGGCGTCGCCCATTCCACGAAGGCCTCCGTGACGTCGTTGTCACCCAGGATGAACTCATCCGGAACGAGGCGCGTCGCGGCGGCCACGTCCCTGAGCTGGTTGACCACGTAGACCGGCTGGTAGCGGCCCCCGGCGTCGCCCCGCTGAATGCTGAGCGACCCGTGGGTCACGTCGCCCGAGGTGGCGAAGTCCACCGCCGCGCGCCCGACTTCCCGGGCCTCGAGGGCATCCTGCTCCGACGACACGCCGAAGAAGCTGCGCTGCAGGTAGCCGAACGTGTCCGCGCGCACCCGGCTCGCGGCCGTCACGCGCTCCTTGACCAAGTTCGACAAGTAGTCGCCGAGCGCCCCCGTGCCCGAGAGCTGGATGTTGCCGTGGCTGTCCACCTCGGTGCCCTTGGCGATGACCTCGCCGGACGCGTCATGAACGCCTTCGCTCACAGCCACGACGCAGCGGCCGTGGCGGTGCAGCATCTCTTCCACCGAGTTGCAAAACGCATCGCGGTCAAACGCGCGCTCGGGAAGGTAAATCAGGTGCGGACCGTCGTCCTCGTGGCGGCGGGCCAGGCGGCTCGCGGCCGTCAGCCAGCCCGCGTGCCGGCCCATGACCACGTTGATCTTGACGCCGCCAAGGCTGCGGTTGTCCTGGTCATCTCCCATGAAGGCCTGGGCGACGAAGCGCGCCGCGGAACCATAGCCGGGGGTGTGATCGCTCAGGTTCAGGTCATTGTCGATCGTCTTCGGCACGTGGAAGAGGCGCACGTCGTAGCCCTTGGCCACGGCGGCCTCGTTGAGGAGGTGCGCCGTCTCCGCCGAGTCGTTGCCCCCCACGTAGAAGAAGTAGCGGATGTCGTGGGCCTCGAAGACCTGGAGCACCCTCTCGGCTGCCTCGGGGGTCGGTTTCTGGCGCACGGAGCCCAGGGCGGCCGCCGGGGTCAGCGCCACCTTCTCCAGCTCGTCCCGAGCCTCCCGGCCCAGGTCGATCAGACGCTCCTCCATGAGCCCCTTGATTCCGTTCAGTGCGCCGTAGACCGAGGGGATGTCCCGGTGCTCCACACAGCGCTCGACAAGCCCGACGAGGCTCTGGTTGATGACGGCCGTGGGGCCGCCGGACTGGCCAATGAGTGCATTTCCGCGAAGGGAAGCCATGGTCGTTGTTAGGGGTTGGCGTTGTGCCTGTTTTTCGGGGGTTGAGCGCCCAACGGGTGCTCTGAGACCCACCGTACTGGCGTGCGAGGCGCCCACTGGGCGGAACCTGCACAGAAATCCCTCGCCAGCCGGTTGCCCCCCGCCCAGAAGATCCCTACTCTTCCTCGCTCGCACTCACCCGAAGGGGTGGCGCGAGTGACAACCGAAGCGGCCGGGCGACTACCAACGCCCGATGAACGCCGCGACTTCAGGAGCCCGGGTGGCGGAATTGGTAGACGCGCCAGACTAAGGATCTGGTGGGATAAAACCCGTGCTGGTTCGATTCCAGTCCCGGGCACCACTTTGTGGCTGATTAGCTGCAGGGGGTGCGAGTTTTGAGGTTGTTGAGGGCGTCCCTGGTGGATGGGAGTGTGGTGCTGGGACTGGAAATATTTCTGGTCGTACGCTGACGCGTACGAGCATGCGTCCCGGAGCCCGGGGGATGAGCGTCGCCGGATGGTTGGCGTATCGGCCGTTCTCATCTGGGGCTCATGTGAAGCCGGTTGGGGCTGTCGGCTTCGTGGGTCGGCTGGTTGCGGCGCTTCGCGCGCAACGGGACGACCTGCTGGCGGTGTCGAGCTTGTGCGCGTCGGCTAGTTGCGACGCTGCGCGCGCAACGGGTCGTCCTGCGGACGACCTGCTGGCGGTGTTGGGATTGTGCGCGTCGGCTAGTTGCGGCGCTTCGCGCGCAACGGGTCGTCCTGCGGACGACCTGCTGGCGGTGTCGGGTTTGCGCTGGTTGACTAGTGCCGGAGCTCCGTGGGCGACGGAGTGATTCGGGGAGGATTAGTCCGCGTAGGGAGTGCTGACTCTCATGGTGAGCTTAAAGTCCTTGGGGGACAGCTTGACCATGGTGAGGGCGGAGGCGATCGCGTTCATGTACGTGACGTTGCGTTCTGCCTTTGCCAGCTCTCTCGGGAGGTTGTCCTCGACGACCTGGTCGCGGTAGCGCTTCAGGTTCTGGTCGACCTGGTCATCGAGGCGCATCGCTTCGTCGGCG
Organism: uncultured bacterium; assembly: GCA_938030175.1. Classification (GTDB taxonomy): domain Bacteria; phylum Planctomycetota; class UBA1135; order UBA1135; genus Saltatorellus. The sequence goes on along the minus strand of CALHGQ010000389.1, from coordinate 14,046 downwards.
GTGAGGCCGCTGCGTTGCTTGCCGCTGAAGACTGTGCGGAGGACCTTGGCTTCTTCGACGCGTCGCTTGGTGCTGTAGTCGATCGAGCTTTCGATGCTGGACCGGGCCCCTCTCCTCGCCTGTTGCATGAATAGCTCGCTGGCGGTGCGGGGATTGAGCCATGCGAGGAGGTTGGCGGTGGGGCTGGAGTCCTCTAGAGCCCACTGAAAAGCGGTCTGGTTTGCCAGGATCGGGGCGCTCGTCGTCTTTTGGAGACGGTTCGAGATCATGTCGTCGATCATCGCATAGCGGTTCGAGATGATCAGGTTCTCGCCGTAGATCAGGACGGCGATGTGGCCGGTGCCTGGGACCAGCGGGGACCAGAACTCTCGGACCTTGATGCCTCCGCTGATGGTCTTGAGGAAGTAGCCACCAGAGCCGGCTTCGCGTCCTTGGATGCCAATCTGCGCGCCGCGCTGGGCAATCTGCTCTCGGATATCCTCAATCTTCTTGGCGTCCTTCATCCACGCCACCATGGCCCAGGCGAAGACGGGCGTGTCGTCGTGGGGTGGGCCAACGTAGACGCCGTCGGCGTCCGTGTCGTCGGCGTCGCCCCAGTCGTTGGGGCGGGCTACGAACGCGACGCGGTCGAAGAGAGACTCGTCAAGGTCCTGGATGAACTCTGCGATCGAACCGTAGCCGATGGCGCGAACCGAGTCCGTCAGGTTCTCGACAGCGGCGGGCTCCACCGATGCGACGACGAGGTTCAGAATCGTCGCGATGGGCGCGCGCAGGTAGGAGAAGAGCGTCGCGTCGTCGGGAACGTAGGTCGCGACCTGCAACACCTCGTTGTGATCGAATTCCTTCGCGCGGTAGATGCGCTCCTGTTCCGCGGTCATGAGCTCTGATGAGAACTCACCCGACAGGTTGAGGTTGAGGCCCTCGTCGAAGTCGACGATGCCGAGGAGGCGCCTGATCGCCGCGACCGGGAGGAGGCGGCCGAGGAACGCGGGGAGGAAGCGCTCGGACTTCGGGTCGAGCCAGGGGTCCGTGAGCCCCCACTGGTCGCGCATCTTGCGCAGGTTGTATTGAACCTCGATGTCGCGCTTCTTGTCGTTGCGAGTCACCGATGCGATCGAGTCCGCGTACGGGGCTGCGAGGAGCAGCGAGCCCTCGGACCGGGCGCCCTCCAGCTCGACCGCCTGTTCGACAAGCCGCCGGGACGTGCCCGCGACGATGATGTCGAGGATCCGCGTGACGTGAATGGTCTTCTGGATCTGGCCCCCCGAGAGGGAGATGATCCCGCCCGACTCAGCGGCGTTGATGCCGCGCTTCTCAAGTCCGAGGAGCTTGGCGTGCTTCAGCGCCGAGACGCCGAGCTTGCCGTAGCGCGACGCCCGGGCGTAGATCGCCCACTCCGTGCCGTCCATGCCTTCGCCGGTGAAGTTCGCGGCGAGCGCGACCTCCTCGCCCGCTGCGATGTCCAGGAGCTCAATCCCCAGGGGCAGCTGATCGAGCTGCTTGCGGATCTTGTCGAGGTTCACCGTGAGCTTCTTGGACTCGTCGAACTTCTGCCACTCGGCCGACTCCAGGAAGGCGTTGAGCGCCGTGTTGTCCTTGAGCTGCTCGGCCACGGCCAGGGTCGGGAACTCGTCAAAGGCGGCCTCGAGGTCCGCGCGGGCCAAGTAGACGTCGACGTTCCGCGGAATCAGGCCAGCGACGTCCGCCTTGAACTTCCCTTCGAAGGGCGGGAAGAGCAGGGTCGAGAAAGCGAAGTAGCCGACGAAGGCGAGCAGGAGCAGGCTGATGCAGCCCACGCGAAGGACGCGTTTCTTGGCGCTCATGGATCTTGGCTCTGAGAAGTCAGGGAGGAGTCGGGAGGCGATGGGGCCGCCGGTGCGCGGCGGGCCGACCATTATGGACGACCACCCGTTCCATCCCTTCCTGGCCTTCCCGGAATTCGAAGGATCGCTTGGGACCCATAAGTGCCATGATGGCGGCCCAGTCCCACTCCGAGCCGCCCCACCTCCACGCTCGGACCTTGAAGCCATGGAACTCTCACAACGAGCAGCCGGCCTGAGTGGCTCGGCCACACTCCGCCTCGCGGCCGCCGCCAAGGAAATGGCGGCCAGCGGGCGCGACGTCATCAACATGGCCGTCGGCGAGCCCGACTTCCACGCCCCGCGAGTTGCCCGGGAGGCCGCCCACGCCGCCATCGACAGCGGCAGGGTCAAGTACACGCCCGCCGCAGGCCTCCTGTCCCTTCGCCAGACCCTCGCAAGGGTCGCGGGCGAGGCCCGGGGCGTTTCCTACTCGCCCCAGAACGTCGTCGTCTGCCACAGCGCCAAGCACGCGCTCTCCCACGCGCTCCTGGCCCTCGTGAATCCGGGGGACGAGGTGCTGCTGCTCCCGCCCGTCTGGGGTAGCTACGACGCCCAGGTCGAGTTCGCCGGAGGAACGGCCACCCACGTCGCTCCCCTGCCAGGGGGATCCTGCGCCCCGGACCTCAAGGGCATCGAGGCCGCCATCGGGCCCAAGACCGGGGGCATCATGCTGACCACCCCGTGCAACCCCTCCGGCTATGTCTGGAGCAAGGAAGACATCGACGGGCTCTGCGAGATCGTCCTCCGACACAACCTCTGGCTGATCTCGGACGAGATCTACGCCCGCCTCGTTTTCGACGGCGCCGAGCACCACTCCCCCGCCGCCCATTCCGAGGCGATGAAGGAGCGCACCCTGCTCGTGGAGGGCGCCAGCAAGCTCTACGCCATGACGGGCTACCGCATGGGGGCACTCGTCGCGACCGAGAAGGTCGCGAAGGCCGTCGGGAACATTCAGAGCCAGCTGTCGGGCTGCCCGAACTACATCAGCCAGGTCGCTTACGAGTCCTGCTTAGAGTCTGAGCCCGAGGAAGTCGCGCCCATGATCGCTGAATTCGATCGGCGCCGCCTCGTGATCACCGAGGGCCTTGAGCGGCTCGGACTCAAAGGACCGACGCCGCGGGGCGCGTTCTATGCGTTCCCCGACATGTCTCGATACTTCGGGGAGGGGCGCGACGCGGGCGACTTTTGCGCGGATCTCTTGGAGGCGGAAGCCCTGGCGACCGTGCCCGGCTCGGTCTTTGGAGCGCCGAACCACGTGCGCTTCTCGTACGCGATCGCCGAGCCGAGGGTGCGCGAGGCGCTTGACCGGCTCGAGCGATTCCTCAAGACACGCTAGCCCGTCGGCGCAACGGTGTAGACGTTGCGCGCGCCCGGGAACTCGGTGGCCGCGACCTCCTGCACCTTCATCAGGACGTTGCGATCCTTCGCGTCGCACAGGACGTAGAACTTCCAAAGGGCTTGGTAGGAGCGCTCTAGGTCCTTGAGGCGCGGCACGCGGTCCGAGAAGTCGGACAGGCGATTGACGCCATCGACGCCTGGCCAGCGCACGTGGATACGTGCTTCCTTGAGCTGCATCTCCCGCGCAGGGCAGTAGACGATGACCTTGACGTCCTCACCGGTGGCGAAGCGCACCATCTCTTCGATGCGCCCCTCCACAAGGGCGCGGGCCTGTCCCCCATCCTGGGCAAAGTACTTGTTCACCAGCTCGGACTGGACGTCTTCGTTCTCGTAGGCCGGGAAGACGCACGCGCGCTTGTAGAGGCGGCGGCCGCGGAAGCGCTGGACGAGGTCGCGCACGGTGGCACCCGTTTCGGGGCTTGCCTTGGCGGCGGCCCGCAACAGCGCGTCGAGGACCGAGTCGTCGGTGGTGTCGTAGAGATCGTCTTCTTGCAGCGCCTTCTCCCGTACGAGGAGGTCGATGGCCCGCGCCACCAGGGCACCCGCCGCCACCTTCGCGTGGTGGTAGTAGACGCGCTCCGAGAAGAAGTAGCGCGCCTCGAGCATCCGGACGATCTCACTCAGGATGTCCTCACGCAAGAGGTCGTGCTTGGCGAGGTCGATGTAGAGGTTGCCCGTCGCGCGATCGATCTTGAAGTAGCTGTGAACGCGCTCGTCGACCTGGAGGCGCAATCCGGTGAAGTACGCATCCCGCGCGAGGTAGTCGAGGATGTCCGCCGCGATCGTGCCCGAGAGAACCTGGCTCCAGTAGGGCGGAACGTCCCGCCGTCCCTTCGTCCCCGGCTTCGTCAACACGCTGAAGACGTCCTCGCGCAGCCCGAGTTCCTCTAGCTCGCGGCCGAGCGTCGACTCCATCGAGAACATGCGCTCGTAGCGATACGCCGAGTCGTGGCGGCGGAAGAGAGCGTCCTGGTCCTCGATGTTGTGCCCAAAGGGAATGTGGGTCACATCATGGAGCAGACCCGCCATCCGAATGACCCGCGCCTCTTCGTCGCTGATCTTGATGCCGCGCGCGGGGTCTAGATCGAACGAGAGATTGATCGCATCAATCATCTTCTGGGCGATATGCACCGTGCCGATCGAGTGGTCAAACCGCGTATGCAGCGCGCCTGGGAACACCAGGTACGCCGGTCCAAGCTGCTTGATGCCGCGCATGCGCTGCATCTCGGGCGTGTCGAGGATGCGCAGCTCTTCGTGCGTGAGGTAGATGTCGCCATGCACGGGATCGCGCATGACGCTGTAGCGTTTGCGGGTGGCCATCGGGCGAGCATCATCAAGCCCCACCATTCCTGTGACAAGATGCATTCCGCGGGCCTTCACTAGAAGTCGGCCCAGAGGGGGTCCCAGCGAGTACGCTCGAGCCATGCGAGTCGCCTTCTTCGAGCCCTGGTACGGTGGGAGCCACCGCGCGTTCCTGGACGCGTGGTGCCGGCACTCCCGGCACGAAATCGAGGTCCACGGGCTCAAGCCACGCCACTGGAAGTGGCGTCAAGAGGCCAGCGCGTGGGAGCTTGCCCGCAGCATCAAGGCCGCTCCGGCCCCCGACCTAATCGCCTGCAGCGACTTCGTGGACCTGCCGCGACTCATGGGCTACCTCCCGCCAGCTTGGGCGGCGACGCCGACGCTCCTCTACTTCCACGAAAACCAGCTCACCTACCGCGTCGGACCGGACGACGCCTCCAGAGGCAGCAGCGGTGAGACGGCGCTCCCCGAGGACTTCACCCACGGCTTCAGCAACATCCTCTCCGCCGTTCGCGCCACAACGGCCGTGTTCAACTCCGAGTTTCATCGCACAGCTTTCGGATCCGCAGCGACGGAGCTCCTGCGGCGACTGCCGCGACCCAACCCACAATCGGAGCTGACCCAGCGCTTGGACGACGCGCACGTTGTGCCGCCACTCCCGCAGCTAGGCGAAGTCCCCCTTGGATCGGGCGCGGCCCAAGGGGCGCCGCTGCGCCTCGCTTTCCCCCACCGCCTCGAAGCCGACAAGGACCCGTGCGCCTTCTTCCACGCCGTCCACGAGGCGAGCGCCCAAGCAGAAATCGAGGTGGTGCTCTTGGGGGGCGACCTCGAACGGGCCGCCTCCCCCATCCGTCAGGCCGCACGGGCGATCGCCCCGCGGATCGTCCATGAGGGCCACTGCCCGGATCGTGCTGACTACCTCGGCTTCCTCGGGGGCGCCGACGTCGTCGTGTCGACGGCCAAGCACGAGTTCTTCGGAGTGGCCTTCACAGAAGCCATGGCGGCCGGCTGCACCCCACTGGCACCGCGCCGCTTGAACTACCCGGACCTGGTGGCCCGCGTCCCCGAGCCACAGGGGGCCCTCTACGGGCCCGAGGAGAGCCTGGCGGCCCGCCTCATCGCACTTGGGAACCCCAGTCGCCTCGCTGAAATCCGCTCCATGGACCGGAGGGCGGCTATCCGGCAGTCGGTGTCAGGCTTTGGCGCTGAGGAGGGCGCCCGAGCCCTTGACGCCATCGTCGAGGGAACTGTGTCTGCGAAATAGCAACCTTGGCCTAGAACACATAAAAGACATCCAACGGAAATCCCTCAAGCATTCGGGCCAGCTGCGGCGACGATGACGGAGGAGTCTCACCCCCTTTCCACACCATGAAGCGCTCGACCCCCACCGCCATCCTCGGATCCACCCTGCTCGCCGTCCTCGCCGCTGGCTGCGCCAACACCGGCAGCCGCACGAGCGGATCCCTCGATGATGGCCTCCTGCAGTTCGTCGACGAGGCCGCCAAGCAGGAAGTACAGGAGGCTCGCGTCATCCATATGCAGGCGATCGATGAGCGCGCCGCCGCCGAGTACCGCGTGGACCACGCCGACGGAGACCGCCGCGTCTTGGTCGCTGAGAAGCGGGCCGCCAAGGAAAAGGTCAAGCTTGAGCGCGACCGCATCAAGACCCTCACCGACGTGGAATCGGGCACCGAGGCTCCGGCCGAGGCCCACCAAGCGCTGGCCGCGGCCACCCGCGAGCTGCAGGCAGCCGAAGATCGCATCGAGCTCCACGATGCGCAGATCGACGTCCTCAAGGCCGAGCTCGACCTGGCCAAGACAGAAGAAGCGCACGCTGCCGCCGTCGTCGACGTTTGGAAGGCTCGCGCGCTGAAGTCACTCAACAACGAGCAGTCGACCAAGATCGATCTCTTTGCCTACGAGAGCAAAGAGCACGACTGCGGCACCGAGATCGAGATCTCGAAGATCCGCCTTTGGTCCGCTCAGTCCAAGGTGCAGACCTTGGAAGATCGCATCGGTTCACCCGAGTAACGGGGAACGAACGCGGGCGATTACAGGAAGACCTGGGTCGCCCACTGGGTTCGAGCCCGGGTCCCCTGGTCGCGGATGTGCCAGCGGAAGTGCAGCTGCGCGCCGACCAGCGCCGGGTCGTCCGGAAGGTCTGTTTTGTAGGTCGCGTAGCCCGCGCCCGCGCCGCTCCCTTGGAGCGTCGTTCGGTGGACGAGCTGGGTTGGGCCGCCGTATCCGATGGCGTTGGCGCTGTACTCCAAGAACGCGGCCGCGCCGCCCAAGGCATCGTGCACCCCGACCCGGAAGCTCTGCGCCCCCGTCAGCGGCGGACAGTACGCGTCGATGCGTGGGCGAATGCCGCCAGAGCCCGGTACTGCCTGCCCGCTCAAAGTCGCGGCTGGGCCAAGCTCGCTCCGTAGCGTAGGCCGATCGAACGGCGGCAGCTCAGCCGCTACGCGTGGGTCCGTCAGCGCTTCCAAGAACGTCGCGATGGACGAGGCCGTCGACGGTGAGAAGAACACGCTGCTCAGAATGGGGTCCTTGTTGTCGAGGAAGAAGCCCGCGCCCTGGTTGTAGATGAACACGCTCAGGAACAGGCTGCTCCAGTTCGGGTCGCCGTGGTGGAAGAAGCGCGGCCTGAGCGCGACGTTGCGCAGCGTCGGAACCTTGAAGCGTCCACGGTCATCGAAGTTGCCCGTGACTCCTTGCCGCCCGTTGTCCTCAGCGATGTCGCGCAGTCCGAGGTTGCGGTACGAGCCGTCCGAGAAGAGCGGCGGCGTATGGCACTCCGAGCACTTATTGAACGAGGAGCTGAAGGCGTTGAGGCCGTTGCGCTGGGCGTTCGTGAGCGCGCTCGTCTGGCCAGCCTCGTAGAGATCCCAAGGCGTCTGATCGGGATGCAGCGTGCGCTGGTAGGTGCCGAGGGCGTACGCGATCCGCTCCGCGGTGATTGCGGGGTCACCGAACGCGGTGGCAAAGAGCGCTGGGTAGTCCGGTGACGCGGCGAGTGCCGCGACGAGGTCCGGGTTGAGGTCGGTGGCAAGGGCCAACGGCTTGGCGTTCTCTAGCTTGGTCCGAACGTCGTCCCAGGTTCTCCCTTCGTCCGCCATCTCCACGAACGAAATGATCGGGCCGAGGGACTGGGACTCGAGCGCGCCGCCCGACGCAATGCTGACGAGGCCTGTCTCGGGGTCGACGAACTCTGACGTCGCGCGTCCATCCCAGAAGAGCTCATCGAAGAATGCCGAACCGATGTTCGTGGGAGAACGGCGACCGGTGACCTGGGCCTCGAAGCCAAAGGTCGCGTCCGGGGCCGCATCGCCGCCGGCGAGGTGGCGCCGGACACCTGCGGATGCAAAGCGATCGTCGTCGCCCCCGTAAACCCCATCGAGGCCGGGGTGACGGCTGCCCATGTCCACGCGCGGATCCGAACCGCCCGCCGATGGGATGTGGCAGGTGCCGCAGGCCATGGTGTTGTCGCTCGAAAGCTGCTCATCCCAGAAGAGCGCCTTACCCAGGATGCGCTTGGCCTCGGTGATTGGGTTCTCCGGTGGGACCGGGGGAGGGCCGAGGGACTGCGCGCGCGCCGCGGTGGACAGCGTAGCGGCCCCCACGAGAGAAAGGAGAACGGCGGAGGAGCGCGGTAACTTCATGGGTCGCAAGCAGCGGTGAGGCGGCGGACAGACGAGGTCTAAGGGTAACAGAGTCGTGAGCTCTGGGCGAAGGAGCGGTGGTCGGGGCGGTAACTGCTCCGAAAGGAGTCAAAAGGGCTTGTTCAGCCCCCTAGGGCCTGCTTCCCTGAACCCATGAACCAGCTGGACGGATTGAAAGCCCATTCGCTCGTCGTCGCGGACACCGGCGACTTCGAGAGCATCGAGACCTACCTTCCCCGGGACGCCACCACGAACCCGAGCCTCATCCTGAAGGCGGCGGCGATGCCCGCCTACGAGGGCATCGTGACGCAGGCCCTCGCCGATGCGCGGGAGAAGGACGGAGGTAGCGAAGCACAGCTCTTGGACGCGGCGCTCGATCGCCTCGCCGTCGCCTTTGGCACCAAGATCCTCGGCATCGTCCCGGGTCGTGTTTCCACAGAGGTCGACGCACGACTCAGCTTCGACACGGATGCGACCGTTGCGAAAGCGCACCGCATCATTGCGCTTTACAAGGAGGCGGGCATCGACAAGGAGCGCGTGCTCATCAAGATCGCCTCGACCTGGGAAGGGATCCAAGCCGCCGCCAAGCTGCGTGCCGATGGGATCAAGTGCAACCTGACGCTGCTCTTCTCGTTCGCCCAGGCCGTGGCCTGCGCCGAAGCCCAGGTGCAGCTCATCTCGCCCTTCGTCGGCCGCATCCTTGACTGGCACAAGAAGGCCACGGGTCGCGACAGCTACCCTGCGGCCGAGGATCCCGGCGTCATGTCCGTGACGGCGATCTACGACTACTACAAGAAGTTCGACTACAAGACAGAGGTCATGGGCGCGAGCTTCCGCAACACCGGTGAGATCCTGCAGCTCGCGGGCTGCGATCTCTTGACGATCAGCCCAGCGCTGCTCGGCGAGATGCAAGCGACCGAAGGCAGCGTGCCGGCGCAGCTCACGGAAGCCTGCGCCAAGGCCTCCGAGGTGGAGAAGATCTCCCTCGACGAGAAGTCCTTCCGCTGGATGATGAACGGCGACGCGATGGCCACCGAGAAGCTGGCCGAGGGCATCCGCGCCTTCGCGGCTGACACGGAGAAGCTGGAAGCGATGATCACCGAACGCCTCTCGGTTGCCACCGGCGCCTGATCTCGATCGCGAGCAGCGGGCCGCCGTCTCTAGGCAGGGCGGCCCGACGCTCGTGCTTGCCGGACCTGGCTCCGGCAAGACGCGCGTCATCACAGCGCGCATCGCACGCCTCGTCCGGGAGGGGACCTCCCCCACCGCGATTCTCTGCATGACGTTCACGCGGCGCGCAGCTGCGGAGATGACTGAGCGCGTGGAAGCGCTCGCCCCCAGTGGGCGCCGCTCGCCGTGGATCATGACCTTCCACGCCCTCGCGCTGCGCATCCTGCGGAGCGAAGCCGACCACGTGGACGGGCTCACCAAGTCGTTCTCGATCTACGACGGCGCCGCCCAGGCCCGGGTCATAGCTAAGGCGCTGAAGGCACTCGAGCTCGACACGCGCCTGCACCCGGTGAGCCACGTGTTGGCTCGAATCCAAGAGTCGCGCAGGGCAGAGGATCCGCTGCGCGTACCGCTCGGCCCCTACGGCGCCGTGCTGGAGCGGTACGAAGCCGCCCTGCGAAAAGCGAACGCCGTGGACTTCATCGGGCTCTTGAAACAAGCGGTGCGCGTGCTCAACAGCGTGCCAGAGGTCCGCGAACGCTGGGCTAGCCGCTTTGAGCACGTCCTGGTGGATGAGTTCCAGGACACGAGCCCAGTCCAACTCGAGCTTGCGCTCATCCTAGCATCGACCCACAGGAGCCTCTTCGTCGTGGGCGACCCCGATCAGTCGATCTACTCGTGGCGCGGAGCCACCCCCGACGTGATGCTCCGGTTCCAGGAGGCACACCCGGGCGCCGTCACGATCCGCCTAGAGCGCAACTATCGCAGCAGCGCGAACATCCTTGAGGCAGCGGACGCGCTCATCGCGGAGCACCAAAAGCTCCCCAAGAGACTGCTGGCGACACGCGATAGCGGGGAAGCCATCCTCTCCATGACCCTCAAGGACGCCGCCCATGAGGCGCGCGCGCTCGGCAAGGTCATCCAAAACCTCAGGACCGATGGGCACCAGCTCGGAGACATCGCGGTTCTCTACCGCACGCACATGCAGCAGCGCGCGATCGAGTCGCTCTTCGCCCGTTGGAAGCTGCCATTCCACGTGATCGGGGCCACCGAATTCCTCGAGCGCCGTGAAATCCAGGACGTGCTCGCGTACCTGCGTATCGTGGACAACCCCCGGGACGAGGACGCTTTCTGGAGAGCGATCCGTGCGCCGAAGCGCGGCGTGGGTGAGATCTCGTCGAAGCGCCTGCAGACCATCGTGGACGAGGCGAACATGGACGTCTTTTGGCGGGACCGCACCACCCTCCCCGACGCCATTCAGTCCACGCGCGTGACCGGCGGGTTCAAGGGTCGCACGCGCGAGGGCCTTGAGTCCTTCGCCAAGCTCCTCGAATCGTTGACACCGCTCTCGGCCGAGCCGGCTGCGACCGCACTGCGCGCGATCATCACCGCCCTTGAGCCCCTCGGCTGGCTCGACGCCATGCCCGGCGGCGAGGGCCGAGGCGATCGTCGCTCGAGCCTTGAGGAACTCTTGGCCGCTGCCGATGAGTTCCACGAGCGCTATCCCGACGACGGCATCTCCGGCTTCCTCGGCGACGTGTCCATCGTGACCGACATCGAGGCGGACGCAGACGGCCAACCCAACGAGAAAGCCCGCGCCAACGCCAAGGACGCCATCCAAATGATGACCCTCCACGCCGCCAAAGGTCAGGAGTTCAGGACGGTCTTCATCACGGGTCTGGAAGAGGAACTGCTTCCCCACCTCCGCTCCCTTGAGGTCCCGCAAGAGGGGGACCCAAACGACGGTGAACTGGAGGGCGAGACGCCAGAGATCGCCGAGGAACGTCGGCTGCTCTTCGTGGGCCTGACGCGTGCCAAGGACCAGGTCTTCCTGACCCGCGCACGCTCCCGTGTCATGTACGGCAATCCGAGGCCGAGCCGCACCTCGCGGTTCATCCACGAGCTCCCTACCGACCTTGTGGAGGTCCTCGACCCCGAGCACCTCGACGTCCTCGCCATCCAAGCCGAAGCCCCCCAAGGCGCGGGATTCGCCGTCGGCGACGAAGTCTCGCACCGCCACTACGGCCCCGGCCTCGTCGTCGCCTTCGCGGGCCGTGACCTCGACGCCCGAGTCCTCGTCCACTTCGAAGCCCACGGGGTGAAAGAGCTGTTCCTCCAGCACACGAGCCTGCGTCGGGAAGGCCGCTAGGAGCATGTCGCGCCTTGGCGAATCCGCGCAGCACGCTCCCCGAATCCGTCAATGCGCGACACGCTCCTAGGAGCGTGTCGCCTTTGACGCAACCCGCGCCAAGCCGGCGCCCACTGTAAATCTGGGGACAAGATCGGACCCCGAAGCCAGGTCTCCACAGGAACTGTCTCAACAACGGTCAGCTTGGGACCGTCCGTCGCCCACGAAACGGTGGATTGTGGCACTCTCCTTTGACCTTCCTTTCGTCCCCCCCCTTCTCAGCCGAACTGCCTGGCTGGGAATTCCCGACTCGACATCGCTCGTCCCTATGACTCGTCCCTCGCTCTGCCTTCTCCCATTCCTCCTCGCTCCCCTCATTCCTTCCGCCGCAACCGCGCAAACGATCCGCGCGGAAGAAGTCGTCTCCATGCCTGGGCAATCGCCCATGGTCGTTGAGTTCGCGCCCGGAATCGGCAACACGCTCTACATCGCCGAGCGCACGGGCCTGATCCTTCGCCTCGTCGACGGACAGATCGACCCGGTTCCGTTCCTCGACATCACCGATCGCGTCGAGATCACCGGCGAGGGTGGACTCATTGGCTTCGTGTTCGACCCCGACTTCCAGTCGAACGGGTTCTTCTACGTGGCGTACACGACGCCAACGCCCAATGGCGACTCGGTGATGTCCCGCTTCAGCGTGAGCGACCCCACGAGCGCCACCGTCGCGGACCCAACCTCCGAGACGATCATGTTTGGTCCCTTTCCCCACGACAACAGCGGTCACAAGTCCGGCGACCTCGAGTTTGGAAAGGACGGCATGCTCTACATGGGCTTTGGGGATGGCAACGCCGCGGGAACGCTTCCGGCCGATCCGTCGCAAATGCTCTCGGACGCCCGCGGGTCCATGCTGCGCTTTGATGTCGGCGAGCCCTTCCCACACATTCCCGCAGACAACCCGTTCGTCGCTACCCCAGGCGCCAACCCCCTCATCTGGGCGTACGGACTGCGCAACCCATTCCGCTTCGACATCGACCCCATCAGCGGCGATCTGTACACCGGCGACGTGGGTGCTGGGGGCTACGAAGAGGTGAACCGGCTGCCTTCGGGCGAGTCGGGCCTCAACTTCGGGTGGAACTGTGCAGAGGGACCTGACTGCACCACCGCGCCCAGCTGCACCTGCCCGTCGCCCTTGCTGCGTGATCCCATCGCCGCCCTCGCCCACTCTCCGACGAGCCCCATCTGCGCGGTGGCTGGCGGCGTGTTCGTTCAGGGCGGCAAGATCCCGGGCCTTGAGAACACCTACATCTTCAGCGACTTCTGCTCTGGGTTTCTCTTCGGACTCCTCGACCCAGCCGGGTCCGCCACGCTGGTCGATCTGAGTGAAGGTTTCGTCGACTCGCTGGACCGGCCGATCCGCTACGCCGTGGACTTCGAGCAGGCGCCCAACGGCGACATCTACTTCGTCACGCTGGCTGTCAGCAAGGTGTGGCGCATCCTTGCGCCCGAGGAGTTCGGAACCTACTGCGCCTCCACGCCGAACTCGAGCGGCCTGAGCGCTTCCATCGTGGCATCGGGCTCGACCTCCGTCGCGGCGGGAGACCTGACGCTGGAGGTCACGAACCTCCCCGTCGACGCTTTCGGGTTCTTCCTCGTGTCACAGTCCACGAACTTCAACACCTTCTCCGTGGGCGACGGGAACCTCTGCGTGGACTCTCCGATCTTCCGTTGGGGCCCTGTCCTTGATTCAGGGCCGCTTGGACAAGTGACACGGGTGAGCGACCTGACGGACCTGCCGCCGATGATGACGATCGAGCCGGGCGACACGTGGTTCTTCCAGTACTGGTCACGCGACGCCAACCCAGTCGTGTCCTCCAACACCTCAAACGGTGCCAGCGTCTGGTTCACCCAGTGAGGGACAGAGCGGCGCGCGGAGGCCCTTCGAGCCCACGGGTCCGCGGTGGGCCGGCGGAGACAGATTGAATAGAGTCTTGGGCCCCGGCGTAGAGCCTTAGCACCGCAATGACCCAAGACTTCCCCTCCTGCATCCAATGTGGCGCTCTGCCAAGTTCAAGGGATGAGGAGCACTGCCGGTTCTGCTCTGCCCCGCTGCCGTGGTCTGACTACGACCTGCGCTCACGAAGAGTCGTCGTCTTGGTTTCGACCCAGACGATGGACGAGGCCATTGATGAGGCGCACCAGTCGAACGAGTATCGACTGGCGAGCCTCGCGCTCAAAAGGTCGCAGCTCAAGTTTCGCGACCATCGCGCGAAGGTGCGAAGAAGGCGGCGGATGAGTCGGCTGAGGAAAGCCAGAAGGCAGAAGCTCGGGCTTGCGCAGGATACGGATCGAGTCAGCCTCGGCTACATGGTCGCATGGGCCGCACTGATCGTCTCCACGGCGATCTTTCAGTCTGGATGGGGCTACTTCCTACCCATCGCTATCGCCCTGGCAGGGATCAGCATCTGGTTCGTCAATCGAGAGGCGGAAACTGAGCCGCGGGTTTGGCCCCGCGCGAGGACGAAGC
>CALHGQ010000388.1 GCA_938030175.1 uncultured bacterium | reverse complement strand
CATGATGCGCAGGAAGCCCGCGGCCTGCTCGTACGCCTTGGGCCCGAGTCGCGGCACCTTGAGGATGTCCTTGCGGCGGCGGAACGCAGCGTGCTCGTTGCGGTAGGACACGAGGTTCTCGGCGAGGGTCTTTGTCATGCCAGCGACGCGCTCTAGGAGCGCGGCGGACGCGGTGTTCACGTCCACTCCCACTGCGTTCACGCAATCCTCGACCACCGCGCCCAGCGAGCGGCCGAGCTTGGACTGGTCCACGTCGTGCTGGTACTGGCCAACGCCGATGGCCTTTGGCTCGATCTTGACGAGCTCGGCGAGGGGATCCTGCACGCGTCGTGCGATGGAAGCGGCGCCGCGCAACGAGACGTCGAGGTGGGGGAGCTCCTTGGACGCGAGCTCGGACGCCGAGTACACCGATGCGCCCGCCTCGTTGGTGATGATCTTCTGGAGCTTCGTGTCGGGCATCCGGCGAATCAGGTCCGCGGCAAGGCGATCCGTTTCGCGCGACCCCGTGCCGTTGCCGACGCTCACGAGCGTGATGTTGTGGGCGCGCACGAGCTTCTCCAGGGACTTCAGCGAGCCCTCAATGTCGTTGCGCGGCGGCGTCGGGTAGATCGTGTCCGTGGCGACGACCTGGCCGGTGATGTCGACCACGGCGACCTTGACGCCCGTCCGCAGGCCGGGGTCGAGGCCAAGGATGGCGACGGGGCCCGCAGGGGCCGCGAGGAGCAGCGCCTTGAGGTTCTGGGCGAAGACGTCGATGGCGTTGACCTCGGCGGCCTCCCGCAGGCGCGAGACGAGGTCGGTCTCGATGCGCAAAGCCAAGCGGAAGCGCCATGCGAGGCGCGCGGCGGAGGTGAGGAACTCGTCGGCAGGGCGGCCTTGGTCCGCGATGCCGAAGCGGCGCATGACCTGGGAGACACAAACGCCAGTCGCGTCCTCACCGAGCTTCTTGTCCTCTGCGTCGAGGACGAGGTTCAGGCTGATCGCACCCTCCGTGCGGCCCCGCAGCATCGCGAGCGCGCGGTGACTCGGAACGTTCCTCAAGGGCTCTGCGTACTCGAAGTAATCGCGGAACCGCGCTCCGCTTTCCTCCTGGCCAGACTCGACGACTGTCTTGGCGGACGCGTTTTGCCACGTGTGTTCCCTGAGTGTCGTGGAGAGCTCGGCGTCGTCGCAGAACGTCTCGACGAGGACATCGCGGGCGCCTTCGAGCGCGGCGTCCGCGTCCGGCACCTCCTTGTCCGTATTGACGAACTCCAGCGCGAGCTTCGCGGGGTCCTGGGTCGGGTCCGCCAAGAGCCGCTCCGCCAGCTCGCCGAGGCCGCGTTCCCGCGCGATCTGCGCCTTCGTGCGGCGCTTGACCTTGTAGGGCCGGTACAGATCTTCCAGGCGCGTCTTGGTGTCCGCGCCGCGGATGGCCGCCTCAAGCTCGGCCGTGAGCTTGCCCTGACCTTGGATGGCCTCGAGCACCGTTTCCTTCCGTGCGTCCAGCTCGCGCAGGTAGGTCAGCCGCTCCTCAAGGTTCCGCAGCTGCGTGTCGTCGAGTCCGCCGGTGCGCTCCTTGCGATAGCGCGCGATGAAAGGAACCGTGGCCCCCTCGTCGAGCATCTCGATCGTAGCGGCGACTTGATCTTCTCGGACGCCAAGCTCGGTGGCGATGCGTGAGGCGAGGGACGGAGCGAGCGAAGCGGATGGGGTCATAGAGTGGACGGTCAGTAGTGGGCGACGCCGGTGTACATGAGGTTCAACACCGGCAGAAAGACGGCGCCGAAAATACCGGGGAACAGCATCCATGCCGCAAGGATTCCCATCATCTGAAACGTGGGCTGCGAGATGAGGTCACTGTAAGTCCGATGCACACTCTTCGGGGCGAAGAGTGGCACCGCGCCGCTGCCGTCGAGCGGGGGCACTGGGATCAGGTTGAAGAGGAGCATGACCAAGTTCACGACGAACAGGAGGCTCAGGAACATCGCGAAGGCGCGGCCGGCGGCGCTGCCCGTCGTCACCGTGAGCTGGGACCATCCGCCCGAGAGCCCCGCGGGCGCTTCGAACGCACCCAGGCTCAGTCCAATCCTGATTCCGATGATGGCAACGAGGAGCAGTCCAAGGTTCGCCGCCGGGCCAGCCACCGAAACCCAGGCGGCCCGCCGTGGGTAGCGGTCCATCCAATCCCGGCTCAGCGGGATGTGGGCCCAGCCGATGGGCCACCCGATCACCATCACCGACAGGATCGGCGCGATGACCATGCCGATGGGTTCGCGCTGGATATGGGGTAAGGGATCCAGGGAGACCTGGCCGCCCAAGTAGGCCGTGGAATCCCCGAGAAGCTTCGCGACCCAGGCGTGAGCGGCCTCGTGGCAGGTCACGGAGAGCAGGAAGATGACGTAGAAGCCGATCTTGATCGTGGTCTCTGGGTCCATGACCCACAGCCTACGGTTTCGCTTCGGCCCAGCGGTCTGCACAATCGTGCCCATGTTCATCCACAAGCTGCTTCCGGTCCTCGGCCTGCTCTTCACCTTCTCCCTGGGATCCTGCTCGTCCACCCCGACGGTGCCCTTCGACGGGCAGAGCCTCGCGGGCTGGCACGCTGACGTTCTCATCGACGAGAACGCGGTGGAGCAGAACGAGGCCTTCGGGGTCGAGCGCGGAATGCTCGTTAGCTACGGCCTGCCCCTCGGTCACCTCATCACGGACGAGGTGTACCGGGACTATCGACTGACGGTGGAATACCGCTGGCCGGGCGAGCCAGGGAACTGCGGCGTGCTCGTGCACTGCTCGACGCCGCGCTATCTGTACAAGCAGTTCCCCAAATCCATTGAGTGCCAGCTCCACGTGGGGAACGCCGGGGACTTCTGGTGCATCGGTGAGTCGGTGAGCACGCCCAACATGGAGGAGCGCCGGAACCCAGATCCCGCGACCTGGGGCGGCGAAGAGGGCCAGGCTCGTCGCATTAAGAACCTTACGGACGACTCAGAGAACCCGATCGGCGAGTGGAACACGATGATCATTGAGTGCCGTGGCGCCTCCATCGATGTGTGGGTCAATGGGGATCACGTGAACTCAGGCCACGATTGCACTGCGTCAGAGGGGCAAATCGCGATCCAAGCCGAAGGCGCCGCCTGCGAATTCCGCCGCCTGGAGCTGGAGTCACTGGGAGACGTCTAGAGGCTACAATCAGCTCCATGATCCCCGCCTACCTTGCACTCATCGGTATGCCTAGCTGGCTTGAGCTGGGTGTGATCGCGCTGGTGCTGCTCTTGGTTCTCGGGCCGAAGCTCCTCGATTTTCTAGCGCGCCTTTCAGTGGAGCGTGAGCGCTCCCGGTGAGCCCCCTGCGATGAACTCTTCTTTCGCGACCCTATTCCTTCCTGGCGGCAACCTGAACTGGATCATCATCCTGCTGGCATTGCTGTTGCTGATCGTGCCGAGGCTCCTCGACTTTCTATCGCACCTCTCGGCGGAGCGTGAGCGCTCCAGGTGAGCTCCCTGCGATGAACTTCTACTTCGCGATCCCATTTCTCCCGGGCGGCAACCTGGAATGGATCATCATCCTGATGGCGGCGCTCATGATCTTTGGGTCGAGGCTCCCTGAGGTCGCCATGCGCGCCGTCGCCCACGTGATGCGCTTTCGCCGCGCGGTCTCGAAGATGTGGCGGGACACGGGGCTCGAAGACGAGCTGCGCCGCGTGCGCCGCGACATTGAGATGAGCATTCCCCGCGAGGCGGACTTCAAGGTCAAGGAGCCGGCGAAGGCGGTGGAAACCAACGACGCGCGGGCGGCGGCGGAGCGTGCGCGCGAGGCTTCGGAGCGCAACGCGCGCGCGAGCATTCCCGCGGGGCAATCTGACCAGCCCACCGGTGAAGCCGACGGATCCGACGTCGATCCCGATGCCCACCGCAGTGGAGGGTTCCGCCTGGAGCCAGCCGACGGCACGGTGGCGGCGGGGGACTGGTCCCCCGATGTGGCCCCGGCGTCCGAAGACCCGCTGCTTGATCCTGTCGTGCGCGATCGGACCCCGGGGACCGATCGTCAGGAGCCGACAACCTACGAGGTCGATCACGCGGAGGAAGGCCCGCCGGAGACCCCTCCTGAGGCACCAGAGGAAGACCTCGGCGGCTCCCACTTCGGAGCGGGCGTCAGGCCCCGCTCCTGAGCCCATGTTCCGCCTCGGTTACAACACGAACGGACTGCCGTTCCATCGCCTCGGCGACGCGCTCGACCTCCTCGATGATCTCGGCTACGAGGGAGTCGCCATCACCCCTGATGTGGGCGCCCTCGACCCCCTGCGCTTGAGCCAGGCCGAGGTCACGGAGGCACGCCTGCGGCTGGACGACCTCGGGCTGGCGGTGGCCATCGAAACCGGCGCGAGGTTCGTCCTCGATCCGCGTCGCAAGCATCGGCCCACCCTGATGGAGGAGTCCGCCGCGGATCGCTCCCGCCGCGTGGATTTCTACTTCACCTGCATCGACCTGGCGGCGAGCCTCGGGGCGGACGTGGTGTCCCTGTGGGCGGGTGCCGTCCCAGACGGCGTCGCTGGCTCATTGGACGCCGATCCGAGTCATCCGCTGCTCGATCGGTTGGCGGCAGGGCTCGTTCCTGTGCTCGAACGCGCCCGCGAGGCGGGTGTACGGGTTGGGTTCGAGCCCGAGCCCGGTATGTTCATTGAGCGACCCGCGGGCTTTCGAACGCTGGTCCAGCACATGGGAGCCAGCGGCGCCGACCTTGGCATGACGCTGGACGTCGGGCACTGCGTGGTGACAGGCGACGAACCTGTCAGCGATGTCATCTCTGAGTTCGCGGCCCGGCTCGTCCACGTCCACCTCGACGATTGTCCGCGCGGTGTCCACAGTCACATTCCCTTTGGCCAGGGCGACCTCGATCTTTCCGACGTTCTACGGGGACTGGTCGCGGTCGAATACGACGGCATGGCGGCCGTGGAGCTATCGCGCGACGGTCATCGGGGTGTCATGGCAGCGCAAGAAGCCGTGGCTGCACTCCGCGAAGCCTTGACCGGAATCTGATTCTTTTTCAGCATTTCGGTCCAGATCCGAGGAAACGGACCGACCCCTTGTCGTAGAAAGGCAGGGGCGCCCCACCGCTTCCCATCGGCACCGTTCGAGGAGACACCAGGCATGACACCGAAAACCACCGCACGGACGAAGAGCCGTTCGAAGGCAGCAGTCAAGGCAACCGCGCCAGCAGTACCCACTGCCGTGCCGCCCCTCGCCGAGACGCTAGCCGAAGGTGAAAGGGCATGCCCCACCCGGGTCGATGGTGCCACTCCGCTCTTCCAGCACCGCCTGACGGTCAGCCAGTGCCAGTCGAAGCAGCGTGGTCTCTACCACAAGTGCTTCTCCTGCGCCCATTCGAACGCGCGCCGCTGATTTAGGCCCCGGCTGTGGCTCCTGTCCACAGCTAGCCGGACCACCTCATCGCAGGACCTAGGCGCTGAGCCTGACTTTTGGGCCTGACTTTTGGGCCCGATCGCTGGCCCTAACCGCTGGACCTAATTGCTGGGCCCCCCCGAGGGCCCCAGCTGCGCTGCGTGAAGAGCCCCGAGTCGCTCTCAAGAGCCCGGAGCCGCTTGCGACGGGGCTTCGAGCGCCTTG
>CALHGQ010000387.1 GCA_938030175.1 uncultured bacterium | reverse complement strand
CTTCCTGCCAGTCACCGAAGTGGTCTACGCCGTTCTCGGTGATGATACAGATGTCTTCGATCCGCAGTCCGAAGCGTCCTGGCAAGTAGATGCCGGGCTCGTTCGTGAAGCACATGCCCGGCTCCATCAACACGTCCGATCCGCCATCGAGATAGGGCGGCTCGTGGATCTGAACGCCGATGCCGTGGCCAAGGCGGTGGGAGAGATGGACGTAGCCGTCGTCATAGCCGTGCTTTGCTAGGGCGGCGCGCGCGGCCGTGTCCGCATCGCCCGTCCGCTTGCCCACGCCCATGGCGTCCATGCCAGCGATCTGGGCGGCTCGGACCGCGTCCCACACCTTCTTCACCTCGTCGGAGGGCGGCGCGCCCACGGTCCAGGTGCGCGTCGTGTCGCTGCAGTAGCCGTGGAGCTTTCCGCCCGTGTCGAGCAGCATGACCGAGCCCTTCTCAAGCTCGCGGTCGACCTCGTCCCCGTGGGGATAGGCGCCCGAGGGCCCAGCCAGGGAGAGGTCCCAAGTACCGGTCAGGCCCAGCGACTTCTGTGCGAAGTGCGCGAGGGCTCCCACTTCGGTGGAGCGCATCCCTGGCTCGGTCACGGAGAACACGGCCTTGATGGCTGCCTGGGTCCTTTCCTGGGCACTGCGCAGGATCTCGATCTCGCGGGCGGTCTTTGGCCCGCGAAGCTCCCGGGCGATGGCCGAACCGTCGCCCACCTGGACCCCAATGGCCGCGCTGATGGGGGCAATGAAGCGTGAGCGCACATCAGGATCGGCGACGACCTTGCCGGCCATTCCCTTGGCCTTCAGCGCGTCGCCGAGGATCTTGGCCGAGTCCTCGTGTTCGTCCCAACCCAGGACATGGGCGCCGAGATCGGGCGAGCCAGAGGCCCTTTCACACAAGGTGGAGACCCTTCCGGCCTCGAAGGCAGGGGAAACCCAGAGGAAGGTTCCATCGCGGAGCGCGGCTGCGGCGAGCAACCGCTCTGAGGCGTGGAAGGAAACGCCTGTGAGGTACTCGAGCGTCCCGCCGGGCTCCACCAGGATGGCGTCGACGCCGTGCTGATTCATCAGCTCGAAGAGCCGAGCGCGGAACGCGGCCCGTTCCTGGGCATTCAGGGGGGACGGGGGCGCGGCAAAGCCGTCTAGCTGGTGAAGGATGGCCTTCTGGCGCTCGTTGGGCTCGCTGGAAGGCTCTGTGTCTACGGGGGTCATGGCCATAGTCCGCAGCGTAACGAAAGGAGACTCCGTTCCGTCATGTCTGCATCGGAGACATCGGCTTTGCGGTCTGAGACAGGACCCGTCCCGCTATCGGAACTTCGCCCACAGGCGGCGCGAGCCCTTGATTCCCACGATCCAGGGTTCCGATCTCGTAATTGTGAGCAAACGGAAGGGGAATACCGGCCGACGCGCCCCGCGTGGGGCAGCCGTCGAGGCAGAGCGCGGAGCCGTCAGGGAGCGCCGCCGTACCAGGCGAACGGTCCAGGACCAGGGCGCGGAGACGCGCCGGCGTTCGAAGATGTTCAGCCCAGAGCCCGAGCTGGACCGTGGTCAGCGTCGCCGCTCGAATCGGGCCCGCCAGCCCCTGCCCCGCAGGCGCCGCCGGTCACTGACCCAAGCCGCCGTTTCGTTCGGCGCCAAGAGCTTTGTGATGCTCCTGATGTGCTGGGCCCTGTGCTTCAACTTCAGCGAGGTTCGCGGCGGCTCCATGATGCCTGGTATCCAGGATCGTGACCGCATCCTGGTGGACCACGTCAGCTACCTCTTCGGGACGCCCGAGCGCGGCGACATCGTCGTGCTGCGCTACCCGATCGATCCGTCGCTCGACTACGTCAAGCGCGTCGTGGGGCTGCCCGGCGACCGCGTTCAGATCTACGAAGGCTATGTCTGGGTCAACGACGTGCTCGTGGAGGAGCCCTACGTCGATCCGAACTCCAACGATCCGTTTGCGTACGTCGACACGATCGTTGAGCCCGACTCGTACTTCGTGCTCGGTGACAACCGGATCCGCAGCTCCGACAGCCGCGAGTTTGGGCAGGTACCCCACGAGTACCTCCGCGGCAAGGTGCGCGTGCGCCTTTGGCCGCTCAAGCGCGCCGGCCTCGTCCTGTAGAACCGCTCAGGGCGCCGACTCGAACGAGCTCGACCAACGCTCCGCATAGACGAAGTCTCTGCGGAGCTTTTCCGTTGACCCAGGCGACCCGGCGCCCGGATCCAGGACAAAGAGTCCGGGGACCGCCTCGCGCACCGTCGCACCCGCAGACGTGGCGATCGTGTCGTCCTTGAGGACGGCGCGCACCACGCCCTGGAAGCCGGGCGTTAGCTCGATGCTACGTACGAGCACTGCGGGGTCGTCGTCGAGGAAGCGGATCGTCTCCACGCCGTCTGCGATCTGCGTGCCACTGGAGTCGATGAGGTCGAATCGGAGCGTTACGTGCCCAGGGTGGACACGTGTTGAGCGCAGCTTGGAGGCAAGCGGGCGTCCGTCGACGGTCGAATAGGGGGCGACGCTCGCCTCTTGGGGCAGGCTCCAAAGCCTCTCGCCCAGTGCGCGCACCGGCACGCCTCCCTGTCCCCGCCAATCCGCGCGCCGGGCAAAGGCATCGCCTGCCGTGCCCTGATAGAGCGCCAACGCGGCGAGGTTGTCGGTCCGAAGCTCTGCGGCGTAGCCGTTTGGAAAGCCCACGAGGAGGCTCCTGAGCGCCAGCTCGGGGTGCGCAGGGTCCTCGAATGCAGCGTGGAGTACGACCGGGCGATCAGCGCTAGCGATGTCCCCTGCGCCCGAAGTGATCCGTCTGGGCTGCGGTCGAAGCCCGAGGACGTAGCGCGCCATGGCCGTTCGCTCCTGGAGACTCAGCGTCTCGCCGAAGGCGGGCATCGCGGAGCCCGGGATGCCGAACTCCAACGTCCGCATGACCTTGCTCAAGGTATCGCCGTAGGCATATGCACCCGCGATGAAGTTTCGCGCAGGACGCTCGAGCTGCGTGGGGCCGTCGCCTCCGCCGGTCGCGCCGTGGCAGAGGGAGCACAGCTCTTGGTACAGAGTCTCGGTGGGTCGGGGTCGTCCGTGGAGCGTGGCCGCTGCCATCGGAGCTTCCGACGCCTCCGGCGCCGTTGGCTGCGTGGCGTAGAGAACGCCGAGGACGAGCGCGCAAGTGGCGGTGGCCAGCACCACAAGCGGTCCAACGAGCGCGGGAGCCGATCCAGATTCGGGATTGGATCCGGAGGGGGGAGGGGATGGGTCTTCCTCTCTCGCTGGGGATGGTTGGCTCACGGCTGGAGTCTAAGGCGTGTTCGGGGCGCTGGCCAGAATGAAGGGAGTGTGAGAGCGTCGGCGTGTCGCGCGTTGGGCTCTTGCCCGACCTCCGAGTCAGTCGATAGATGTCACATACACGCCGCTATTCCTGCCTGAGAGTCACGATGAATCCGAGCCTGATCACCACTTCGCGAAGCCGCATGGCCGCCCTGCGCCTTGGCCTTGCCGTTGCCACACTGACCCTGGCAGCCTGTAGCTCGGGCGGCGACGAGAACCCGGTCATCGAGGACACTTCTCAGCTGGCTGGCATGCTCCGCAACGTGATCACCATCCAGAACCTGCAGCCGGTTCCGGACGCGCCGGTGTTGCCCACGGAGCTCGTCGAACTTGGCCGCGCGCTGTACTTCGACAAGGAGATCTCGGGCAACCGGGACGTGTCGTGTGCGACGTGCCACCTCATGAGTCAGATGGGAAGCGACGGGCGAACGCTACCGGCGGGTGTCGGCGGTGCAGGCGTGGGGCCCACGCGTACCGCGGGCAGCATCGTGCCACGGCACAGCCCCATGAACCTCAACTCCCATCACGGGCGTGCGATGTTCTGGGACGGCCGCGTGGAGCTCGGTCCACCCATGGGGGGCGGACCGCCCGTTCTCACGACGCCCGCGGGAGCCGCCATGGACGCGACGATCACCGGCGTGTTTAGGCCGGGCCTTGAGACCCTCGCCGCCCAAGCCATCCTGCCGCCCACCTCACGCGGCGAGATGCGCGGCGAGGTCGGCGAAAACGAGCTGGGCGATATCGCCGACAATGAGTTCGCGCTGATCTGGGATGCCATCGTCGACCGGCTCGTCTCGTTCCCCACCTACGTGACGATGTTCCAGGATGCTTACCCGGGACTCGCCATGGGGGACATCCACATCGGGCACGTTGGCAACGCGCTCGCCGCCTTCCAGGCCGTCGAGCTGCACGCCGCCGACAGCCCGTACCAGGCGTTCCTCGATGGGGATGATGGAGCCATGACCGCCGCCCAGCTCCGCGGCGCGCTGGAGTTCTTTGACCCCGCGTCCCGCTGCACGGTTTGTCACAGCGGCCCGTTCTTCTCGGACTTCAACTTCCACAACATCGGCATGCCCCAGTTCGGCCCGGGCAAGGGCAACGGCGTCGGGCTCGACGATGACTTTGGTCGCGAGAACGCTTCGGGGTTGGGCGGCGATCGCTACCGGTTCCGTACGCCGTCGCTGCTCAACGTGGAACTGACAGGTCCCTACGGACACGCCGGTCAGTTCTCCACGCTGCGCTCGATCGTGGATCACTACCGCAACGTGTCGAACTCGCTCAATGACTACGACATCATGGACCATGTGTCGGACGCGAACCTCGTGGGCACCCAGGTGGCGAACCAGCCCCAGGTGCTGGCCGTCCTCGATCCTGCCGTCTCGGGGCCGATTCAGTTCAATGTCGACGAGGTGACGACGTTCATGTCAGCGCTCACTGCGACCCGTGCGCTGAACCTCGATGACATCGTTCCCACATCGGTCCCCAGCGGCCTCTCGATCGACCTGTAGGTTTCCCGCCGCCCTGCGGCCATGCCGGTAGAATGCCGGCATGACTGCTACTAACGT
Organism: uncultured bacterium; assembly: GCA_938030175.1. Classification (GTDB taxonomy): domain Bacteria; phylum Planctomycetota; class UBA1135; order UBA1135; genus Saltatorellus. The sequence continues at coordinate 7,614 of CALHGQ010000387.1, read as the reverse complement.
TATTCCCGGCGCCCGCGTGATCGAAAACCTGGACCCCGCCACGGGGGAGCTGATCCAGGCGATCCCCTGCGCAGACGCAGCCCAGGTGGCGAGCGCCGTCGCCCGCGCCCGCGTCGCTCAGTTTTCATGGGGCGCCCAGCCCATCGAGGAGCGCGCGGCGGCACTGCTCCGCTTTGGTGACGCGCTCGCCAAGGAAGCTGATTCCTTGGGAGAGCTGATCACCCGGGAGATGGGCAAGACCCTCCGCAGCGCGGTGGGGGAGGTCAAGGGCTACGCCTCGGGCGTCGCGTCTGACACCGCGGAAGTGCAGGCCGCGCTGAAGCCCATCGAGTACGAAGCCAAGGCCCAGGCCGTCAAGACGGTGTACGAACCCATGGGGGTCGTCGCCGCGATCACACCCTGGAACTTCCCGGTGGGTATGCCGCTTTCGATCCTCGTGCCGGCTTTGATGGCGGGCAACAGCGTGGTGTTCAAGCCGAGCGAGCACACGCCGCTCGTGGGCCAGCGGCTGGCGGAGCTCCTGCAAGACGTTCTTCCCGAAGGGGTGCTTGAGCTCGTCCATGGTGACGGTGAGACCGGCGCCGCTCTCGTGGAGTCCGACGTCGACATGATCGGCTTTGTTGGCAGCCGCGCCACGGGCCAGTCCATCATGAGAAGCGCGGTGGGCGGACTGAAGCGACTCGTCCTCGAGCTCGGCGGCAAGGACCCGATGGTGGTGTTCTCCGACGCTAACTTGGACGAAGCAGCCAAGTGCGCCGCGGATCAATCTCTCCGGAACACGGGCCAGGTCTGCTGCTCGGTCGAGCGCGTCTACGTGGCCGATGACATCGCGGACGCGTTCGAAGAAAAGGTCATCGAGTACGCGCGTGCATGGAACCACGGAAACGGCCTCGAAGACGGCACGAAGATGGGCCCGCTCGTGAGCGAGCGCCAGCGCTCGATGGTCGCAAGCCAGGTGAGCCAAGCGAAGAAGGAAGGCGCCCAGGTGCGCCTCGGCGGCGAGGTGCCGGATGGTCCCGGCTGGTTCTACCCCGCGACCGTTCTGACGGGCATCCAGCAAACGGACTCCATCACCCATGCCGAGACCTTCGGCCCGGTGGTCGCGATCACGCGCTTCAGCGGCGAAGAGGCCGAGGGCGTGCGCCTCGCCAACGACACGGTCTATGGCCTCGGGGCCAACGTCTGGACCGGCAACGCGGAGAGGGGAGCCAGGGTGGCGTCCCAGCTGCGTGCGGGCCAAGTGGGCGTCAACCGCTACCTTGGCGGCGCTCCCGGAACCCCTTGGGTTGGCGCTCGCCAATCCGGCTACGGCTACCTCGGCGGGCCGGACGGTCACCGTCAGTTCACCGTACCGAAAACGATCTCGGTCGCACGGCCCTAGTTTTGCGCGGGGCCGAATGCCGGGCATCTCTGCCCGGATACCGGCGGCGTGAACGTGGCGCGGTGGGTGCTCGTGGCGTTGATTCGACGACCAGTTTGGGTCGGGTCCGTGCTGCCGCGGGCCCCGTCGATGAATGCGCCGTCAACGGGCCAGCTCGGACAAGGCGGGTCCTCATCCCGGAGCATGGCACCGGGTGTTGAGGGTCGTGCCTTCCGTTGGGCCTACCGCCGAACCCAAACCTCGATCTCTGTTCCGCGTGCGTAGTATTGGAAGGCGCCCATGAAGGTCATCCGGTAGCCCACCGGTTCGTGGTCTTCCAGGTCGGAGTTCTTGATCGTCCGCTCGAGGCGCCATCTCCCGTCGGCTCGCACGCTCTCCTTCCATGCGTCTCGCATCGTCGCGGGGCCGATATCGGTGTAGCCAAGGGAGAGCGACGTGCCAATCAGGACGATGTCCGCGTTGACCTCGTCGAGGGCTTCCCCGGCCGCTTTGGCGCGGTCCTCCGCGTAGAAGACCTTGAGCCTCGTGGGGGACGGTGCCGGTTGGATGCGCCGCCCGAGCCGCAGTGCGGCCTCCCTTGGGGCGGCCGCCAGAGACAGATCGCCGTCGAGTGGTTCGCCTTGAACGCCTCGGCGCTTTGGGTACAGCAGCGCGTACTGGTAGTTGTCCCATGGGCCCCGGGACCACATCGCATCGCGGCTGAGGAACTTGGGCAGGGCCATCAGCGGCAGGCCCACGATTTCGGCGGTGTAGATCAGCGGGTCCGTGTCCGCGGAGAGCTCTTCGATCGCCTCCGCCGCGAGGGTATACGTGTCCGGGGCGATCCGCAGCTGCGCCGCGAGCACCGCCGCGGTGGCCATCGACGCGACACCGATCGAGATGAACGCGCCGGTGACGACGCGGCTGATCTTGCGCTCCCAAAGCCACGACGCTCCGAAGGCCGCGAGCATGCAGGTCACCGGGGTCAGCGCGAGGTAGAAGCGGTCCATGCTGAACTGGTAGATCCCAAAGACGAGGAACGTCGGCACCCCGTAGGCAAGGGTGATCCACACGGCGCTCGGCCCGCGCAGTTTTCGGCGGCCGCCAGCTGCGAGGAGGCCCAAGAGGCCGATCGCCGAGAACACGAGTAGCGCGGGGTCGTAGTCCCGGAGCGTCTCGAATGCGACCGTGAACCCGTCGCCATTGAAGCGCGAAAGCGACACTGCGTGGCCGCTGAAGTGGATCACGCGCTCCCCGACGAAGGTGGCCTCCGTGCCCCTGCCGGTCTTCGCGACTTTATCGAGTTCCTTGTCGCCCAGTCCGCCTGAACGTTCGGCGATGGCACCTGGCGTGCGTTCTGGATCGAGTCCGTATCCGTCCTCTGCGCGCGTGTAGAACCAACCGGCGGAGACCCCGACGATCGTGAGCGCTAAGAGCGAGCCGAGCAGCACGCGACCTTTGGGGACGGCGCTTCGCAGCAAACCAAGGAGCGCGGCGCCCATGGGCGCGAGTGCGGCCGCCCCGGAGTGCAGGGTCGAAACGGAGGCGGCGACGCTGAGTCCGAGCACGAGCGCGCGTCCAAGGCTCGGCTTCTCGCGCCACCGGATCGAAGCGAGCAGTGCGAGCGTCGTAAAGGTCGAGATGACACCGTGGGGGCGCGCTTGGGTCGAGAAACAGATGTGGAGGAGGCTCGATGCCACGAGGAGCCCGGCGAGGAACGCGAACCGAGCGCTGAGGAAGCGTGCCGCTACGAAGTAGGTGGCGGGCGCCGCCACGCTGGAGATCGCCGCGACGACCATCCGTCCTCGCAGCCGTAGGCGAGTCGCCAGCTGCTCGTGCTCGGCCTGCGTTGCGTTCGGTCCAAGTCGCTCGATGGGCTCCGGATGGGCGAGTGCGAGGATCGATCCGACGAGGTGCGGGTACTTCCATCCGGCGAACTGCCGGTTGCCGAGCCCTCCCCTCATCATCGACTCGGCTTGCTTGACGAGATAGGCGTCAGCTTCGCCATGGTGGGGCAGCCCGTAGTCGATGCCCGCGAAGCGCGCGCCGAGGGACAAGAGGAGCAACGCGAAGGCCACCCGGAGTCGGCCGCGGCGCGGCGGCGTCTCTTGGGATACGTGCTCCATGGCGATACGGTGCCAGCCGAAAACCGCGACTTGGGCACAACTGGCGTCTTTTTTGCCTGGCACCGGACCAGATCGCGCCTATGCTCATTCTGTGAGCATGATCAACGCACAGCACGTGCCGGCCAGTCAGAACTGGTCATGGCGATGGTGGCCTTCGGGTCCCGGGTGTTCCCGGGGTCGCAGGTTGACCGCCTGATCGACTCCTCGCCGTCGCGCTGATACAGCTCAGCCACCACGAACACTTGCGGACCCGGAAGAGACCTCCCTCGAGATCTCCCTTCCGGGTCCGCTTCTTTATTTCCCCTACCGAGTCCCCCTCCGAGCCCCTCGAAACGTGAACTTCAGCCGCCCCATTCGATCCTCAGACCCAAACGACGCCGACCAGCATCGTCTGGTATGGGCGGTCTTTCCCGCTGACAGGACGACGCCGGTCCAGACCTTCGAGCGATTGCGAGCGGCGGGCCATCAGGCGGCGCTGCTTGAGTCCGTGGAGGGTCCGGAGCGCCTGGCTCGCTACAGCTTTGTGCCCGTTGACCCAGATGGTTCGCTCCGTGCTCGGCCGGAAGAAGCGACGCTGACCGACGCGAGGGGGGGCACCGAGACCCTCAAGCTGCCGCCCCACGAGGCACTGCGGGAGGCCTCGCGCAGGCGCGGGCAGGCCGAGGCCGGAACCCAACATCCCGATCTTCCCCCATTCCGCGGCGGCTGGCTTGGGCTCTTTAGCTACGAGTGGGCGGCCACCTTGGAATCACGCGTTCCGCGGCCGAAAGTGCGGGACTTTGACCTGCCCGAGGCGCTCTTCGACCACTACCCAGACGTCGTGGCATTCGACCACGCGGCCCAGACCTGCACGGTGGTTTGCGCGGCCCCGGCGGGGGCCACTGACTTCGCCGCCGCCTCTGATCGCCTGGAACGCATCGCCGCGAACATGGGCGGCGCGGCCCCCGTCGACGAGGGCTTCCGCCTGCTGGATTCCGAGCCCAAGGCGCTCACGACCCGCTCGGATTTTGTGGCTGGCGTGCGCAAGCTGAAGGAGGCTATCTCCGAGGGGGAGATCTTCCAGGCCGTGCTTTCCCAGCGCTTCGAGCAACGCTTTGAAGGCGACCCGTTCACGCTCTACCGGGTGCTGCGGCTCGTGAATCCCGCGCCGCACATGTTCTTCTTCGAGGCGGACGGGCTGACCCTCGTGGGCTCTTCGCCAGAGCGCCTGGTCTCAGTGCTCGATGGACGAATCGAAGTGGTGCCGATCGCAGGCACGCGGAGGCGCGGGACGACCCCGGCGGACGATGAACGACTCGGCGCGGAGCTTTTGGCTGACGTGAAGGAGCGCGCAGAACACGATATGCTCGTGGATCTTGCCCGCAACGATGCGGGCCGCGTGGCCCGCGTGGGCACCGTCGAGGTCGAGGCCTACCGCCGCTTGGTCAAGTTTCCGCGGGTCCAGCATCTCGTGAGCCGCGTCGGCGCGGACCTCGCGCCAGGCCTCGACGCGCTCGACGCCCTGACGGCCGCCTTCCCCGCCGGGACCGTGAGCGGGGCGCCGAAGGTTCGAGCGATGACCCTCGTAGCCGAGCTGGAAGGCCGTGAGCGCGGCGCGTATGCGGGCGCCTTCGGCTACTTGGACCGCGGGGGCCAGCTGGACGTGGCGATCGCGATTCGAACCCTCGTTTGCCACGGTGGGAAGATTCACTTCCAAGCGGGCGCCGGCGTCGTCTTTGACTCTGACCCCGAGCTGGAGTTTGAGGAGACGCTGCACAAGGCCAGCGCTCTGTTCGAAGCCGCACGCATGGCGGCCTCCGACGCATTTCAGCCCCAGGACGCTCCGATCGAGGTGCCCCAGTCATGATCCTGCTCATCGACAACTACGACTCCTTTGCCTTCAACCTCTACCAAGCGCTCTCCATCTTCGGGGCCGAGGTCAGGGTGGTACGCAACGACGAGCTGACGGTTCCCGAGGTCCTTGCGCTGGGGCCCAAGGCCGTGGTGATCAGCCCAGGTCCCGGGCGGCCTGCTGGCGCTGGGATCGTGCTGGATCTGCTGGCTCAGCTTCCGAAAGAGACGCCGGTGCTGGGCGTTTGCCTCGGACACCAGGCCCTCGTGGAGTCCGAGGGGGGAGCCCTTGAGATCGACGCGGTTCCGATGCACGGGAAGGCGAGCGAGGTGCAGCACAGGTCCACGGGGCTCTTCGCCAACGTCCCATCGCCGATGAGCTGCGGCCGCTACCACAGCCTCCGTGCGCGACAAGACGCGCTGCCGGATTCGCTCAGGATTGCGGCCACGACGGACGATGGGGCGATTATGGCCGTCGAGCACACGAGTTTGCCGCGCTTCGGCGTTCAGTTTCACCCCGAGTCGATTCTGACGCCCCAGGGCTCTTTGCTGCTGGCTCGTTTCCTGGAGCTCGCTGGTGAAACGCTAACGGTCGACGCATCGGCGGCACGCCCGCTCATCCGACAGGCTCCGAGCGAGCAGGGAGCATAGTTTCCGTTATGGGCGCATCGAAACCAAACAAGTGCGCGTCTCTCGGGGACGCGCTGCAGTCTGTTCTTGCCGGCGACACGCTGGGGAGAGCTGAAGTCCAGGGACTCTTGGAAGGGGTTCTTGAAGGAGAGTTGGATCCCGTCCTCCTCGGCGGTTTTCTCGTCGCGCTGGCTCAGCGCGGCGAGACCGCCGAGGAGATCGCGGGTGTCGCCTCCGCTCTTCGGTCGCGGATGACTCCATTCGAACACGGCGCGGAGAACGCGATCGACACCTGCGGGACCGGCGGCGACGGGCTCGGGACGTTCAACCTCTCGACCGCGTCGGCGTTTGTGGCGGCGGCCGCAGGCGCGAAGGTCGTCAAGCACGGCAACCGCAGCGTCTCGTCGAAGTCCGGCTCGGCGGATGTGTTGGAGGCCCTCGGCGGCAAGCTCGATGTGCACGACGATGTTGCACGCAAGGCCCTCGACGACACGGGGTTCACGTTTCTGTTCGCCCCGCGGTTCCACCCTGCGATGCGATTCGCGGCCCCGGTGCGCCGCTCGCTCGGCGTGCGTACCGTCTTCAACCTTGTAGGGCCCTTGGCCAACCCCGGCGGTGTTCGGCGTCAGGTGCTGGGGGTCGCGGCCCTCGGCTTCGCCCCGCTGATCGCCGGCGCACTCGAGTCACTGGGAGTCGACGCGGCCTACGTCGTGCATGGCGAGGGGGGCGCGGACGAACTGGGGCTCGGCTCCGGCAACCACGTGGTTTCCCTCGGGGAGGCAGCGCCAGAGGCCTTCGATGCGGCGGCCCTCGGGCTCACGCCAGCGCCTGTCTCGGCACTCGCGGGTGGGGATGCCCATCACAACGCGGACCTCATGCGCGAGACCCTTCGTGGGAAGCCTGGTCCGCTCCTTGACGCGACCTGTTTGAATGCGGCGGCGGGGCTCTTGGTCGCTGGCGTGGCATCGGATGCAGCCGAGGGCGTCAAGCTTGCCAAAGAAGCTGTCCAGCGAGGCCGCGCTGTCGCTACCCTCGACAGCTGGGTCAAGTTGACTCAAGAGGGAGCCCAAAAGGCATGAACACACCGAACACGGGGACGCGACTTGACCCCATCCTGAAGTCGGTGGCGCTGCATGCCGAAGAGCGACGTTTGGCCCGCGGTGGACCTGCGGTCGCCGATCCTGATCCCGCCCGGGTGACGCGATTTGTGCGCGCCCTCAACGCGCCCGGAGAGCTCTCGTTCATTGCGGAGTGCAAGCGTCGCTCGCCCTCGGTTGGGGTCTTCTCGGAGGAATCGAGCCTCCTGGAGCGCGCCCAGTCGTACGCGGAAGGCGGTGCGGCGGCGCTCTCGATCCTGACGGAACAAGATCACTTTCAGGGTCGGATTACCGACCTCGCGGACGTCGAAGTGGTGGGGTTGCCCCGTCTTCGCAAGGACTTCATGCTCAGCGTTGACATGGTCGTCGAGACGGTCGCGATGGGAGCCGACGCGGTGTTGCTCCTCGCCGTGTGCTTGGACGACGTGCAGCTCAAAGACATGCGTGCCGCGGCCAGGGACCTCGGCCTAGCGGTGCTGCTTGAGGTCCACGACGAGGCCGAATTGGAGCGCGGGCTGCGCGTCGAGCCTGACTGCCTGGGCATCAACGCACGCGACCTGCGAACGTTCGA
>CALHGQ010000386.1 GCA_938030175.1 uncultured bacterium | reverse complement strand
CCTGTCGATTGGCCACAATGACTGCGGTACCGTAATGCTCAGTAGCTGTCGTCGTAGCCGCCCTTGCCGCCGCTAGTGTCGGCCCAGCCGCCGCCGTAGCCGCCGCCTCCGCCGCCACCGCGTCGGGAGCCGCCGCGTCGGAAGCCGCCGCCGCCTCGGCGGTAGCCGCCTCCGCCGCCGCCATCGTCGCCGTAGCCGCCACCGCCGCCGCGGTAGCCGCCGCCACCACCGCGGTAACCGCCGCCGCCGCCGCCACCGCGGTAGCCACCACCGCCGCCGCGGTAGCCGCCGCCACCGCCGCGGTAGCCGCCGCCACCGCCGCCGCGGCGATAGCCGCCGCCGCCGCCGCCGCGGTAGCCTCCACCGCCGCCGCCACGGTAACCACCGTCGCCTTCAGCGGCCGCGTTCTGGGCGTCCGGACCGGTTGCTAGGCGAGCCGTCACTTCGCGCCCGCGGACTTGGGCACCGGACATGGACTCAACGATGCGATCGCCGTGACGATCCGGAACTTCGACGAAGCTGTAGCGCGAGAAGATGTCGATCGATCCGATCGCTGAGCCTTCGATGCCCGTCTCGCCCGCGATGGCGCCGACCAGGTCGCCGGGACGGATGCCGTCCATACGACCTGCACTGATGAAGAGGCGCGTCATGCCCTCCTCCACCGGCTTGTAGGCTCGTCCGCCGGCGCCGGCCGGGGCCGAGTCAAGGCCGCTACGGCCGTGGGGGTCGGAGAACTTCGGACCCGAGGGCGCGGCCGAAGTGTTCGTGTCATAGCTAGCGCCGGCGCGGCTGGCGCGGGCGCCAGGCTTAGCCTTCTCTAGCTCGTAGCCAGCGATGCGCTCGAGCACGCCAGGCTCCTGGGAGCGGCGTGCCAGTCGGGCGACGGCTGCGGCGATCTCGGACGGATCGCGATCGGTCTCAAGGGCCACCTCTTTCACAAGGTCGCTGTACATCTCCAGGCCATCCTCTTCCTTGAGGCTCAGTATCAAAGCGGATTTAAACTGCGCCAGCGGCGCTTCTTCAACAACGTCAGTCATCTTGCTCTCTTCTTTTCTCAGGCCTCTTGGGCCGAAACGTTTCGATCGGGCTCGCCAGAACGGTGGCGGCCATAGTGGTCACATGCCTTGCATTGTCCGCAGGTCGGACAGGACTCGGGGGCGAAAAGGCTACCCGCCGCCCCCTTTCACCGCCCATTCTTGGGAGGCAATCTGACCCTTGGACCCGGACCGACTCGCCTCCACGCCTAAATCGCCCCATTTTGATGACCATTTCGACCCAAGAGGGCCCCGGCAGCAATGCCGAGGGAGACAGCTCCGCCGAAGGGGCAGCGCGTCGGATCCTCCTCGGACTCTTCGCGGCCCTGCTCTTTGCGGCGGGGACACGGGTCGTCTACATGCTCACCAAGAGCCTCGTCCTCGATGAGTTCCACAGCTACTACCCCGCGACGGCCGTGGACTGGAAAGGGCTCATGGCTGGACTCCAAAGGGACAACCATCCCCCACTCTCGTTCCTCATCATAGGAGCGGCGAGTTCGGCCCTAGGGACGGCCGAATGGGTGCTCCGGTCGCCAGCCTTCTTGATGGGCCTGGTGGAGATCGCCCTCGTGGCATCGATCGCGGGCGGCGTTCGCAGGCGCACTGGGGACAGCCGGAACTGGGCCGCTCCCATCTGGGCTGCGGCCCTCTTGAGCGCGTCTAGCCTGCACTTCGACTACGGCACCCAGGCGCGCATGTATGCGTTCCTCGCGCTCTTCGTGACGGTCTGCACCTACGCCTTGATCGCCCTGGCCGAGCGCGACGATCAGCCCACCCAGTCCATGAAGGGTCCCGCGATCTCTTTCGCGCTGGCGGCGACGGCCGCGTTCCACACCCACTACTTCGCGGTCCAGTACGTGGGGACCCTCTCCGTCGTCTTCGTGGCCGTAGCGCTCGTCGCGAACCAGCGCCGTGCACTTCGCGCTTTCTCCGCCGCCGCTGCAGTCGCCGCTGCCCTGTGCGCGCCCTGGGCCTTGACGGGGTTCCGCCACCAGCTCAGCCACGCGCTCCCACCCGGCGGAGACGACGTGTCCCTCAAGTCCTTGGCCGAAGGGTTCGTCCAGCTCTTCTTCCACAACGTGCGGTTCGGGGGTAGCACGCTGCGGCTCGCCTTCATCGCGGGCGCCGGGCTGGTGCTGGTCATCGCCGCGCGCGGTGCCTATCTCAGCCTCCAACGGCGCGACGTCCGAGCGCGCGTCACGCTGCTCATCGCCTCGGCTTTTGCGGTCCCCGTCCTGAGCTGGGCCCTCGCCCTGGTTCTCCCCCGCGCCGGATTCACCTGGCACTACATCCTTCCTTCCGCCGCGCCCGTTGCGATCCTGTTCGCCATCGGCGCGCGCGGCAGGATCGCTTCCATCGCGGCGGGTCTTGCGCTCGCCCTCGCGGCCACCCTCACCAGCCTCCATCTCACGCAGCCCGCGACCGAGGACTTCCGCGGCGCCGTGGACTTCGCGCTCAACGCTTACCACGAGGCGCCCAAGGACGAAATCACTCGCATCGTTTCGGTCGAGTGGCAGCCGGCCCTCTTCCCCCAGGGCCAACCCTACGACTACTACGCCCCCCGACTCGGCGCCCCGTCCACGCCGGAGCGCGAGCCGATGCTGGAGGGTGAGTTCACCGTCGCATCGCTCGCGCGCCTGCGATCGGCGGACCGAGTCATCGTCGTGCGGCGCTCACTGCCAGACAACCAACACCTACTCCGCGAGCTCGCCAAG
>CALHGQ010000385.1 GCA_938030175.1 uncultured bacterium | reverse complement strand
GGGGACCCCGTCGATGGCGGCTTCCTCGAGGAGGCCCACTCCCAGGCCAGTCTTACCGGACCCTGTCATGCCCACGATCACGGCGTGGGTGCAAAGATCCTTGGAGTCGTAGAGGAGGGGCCCAGGATGGGTCTCGCCGGTCTCGGTATCGACCTCGCGACCCAGGTAAAAGGCGCCCAGCTTCTCGAAGTCGGCCGCGTTGCTCGCTTGTTTGCTCATTTCAAACGCGAGGTTACCTAGCCGCATGCTGAAATTTGAGTGCAAGACACCGGGAAACCAAGGTTCCCCCTGTGTCTACTGGTCTTCTCCCAGCTCGCCAGCCCCGCCCGCGTCCCGAGGTGCGCTCCGCTAAACGGAGCGTCAAGATCGTCATGACACGTCTCGCCGCACCTGCCCTTCTAGGGATCGTCGCCATCAGTGCGCTCGCCGGCTTTGGTGCCGGTTTTCTGATAGGTCAGAGCCCTTCCTCCGTTTCCGCTGCCGAGAGCCAGCCGCTTTTGCTGGGTCCGGGGGGCGAGGTCGAAGTCGGCGCTGCCGATGGATCAGAGGACCAGCTCGCCGATGTCCAAAGCATGCCGCAACGTTCGGAGAGTGTTGGAGTCTCCCTGACGCCGGCCGAGCAGCTGGCCCCGCCCGAGTCGATGCTGAACGCCGAGGTCCGGCGCACGAAAGCGCCGGCCATCGAGATACCCACGGGGACGGCGGTCATCGCTGGGATCGTGACCACCGAAGAGGGCGATCCCTTGGAGGGCGTTGAGGTCAACGCGATCCCCATGCGGCCCGCCATGAAAACCACTCGGTCGTCCTCCGATCGAAAGCTCATGGGGGCGCGGCGGGACCTACGCGAGGTGCTCGACAAGGCTGCGAAGGACTGGGCTGAGAGCGAAGGCGCTGCCCGTTCCGCCGTGACCGACGCCGACGGCAAGTTCCGCATCGAAGGCCTCGTCGACCTCGACTTCCGGGTTCGGGCCCAGGCGGAGGGGTACTCGTTTAGCACCCGCGAGTTCAGTCTTGTCAACCCGGTCGAGCAGCCCGACGCCTTCGCGAAGATCGAGGCGGAAGAGCTCGTTGGCATCCAAGTCAACGTCGTGGACGAGAACGGCGTGATGCTCGAGAAGGCCATCGTCAAGGCGGGCAGCACACGCCTGGAGTGGAACTCAACCGACCCCATGGTCTACTCCACGAGCAAGCAGTTCTCCGTCCAAGCCTTCGCTGAGCCGATCGCGACCACCCGTGGCGATCGTGTGGCGCGCCAGGTGTCGGAGTCCGTTTACGTCGACGCCATCGCCGAGCCGGATCGCATCGTGACGCTGACCCTTGAGTCCGCATGCATCGTGACGGGCAACATCGTCGGCGAGAAGGTCAAGGCGTCGAACTGGCAGGCGGTGTACGCCATCCCGCTGCGCCCCGATGAACCTTTCGACGACACGGTGCCCCAGTCCGATGACATCGAGACCTACGCGAGTGAAGACAGCTTTGCCTTCGCTGACTTGCTGCCGGGTCGCTACGCCATCTGCCTCATTGGCCCTGGCAACATGGCCGTGGACTACGAGATCCTCGACGTCAAGCCAGGCATCGTGGATATCACGCTCGACCGAGAGGTCTTCGATAGTTCCAAGTACCTGACGGTGCGTGCCATGTCGCCCCGCGGGACGACGGTCGAGAGCTTTAGCACGAGGCTCGAGTACAAGAAAGAGGGAGGCGAGACCTCGGACGAGTGGATGGGCAGTAGCTCGATGCCCGACGGCTCTAAGGTCCTCAACGTCGCTGACTTCACTGAGTTCGATTACGACGCCTGGCCATCGGGCACCAAGGCGTGGGTTGTGGTGACGTCGTCGGTATACGGCAAGATTCGGGTTCCGCTCTCCAGCGGCCAGCGCGAAGCCGTGGCGCAGTTCGCCGAGCCGTGCGAGCTGACCGTTCGACTCTCGGGCGACTTCAGCATGGGCGGCTTTTCGGTCCGCATCAAAGAAGGTGAAAGCGATCGGACGGATCCACCGACGATCAAGAGCGCCCGGCAGGGGAGGGGCCGCAATGGACCGCGGATCGACTCCCGTGGCGTTGCGAAGTTTCGTGCGCTCAGCCCCGGCCCCGTCATCGTCTCGCTCACTCAATCCGGCTACTGGTGGGGCGATGGGCGTGAGCTCGCGGTCGAAGAGCTCGTGCTCACCGGCGCCGACCACCAGGTGACGTTGGAGGTGCCCACGGTGAGTGAGCTCGAGATCCTCGTCACGCCCTGTAGCGAGCGCCGCTACATCTCATTGACCACCACCGACGAGGACGGAGAGGAGCACGATGTCGGCTGGACCAATACAACGGAAGACGGGCGCGCGACCTTCCGCGGGCTGACCCCGGGTGAGTACGAGGTCCTCGACCAAAAGTCCGGCGCCAAGCTGACGGCCACCGTCCCCGGGCCCGAGCTGCGGATCGACCTTTCGGAGCACGTGACCAAGCTTCAGATCTCGGTCAACAAGCTCGACGGCAAGCTGACCGAGTGGGGGCTCGCGGGGGGAGACCTCATCGTGGCCGTGGACGGAGAGCCCATCGAGGATCGGGACACGCTGCTTGATGCCGTGCACTCCGATGACGTGACCGTGACGGTGGAGCGGGGTGAGGAGACGCTAGAGCTTGAACTCACGCGCTACCCGCGGAAGTCACGGGATGGCGACCCGCTCGGCGGCTGGATCAGCATCTACAGCGACTGACGCCATCCTTTGCCCGCTCCTGGGAGCCAGTCGCGCATAGCTGAATCCGCGTAGCACGCGCCCAATTCCGGTGGGCTGCGTAGCCCCAAGACCCCGGTGACTACTGCCACGAGGGGTCCGGGAGCGCCTTGCCCACCGAAATTGGGCACGCACTACGCGAATC
>CALHGQ010000384.1 GCA_938030175.1 uncultured bacterium | reverse complement strand
GGCCGCTCGGGCAAGCCGAGCGGGGGCCTCGCGCGGGAGCGCGAGAGCCCCGGCGTCCTGCGGACGCGTGGGACGGTGTGGGGCGTGGCGGCTTGGGGCGTGGCTGCGACCGGTGGAAGTGGGGCTTACGTGGGCTGGGTGTCGCGCGGGAGGCCCGGCGTTCGGGCAGCAGAGAGGCACAACATGGGTTGAACGGAGTTCTGCGCGAGTGGGTCTCGTGGCGCAACGTATCGGGCCTATGCTGAGGATACCTGCAACCCAGCTGCTCCATGATGAAACTGACTTTGTTTGACCGTGCTCCTCGTCGACCTTTGACCCTCCTTGCCGCTTGGCTGTTGGCGGGCGTTGCCGCGCCTCAGCTGCTGGCCCAGGACGTACCGGGCGACGCGACCCAGGTGGAAGAGGCGGCTCCCTCGAGGACGCTGCGGCTCGATCCTTTGGAGATCACCTTGGGCGTCGGCGAAACGGCGCAGCTGACGGCACAGGCGCTCAACGCGGATGGCGAACCGGAAGAAGCCGAGCTTGGTTTCTTCTCGCGCAGTCGCAAGAGCGTTTCGGTGGGACGGACCGACGGCATGCTCACGGCGATGAAGCCTGGGTCCTTTGAGATCATTGTGCGCGAGCGGTTGAAGGAGGCGCCCGCCAATCAGGAGGGGCGTGCTGAGACGATGGTGAGGCTGAGCGGCGTGATCAAGGTCACGGTGTTGGCGCGGCCGTTGGAGAGCCTTGAGCTGATCGCACCGGACCACGGGCTCTACGTTGGCACGGTGGCGGCGTTCTCCGCGAAGGGAACTGACGTCCAGGGATCGGTCCGGGATGACCTCGTGTTGGAGTGGACCTCCAGCGACCCGAGCGTGGCTAGCTTTGATGCCTTCGGCGAGCTGGTGTTGCACCAGGCCGGTACCGCGACCGCGACGGTGACCGCTGAAGGGCTCAGCGCCTCCGCCGATCTGACGGTGGTCGAGAACCCGGTCGCTCGCATGGAGCTGGCCGGTGATCTGGACAAGCCGCGGACGGGGGACGTGATGCACTGGGAGGTGGCCGCGTTCGACGCCGACGGCGCCGCGTTGGACGATGTTCCGGTGGAGGTGACGTTCATGGCTCGCACCGAGGACACGCTAGGCGCCGCGAGCAGCGGGCAGATCGAGCGGATCCCGGGCGCGAACCGCGGCTGGCGCTTCGTGGCGGATCAGCCGGGCCGCTATACGTTCTTTGCGACCTCGGGCAACGCCGTTGCGCGATCCCAGGTCACCGTGGAAGCGCGGGACGTGGGGGGAAGCTTCAAGCTCGTGGGCCACGCGCCCGTGCGCGACACGCACACCTCCGACCTCTGGGTCTGGGAAGGCACGGACGGCCGCGATTACGCGGTGACCGGGACTTGGGGCGCCAACGGGGACGCTCACTTTTGGGACGTCACCGACCCAGCGAACATGGAACGCATCGCCACCGTCAACATCGACGCCCGTACGGTGAACGACGTCAAGGTCTCGGCCGACGGCCGCACCTGTGTTCTCTCGCGCGAGGGCGCGTCGAACCGCAAGAACGGCATCGTGGTGGTCGATGTGACGGACCCGCGAAACCCCGAGATCAAGTCGGGCTTTGACGACGAGCTGACGGGGGGCGTGCACAACGTCTTCATCGATGGCAACAAGGTCTACGCTCTGTCCGCCGGCGCGCGCTACGACGCGATCGACATCGCGGACCGCGGCGCCCCGAAGCGTGTCGGAAGCTACAAGGTGGACGCGCCCAGCCCGTCGATCCACGACGTTTGGGTCGAAGACGGCCTCGCGTACTCCTCGAACTGGTCGGACGGCGTGCACATCGTCGATGTGGGCAACGGCATGGCGGGCGGCTCGCCGTCGAACCCGGTGAAGGTCGCGGACTACGCGTACCCGAGCGGATGGAACCACGCCGCGTTCCCGTTCCGGCAGCCGTCGGGTCGCTTCTACGTAGCGGCCGGCGACGAGGCCTTCCCCTTGGGGCTCAACCTGACGGGGAAGCCCACCTACCCGCGCGGCTGGATCCACTTCATCGACTTCACGGATATGGATCACCCGAGCGAGACGGCGCGCTACCAGGTGCCCGAGGCCGGCACCCACAACATGTGGATCGACGGGGACGTCATGTACGTCGCGTACTACAACGCAGGGCTGCGCGCCGTGGACGTGTCGGGGGAGCTGATGGGTAACCTCTACGACCAAGGCCGCGAGATCGCCTGGTTCTTGACGGACGACCCTGAGGGCTACATCAAGAACGCACCGATGGTCTGGGGTCCGCAGCCCCACAAGGGGCACATCTTCTTCTCTGACTGGAACTCTGGCCTCTGGGCCGTGAAGCTGGAGCGCTGATGTTCGGAGCGATCGCACTACTTTGCGCAGGCGCCCTCCAGGATCCAGTGCCCCCCGTGCAGGAGCGGCTTCTCGTGGCGGCCGAGTCCGCCGATCAGGTGTACGAGCTCATCTTTGACGGGAAGGCACTCGCGATTGAGAACGTGATCGAGGTCGGCTACCAAGCGACCGAGATCGAGGGGCCCCACGGCCTGACGGTCGCGCCTGACGGGCGCCACTGGTACGTCTCGATGGCCCACGGCAAACCGAACGGACTGCTCTACAAGTACGCGACGGGGACCAACCAGCTAGTGGGGGAGACCGAGCTCGGCCTCTTCCCCGCGACGATGCAGATCTCCCGGGACACGGGGTTTCTGTACTGCGTGAACTTCGACCTTCACGGGGACATGACGCCGAGCTCGGTGTCGGTCGTCGACGTCGAGGGCATGTTCGAGCTTGAGCAAATCGTGACGGGGTCCATGCCCCATGGGTCGCGACTGTCGGCGGACGGCTCGCGGCACTTCTCCTGCGCGATGATGAGCGACGAGCTGATCGAGGTCGATGCGGTGTCTATGGAGGTCGTACGCCGATTGGCGCTGACCGACGGGACCGGACGCCCGACCGGTGGCGGGGATCACGGTGAGGCTGAGGGCGAAGAGTCGACCGACGCGGACGCCGCGCCCGCCGTTCACAGCGCCATCTGCAAGCCGACCTGGGTTCAGCCCCACCCGACGCTTCCGGTGGCCTTCGTAGCGCTCAACGGCGCGCATCAGGTCGTCGAGGTGGACCTCGGGACCTGGGAGATCAAGCGCCGCTTCCCCACGGGAAGGGCCCCCTACAACTTGGACGTGACCGCCGACGGCAAGCGTCTCGTCATCACCTACAAGGGCGCCCAGTCGGTGGGGGTGATCGACATCGCATCCGGGGAAGAGGTGGCGCGGATCCCCACGAGCCGCCGCATCCCACACGGCGTTGTGCTGACCCCGGACTCGCGATTTGCCTTCATCAGCTGCGAAGACAAGGGCGCGACGCCAGGCTCGGTAGATGCGATTGACCTCGGCACGCTGAAGCGGGTTTCGACCGTGGACGTTGGTCTGCAGGCCGGCGGAATCGCTCTCTTTCCCCCGGCGGCACGGCCGCACTTGAACCGCTGATGATGTCACGTCTTGCGTTGCTGCTCCTCGCGGCCTGGCTCCTTCCCTGTCCCGCAGACGCTCAGCGGGCTACGACCTTTGGGTGGCCCACTCGATACGTCGAAGGACCGCGCCGGTCGGCAGAGCTTGTGGGTGAGCCTAGTTCAGTCGGCCTGACCATCTCGCTGGCGCCGAGCCCGCCTAGCACGCAGGGGTTCTTCGACCAGGGCCTCGCCCAAGTGTTCTACGGCGGCTTTGCCGAGGCGGAGCGGTCATTCCAAACGATCCTGATCGCGGACCCGGACTGCCCGATGGCCTACTGGGGGCTTGCCCAGGCCAACGTCCTGTGGCCTGTCCGCGCGAGGTGGTTCGCGCGCGCGGCTTGGCTGAAGCGCGGGTTGGCGGGGCCCCGCGAGCGCCGACTGATCGACACGCTGGCCCGCTTCTACTCGGTGCTTGGTTCTGACGAACCGATGGGCATGGTCGAACCCTGGAACCCGGCCCCTGGTGAGGATGCAAAGCCCGTGCTTCAGTCTTCCGATCAGCCAGGGACGGAACCGGAAGTGGCCCAACGGCTGGTGGCGGACTACCGCGCGATCATCGAGAAGGACCCCGCCGATCTCGTCGCGCGTGCCCTCCTGGTGGCGGCGCTCCTCAAGCAGCGCATCGATGCCAGCGGGGACGAAGCCATCGACGCAGAGATTCAGGCGATCCTCGATGTCGCCCCGGATTACCCGGTCCACGCATATCGCCTGCGGCTCGCTGCGGCCGCCGGGAATGTCACGTTGGGGGCTAGCGCAGCCAGCGCCGTCATGGCGCGGGCGAGCGTTGCTCCCGCCATCGGGGCCCTGGCTGCCACGGCTCTCTTGAGGGCAGGGCAAAAAAACGAAGCCCACAAGGCGGCGGCCCAGACGATCGAGCTCATGAACGACGCGGCGGCTCGCACCTGGGTGAACCCCAAGGATGACTTCGCGTACAGGGTGGCCGCCGAGATGATCCACCCCGACTGGGTCGAGGCGAATCAGTGGTTCGCGCTGCAGGCGCCGGAGTGGACGCTGGAGGATGCGTACGGTCGGACCTACTCCTTGGAGGGGCACCGCGGCAAGCCGCTCCTCATCGTCAACTTCCTCGGCTTTGGATGCGTTCATTGCCTCGAGCAGCTCCAGGCTCTTCAGCCCTTCGCGGCGAAGTTCCAGGAGCTCGGCGTTGAGATCGTGGCGATCGGGCTGCAAACCCCCGAGGAGCTGCGCGTGTCGATGGGGGATGATCCGCTGAAGAGCGGCTACTCGTTCCCGATCCTGTGCGACCCGAAGCTCACGCAGTTCAAGGCGTACCACTCCTTTGATGACTTCGCCGACACAGCGCTCCACGGCACCTACCTCGTGGACAGTGAAGGACGCCTTCGCTGGCACGACATCAGTCACCTGCCGTACATGGACATCGAGTCGATGCTCCGGACGTGCGAGAAGCTGGTGAATTCCCCTGACCCCGCGAGCAGCAAGTAGCTTTGGCGCGGCGCGGCGATATCTACGACCTCCTCGATCAGATCAAGGAGCGACCGGGCATGTTCGTGGTGGACCACTCGTTGGAGCAGCTCTCGATGATATTGCACGGGTACGAAGCCTGTTTGTGGTCCCATGACCTCGAGGAAGACGTCGAGGGCAGGCCTTTCCACACGGCGAGCTTCAACGAGTGGCTCCGCGAGGAGAAGGGGTGGTCCACGGCGTGCGGCTTTGCCCATGCGATCGGCCATGAGGAGCCGGACGCCGAGGCGGCCCTAGCGCTCTTCTTTGACCTCCTAGGGGCCTACCGGGCTTCCTGAGCGCGCTCTTCTGCCTCGGGAGGGCCTTCCGGGCCCCTTTTGGCCCTTCCACTCTTAGGTTTCGTGGGGATCCGCTCGATAGCGCCCCTATGGACGAGCAGGAGATCTCTTTCGGCGGTGTGGCTGAGCCCATGGTCGAAGCCGCACCGCGCATCGGTGACGTGCCCACGACCACCCGCGGTGTCCGTAGCGGTCCCATCGCTGCGGTCGTGGCGACGGCTGTGATCGTCGCGGCCACGGCGCTCCCGAGCCCGGCCAAGTTCACGACGCCCGTCACGACCCCGGCTGCCGTCTCCGCGAGCTTCAGCATCCAGGACATCCCTGTCCTGGAGAACCTCGAGTCGCTCCAGCTCGGCAGCTCGTTCGAGAACTTCACGCTCTTCGGGAGCGAGTGCTCCTGGGACGACCGCGCCGACGGCACCTCGACCCTGCGCGTGCGCCTGACCTCGGATCAGGACCCGAGTACGTTCCTCTTCGGCGACCTCATCCTGAAGGGGCGCGTGCCCTCGGACGACCTCGAGGTCGTGTCCCGCGAGCTGTTTGCTGGCGTGGCCCCTGAAACCCCTGGCGCGGGCGGTTGGCTACGCAAGGCCGGGCCCGCTCCGGACGTCGACGTCTACACCTCCCTCGCCGGCACCCTGATGGGGGCAGGCGACCTCGAAGGTGCCACGGTGGCCGTGCGCAACCTCCCCGGCACCGCCGTGCGCCGCGGCCCGTGGGCCACCTCGTCCGGACGGAGCAGCGTCTCCTTCGACGACACGGTCTTCGCGCGGATCATCTGGCTGCGGGAGACGGACAACGCAGAGCTGTCGATCCAATCCGAGGGCGGCGGCAGTCTCAGCCTCTACCTCGCGTCGGCTTCGGACGACGAGTAGCGAAGGGCGCCGTCTGGAATCCCGTGTTCGCGGAGTTCTACCGCGGAAGGGGTCCATGCCTTTGCCGCCGCGCCTGATCGCGTCACGGTGACCCCGTTCGTCTTTGGCGGCACGGTCAGCGGCCTGCCGGCTGTGCGGTGCGTGGGTCATAGGGTGGGCGCCAGAACCTCTGGGCTTTTCCGTAACCCTCCCCTTGGCCGCCCGTAGTGCGGGCGTCGAGACCTGGCTTGGGTCCCACAGACGGGGACGCTCGCGCGCTGGAGGGAGGTGGATGCAATGACATGGCGTGATCGGATCGGAGTCATGGGTATGGTCGCAGTGGGGGCGATACTCGTCTCGGCCTACCTCGGCTCGGTGGGGACAGGGCTAAGTCCGGAGCCGGAGGTCCGCCGTGATAGGACCTCGATCCGTGCGGCTACGGAGACGGACGACGTGCCGCTGCCTGCGACGACGCCCCAAGGTGTCGGTCGCGAGGGGACGGTGGTGTCGGAACCTTTGCCGGAGGAGAGCGGGCCGGATCGCGTAGCGGCTGAGACGCGGAGCTGGAACAAGGCGTACAACTGGCTGCTGACCGTCGACGTTCGCGCGGATTGGCCCGCCATGCCGAAGAGGCTTCGTTTGTTCATCGAGATCCCCAGCGATCCGTCGGGGGCAAGGAGGTGCCCCGCCGTTCTGAACGCTAGCACGGGGCTCTATCAAGCGGACGTCAGGGGATCCCGCCAAGACCTGGCCCAGGGAAGCCTCGTTGTTTCGACGTTCGATGCTTACACAGCGATGCTCCTGCCGCTTCAGGTCACGGACGATATGGGGCCACTCGGGATCGGACGTGCCCAGCTGAGTTCGTCCCAATGGGACATGCGCCTGCTCCGTGTTGACGCGGGCTCGGTGGTCTTGGGCAAACCACGTTCCCTTGGGGCGCTGGTGTTAGAGAGTCCTGCAAGCTTCGATCGCTGCTTCCTGATCTCGACGGATGCAGCGAAGGTGCCCGTGGAACAGAGTGCCTTTCTTGCAAGGGGGGAGACTCGGGTAGAGCTCGTGACGTGCCTCGACGCGACCGAATGGACAGCCAGCGCCATGGAACTCGGAACCGGCCCTAAGGTCTCTGAATGGTCTGCCTCGGCGCCCGTGGGACAGGACATCCTCGTGCCGAAAGCCGTTGCCCCGGGAGTTCACGTCGCCTTTGGTCAGAGGATCTGCCGGGAGGTTTACGCGTACTCGATTCTCCGCTTGCCTGCCCCAGAGCGACGGCTCATCAGCGTTGAGGGTCTGCGCGAGGGCGCCGAGCTTGCGGAGCAGCCGTTCTATACCGTCCTTGGGGAGTCTGGCTGCCTGCACGCCGACCTC
>CALHGQ010000383.1 GCA_938030175.1 uncultured bacterium | reverse complement strand
CTCGACGATGGCGCCAACCTCGATGATCGTGCGCACCATGCGGTTGCGCAGGAAGGCGAAGGCAGCGGTCGTCGGGATGGCGACGATCAGACCGAAGAGGGTCGTCAGGAGCGCCTGGGAGATACCGTCGGCGAGCTCGGCCGGGGAGGCCTGGCCACCGGAGGAGGCGATCGCGTTGAACGCGCCGACCATACCGGACACCGTTCCGAGCAGACCCATCATGGGCGCCACGTTGGCGATCAGGCTGAGCCAGCCGATCTTCTGGTGAAGCTTGACCGACTCCTCGTCGCCCATCTCCTCGATCGACTTCTCGATCGTCTCGAAGGGGTGGCCGATCTTGGCGATACCAGCGCCGCAAACGCGGGTGAAGTAGCCGGGCTCGTCCTCGCAGAGCTCCATGGCCTCCTGGAACTTCTCTTCTTCGAAGAGTGCCTGGACCTCGTCGATGAGCTCCGGCGGTGCCAGCTTGTCGCGCTTGAGCGAGACGATGTTCTCGATGATGAGCGCAAGCGCGACCACCGAGAGCAGCATGATGACAAGTCCGACCGGGCCGGCGTCTTTGAAGACGTCGCTAAAGCTCTTCTCGCTCTTCTGGGCGAGGGAGGGCGTCGCGGTGGCAACGAAAGTGAGGCCGAACGCGAACGCGGGGGCAGCGGCCCTTTGGACGCGGGCCAGGATGGTGTTCCGTTTCATGGGTAGTGGCTGGGGGAGCGGCTCGGGAGGATTGGTCTTCCCGGGGATGACCGCAGGTGGCTCGAGCCAAGTGCGCAACGTGTGAGAGACGTCGAGCGGGCTCGGTCAGAATCGAAGAGAGGGGGGGGAACGTCGCGTGGGCAGGCGTGGTGCCTGGCGCCCATGCGATGAATGCAATGAGATTGGTGCCGAGGGATTGTGCCGGGAGATGGCGTCGAGCGAAACGTCCGGGGCGAATCTCTAGACGGGGGCTCGAAACTGGGCCAAAACGAGGAGCACAGGGCCGAGGCTCGCCTGGGCTAACCCTCTCGCGGAGAAAGGCTACCGGGGGACGCCGAAGATTTCTTGGGCGACCCCGTATTTGCAGGTTCGATTCCCCATTCCGGGGGCTCGATCAGGCCATTCGCCAGAGGGCGGCGCGGAGCGTCGCCCATTAGGCTATGCAGAAGGGCGATGCGGCGGCCCGCAGCGCTAGAGACCGCTCAGTAGCTCGATCGCCTTAGCTGCCGAGGGGGTCGTCCCATACTCGGCCTTGACCCGCTGAAGCGAGGCCTTGGCAAGAGTCGCGCCGCCGTCAGCTCCCATCAGCGCTTGGCCGAGTCCAAGGAGGGCGGCCGCGCGGCGGTCTGCGCTGGTGTGGTCGAGGCCAGCGACCCAGCCAAGCTCGATTTGTGCTGCTTGCACTTCGCCTTTGCCGAGGAGGGAGAGCCCCAGTCCGAGCTTGGCAGCTGCTTTGCCCGCCGAGGTCTTCGCGCCACTGAGGGCGGACTCGAAGGCGCTCGCTGCGCCGCCGTGATCGCCCTTCGCGAGCAACGACTTGGCCGATGCCATGCGCGCCACTTCTTCACCAGCCGTTGCCCGTGCGCGAATGCCATCATCGCTGCTGTCGATCGCACTGAACGCGTTCGCAGCGGCATCGAAGAGTTCGCGGGCAGTGGAGGTTTCCGGCGAGCTGAGAGCGGCTTCGCCCGCGGCCAACGCGGCCTCGGCCACCATGATGGGGGAGTATCCGTCCGCGCCATCTTTGCCGGCTTCGAAGAGTCCTTTGTAGCCGTCGCGTGCCGCGGCGGCATCGCCACTGAGCCAGCTTGCGCGTGCCTTCAGGCTGCGCACCTTCGGCATCGCCCAGTCCGTTCCGTGGTCGGCCAGGAACTTGTCGGCCTCTGAGATCGCATCGGCAAAGCGCGCCGGATCGGACGCACCCCACTCGATCATCGACTCGATCGACCGGACCCGAGCGGCCGCGAGGACGCAGGGACGCGCGTCGAGGTCCGTCGCTGCGCTCTGGAAGTTTGTGACTGCGGATTCCCACTCGCCGCGTGCCGCATAGGTCTCGGCATCGGAGAACGAGCTGGGGACGCCGCCCCACTGGATCAGCACGACCGCCGTCGCCTTGAGGTTCGAGCTCTTGTCGGCGCGGTCGGTGAACTTGATGCCGCCCATGTCCGCTTCGGTGACGACACCGGAGCTCGCCTTGACCTTGCCGGTCTTCTTATCGATCGAGAAGATCTTGTCCGCCTGTGCCACCTGGGCCGCGGGGTGCGCGGTGGCTGCGACCGTGGTGACGGCGGCGGTGGTTCCGGCGGCCGCAACGATGGGGGCAAGGCCCAGGGCGGCTGCGCCCACGGAAAGGGTCGCGCGGTTCAGTAGGCCCATGGCGTGGTCGGCGCGTGTTCGCTGTGCCTGGCGGTTCGACGCAAGGCGGTTCGAGTTGAGTTGAGACATGTCGTGCGCTGGAAGAGGTCCGAGCGGGATGGTGTGAGTGAGGGGGGGAGAACCGCTGGGGGGGGCGGTTCTCGGGTTTAGCGCGTCTTCGAGTAGAGCCAGCGGTAGCGGGACGAAAGCACCCCGCCTCCGAGGCGGCGGCGGAGCGCAGGGTCCACCTCTTCGAGGTTGCAAGCGTCGTCGACGAGCTGGAAGCTCGCGTCGCCGTCCATGAAGGACATGATGTCGTCGATCAGGCGCTTCGAGGTCTCAAGCTTCTTCCCGTTGTCCTGGCCCCACACGTAGTAGGCGTAGACGGCGGCGAGCTTTGCCTCGTACCACTCAGCGGTCCACGACGGGATGCTGTTCTCGATCGTGTCGAGCTTCTTCGTAATGAACTCGAACTCTTCTTCTGTACCACCAGCGCCCGGTGTCGCTTGGACGGCGGTTCCACTTCCCACGATCGAGCCAACCATGGCGCGGCTCATCAGGATGACGGGTGTGCGCGTCGCAAGCGGCGGCTCCTCACCCATCACGTAGGGGGACAGGAGGTCCTTGGCCTCCGTCACGGCACCCGTTTCGATCATGGCTTCTGCGAGGTCAGGGACGACCTGCTTGACGACCTTCGGGCCAAGCTCCTCGTCCTCGGCGAACCGAGCGACCATTTTCTCCAGCGGTGCGCGTGCTTCCGCCCACCGGTCGATCTCAAGCCAGAGGATGCTCTCGTTGCGCAAGTAGTTGTACTTGACGCCGGGCGTGATGCTGTTCGACACGGACAGGGCTTTGGCCATGTCGAGGGTCGCAGCGGCGATGGCCTCTGGGTCGGGTGTGTCGGCGGTCTGGAGGACGTCGCGGCGGTTCTTGAATGCCTGGAAGAGGTCCAGCGCAGCGGAAGCGGTTTCGCGGCTATCCGGGTCCGAGGCGATCATCGCCTGAACGACGGCTTCCGCTTCGGCCGTGTTGCCGAGCTTGGCGTGGGCGCCAGCCAGCATGCCTTGGCACTTGATGGCGATAGAGCCCATCCCGCCGTAGTCACTTTGGAAGTCCTTGAGGCGGGTGACGACGGCCTCGTAGCCGCTGGCGTCGGCGTTCTCAGACTTCTTGTAGGTGGATCCGGCGATGATCTGCTCGATCAGGCCCGCGTTGTAGATCGCCTTGCCGAGGGACTGACGGCGGCGCTCTTCGGCGCTCGGCGTCGTCGGGTCGTTCGTCGGGTTCTTGGCGTAGTCGTTGATGTAGCCTTCGAGGTGAGCGAGGGCTTCGCGGAACTGTCGCAGCTGAAGCATCGACTGGCCGATCCGAACGATCGCCGGCTCGTACATGCCATCGGCGGGCTTGATCTCGCGGTACTTCGCGATGGCGGCGTCGAAGTTGCCGCGCTTCAGCTCCTTCTCCGCCTGGGAGAAGATGATCTGGTCGGCGGAGCCGCCGTCCTTCGGGTACTGGATCACCCGGTTCTCAGATTCGGTGACGAGCGCGTCGATGACTGCGTTGCCGTTGCCACCCGACTCCTTGGCGTAGGCCTTGGCCGTGTAGTTGAAGCGCTGGGCGTTCTTCGCGTTCCACGTGTCGTCGCGGTAGTTCTCGATCGCCTCGCGGAAGGCCATCGCAGCCGCGAGATCTTGGTCCGCGGAACGAAGAGCCGTGCCGAGACCGTAGTACGTCCGGGCGCCGAATTCGTCGCGGTCCACCTTGGGCAGCTCATCCATGCGGGAGAGCGCGAGGTAGAAGTTTTGGATCGCCGCGTCCTGGTCGCCTTCTTTGGCCTTGGCCTCGGCGGCGTCCAGGATGGCGCTAATGGGCAGCTCCACCTCGGGGCGCTCGTTGATCTTGTCGAGCAGGATGCCTGCCTCCTTGCCGGCCTGCGTGCCGCGCGCTTCTTCGGCGACCTGCTGGGCGAGGTCGAGGGCAAACTGGACCGCGCTGCGGCGGTTGCGCTTGTTCACGCCCGCAGCCTTCAGGTCTTCTTCCGTCGCGTACCAGGCCGCGTTGCCCTCGGCCGGGTTGCCGCCAAGGAAGCCGCCTCCCTCAAGGAAGGTCTCCGCGACCTCGAGCATCGCAGCGTAGCCAAGCGAGGAGATCTGGAAGCCCTCCTTGCGGTAGAGGTTGTTGAAGAACAGCGCGTACTCGATGCCGACTTCGGGCTCGCCGAGGGTCCGCGACGTGCGCTGAACGCCTGGAAGGCCAAGCTCCACGTACTGGAATCGCTTCTGCTTGATGTCGAACGGGACGTTCTTCCAGTCGAGGCCTTCGGGATCGTTCCGGTACTCTTCGTCGAGCGGGATCACGGACTCGATGGTGCCCTTGTAGAACTCCCGAGCGGTTTCCGGATCGCCCTGGGAGAGGTAAACGTCGCCCATGATCATCTGGGCGCGGAGCGCGATCTCGGTGCCTTCGCCCGCCGCAAAGATGAGCTCCTCAAGCTCCTCCTTAGCGCTCTCCGCAAAGACGACATCTTCCTCGACCGAGTTGGACAGGCGCGAGTAGATGTCACCCTTCTGCAGCTTGAGTACCAGGCGTCGGGTCTTTTGCTCGGTGTCGACTTCGTCGGCTGGGAGGTTGTTGATCTCCTCAATGAGCGACTCCGTGCGGGCGATGGCGGCCTCAAGGGTCGCGACCTTGCTCTCGCGCAGGGTGTCGGCCTCTTCGCCAACAGCGTCCTTCAGCGAAATGTCGATGCTCTTCGCGTAGGTCAAAGAGAGATCGATCAGTTGCCCTTCGGCCTCCGGTCGGTTGGACGCGTACTTGTTCTCGGCGATGTACTGGTCGTAGGCCTCAATGGCCTTCTCCAGGAGCTCGTTCCGCTTGATCGGATCGAACGTCGCGCGCGCGCCGTTTGTGAACACTTCGCAGCGCACGAGGCTAAGTTCCTCGTTCATTCGCTCCGACAGATCCGCCTTGCCCACGTCGTCGAGGACGCTCTGGGCGATGTCCACGAACGCCCAGTCCCGGGCGAGGCCGCGTGCAAACTCGATCTCGGTTTCCACCGCTTTGTCCGTCATGGACTGGGCGAAGGCAAGCTCGGTCGACCCGAAGAGGCTGAGGCAGCTGAGCGCGGCTATCGCCGGGGTCAGCAGCTTGCGCCGTGCACGGGTGGAGGAGGTGTGGGGGAGAAAAGTCTGTCGGTTCAAAGCGTTTGGGCGCATTGGAGACGGGGTGGATTCCTGGAACGTGATCGACCGGGGAAACGGATAGGGGCCCTAGTCAGGCCCATCCGGGCGGTGACGCAGTACGTGCGGCAACTTCGCCGCAAAAGCAGGGAAGGGGCGAACAGGATACGGGACGTGCCTTCCTTTGGGAAAGCACAGATCGCGTCCTACGCCGCTGATTCGAGCGACGCCGCCGGTGCCGCAAAGGCGGCATCGGTCTGGCTTCACTCGGCAGCGGCGAGAATTGCTCTTAGGCCATGGGGACATCGGTCCCCAGTTCAGGGAACGTAGGGCCTCGTCATCGGTTCACTGGATCTTGCCCACGGCGGGCTCACCATCGCGCGGATCGCGGGCCAGCGGCGCGGTGGTAGGCCAGCGTCCGGCGGGGTAGGCATAGAAAAACCGCCCGATGACCGCGGGGGTCATCGGGCGGTTGGAAGCGCGTCTAGAGACGCTCGGGTCCCTTAGAGGTCGCGGCCAAGCTGGGCGTCGCTGGGCGCCTGCTCGTACGGGATCTCGATCTGCGCGTTGAGCAGGATCAGGAGCTTGCGGTTGCTGATGAAGTTGCCTTTCCGCTCGAAGAGCGCGCTGATGAGCGGGATCTTGTTGAGCAGCGGAACGCCGGAGCGAACGTCTTGCTTCGTCGACTCCTTGAGCCCGCCGAGGAGCACGGTGCCGCCGTCCGGGATCGGGATCGAGGTGCGGACACGCTGGATCTCGACTTCGGGAAGCTGGATGGTCACCGAGTTCTGCGTACCGAGCGTGGTCGGCTGCTCGCGGATCGGCCTCTGCAGTTCAGCGATCGTCGGGCGCAGCTCAAGCGTGATGTACTGCAGGTCCGCGGACACCACCGGGCGGACGTCGAGGATGACGCCGTCCTGGATGACCTTGATGATCGGGTCAGCAATAGACGCTGCCTGGGCGATCTGGACGTCGAAGTCCTGAACGTAGGCGACCTGGTTCAACACCGAGACGTTGGCGCGCGCGCCGTTGTTGACGGTGATGCGCGGTGCCGTGACCGTCTCGATCCGCTCGCTCTTCTGAACGGCGCGGAGGATGAGCTCCATCTGCAGGTCGTTGAGGAACGCCCACTGGAAGGAAAGTCCACCCGATGCCTGGAAGTCGTCGGTGCCAAGCTGCGTGTCGTAGAGGTCCTCGACGCGCGCCTTGAAGTTGCCGTCCTCGCCGTCGTCGAAGAACGCACCGATGTCGCTGGTACGACCGATCTCGTTGCCGAGCTCGGACGAGCCGTCACCGAAGTCGTTGAACTCCTGGTTGTCGACACCAAGGCCAGGCTGGCCGAGGCCGCGGAAGTCCACGCCGATGTCCTCAAGGAAGTTGTCCTCGACCCGCATGAAGCGAGCCTGGATGTCGACGAGGATGCCGGTCGACTCACGCAGGTCCTCGAGGAGGGCCACGATCTGGCGCTGAACCTCGGGGGTCTGGCTGACGACCATCTGGCCGCGCTCCGTCACGCGCACCGAGTTGGCGGGATCGTTTTCCCACGTGGCGGTCGCCACGTTGTTGCGGATGAGCTCCTCGAGCTGCGAGATGCCGATGACGTTGGCTTCGCGCTCCTCGATGTCCTCTTCCGGAAGGGCCAGGCCCTGCGACGGCTCGACGTTGATGTCGGGCGCTGCGTAGTCCGGGATGGGGGTCACGAGGTCAGCCACGGAGTAGGTCGCGTTGACTTGGCCGCCGACGAGTTCTTCCTCGGTGACGAACAGGACGACGCCGTCCTCGATCTTCCATGCCACTTCCGGGACGGTCTCGCCGATGAGGTCGAGGACCAGGCGGACGCTGCCTTCGGAGCGCTGCAGCTTGACGGCGGTTTCCTCTTCGTCGAGGTCCTTGACCGAGGTGCTCAGCTGGAAGTTGATGCCCGACTGCTGCTGGAGGAAGTCAGCGACGTTCGCCAGCGGAACGCCGTCACCTTCGTTGTCGAAGCGTGCCGGAACCAGGATCTGGTTCAGCTTGGCCATCACGGCGTCACGCTCGGGGTCGGCAGCGGCTTCGAGCTGAAGCTCGGAGAGCGGGCTCCGGTCCACAACGTCGCGCCAGCGGTCGATGTCAAACACCAGCGTGTCCACCTGGGGGATGTCCATGGTGCGCAGTTCGTCGAACGTGCGGAGCCATGCTTCCCGGTAGTCGCGGCGCAGGCGGCTGGAGACCTTGGCGTGGCCAGACTCGCGAGCAATGTCGCGGAGCTCCTTGGCCATCTGGTTGCTCGGGTCCCGAACGAGAATGAGATCGGCGAAGCTGGCGGCCTCGGCGTACTTCTCGGCGCGGAACGCACGGTCTGCGCGGTGGTAGTACTCACGCAGCTTGTTCTCGAGGCGGTTGGTCTCTTCCGCTTGGATGCGGTTGACCTGCTCCTCGGCCTCTTCGCGCTCGCGCTGAAGCTTCATCGCCTGGGCTTCGGTGCGCAGGTTGATGGCTGCTTCGAGCTCGCCGCGGATGATCTGCTCGTCGAGCGAGTTCGTGGCGATGAGCGGGTTCAGCTTGAGGATGGTCTCCGCCTGGCGGAAGCCTTGGACGGCGGCTTCGTAGTCGCCGGCCTCCAGAGCCACTCGCGCGGAGTTCGAGAAGTCCTCGGCACGCATACGCGCCATGGCCTCGCGAACCTCCATCGTGACGACGTCCGACTGGAACTGCTCGTCGGCGGTTGCGAGGGGGTCACCCTGCATCGCCAGCGCGCGGCGGAAGCCCTCGCGGGCCGCCTCGTTCGACGGATCGAGCTCGATCGCGCTTGCGAACTGCTCGACGGCGTCCTTGAGGTCGCCGCGGTTGAGGGCTTCTTCCGCGAGGTTCGCAAACTGCGTCGAGAGCGCGCGGCTCTTTTGCATGCGAATCTGCGCGAGGCCGAAGCTGTCATCGCCCGACTGTGCAGCCGGGGCGGTGACGTTCGCCGCAAGGGCCATGTTCACCTGCGAGGTGGAACTGGCCTCCAGCGGGGCTGTGAACAGCTCGGCACTAGGAGTGGAGGAAACACCGCTGGCGATAGGGTCGCTCGGCGCGTTCTGGGGGTCGGAAGCCTGGCAGGCAACCGAGGCCGTGATAAGGAACGGCAGGAGCGTGAGACGGGTCCGCATAGTTCAGTGGAAGACGCGTAACGGTCGTCGAAAGGGGGAGTTCGTCAATGGCATGCC
>CALHGQ010000382.1 GCA_938030175.1 uncultured bacterium | reverse complement strand
AAAAGGTAAGCAAGCCCTGTGCCAACCGAAGATACGAGTGATCTGTGCGTCCGTATGGTCATCTCACGCGGATCGGCGGAACTCGTCGATTGAACGCGACGGTGGTCGCCAGGGTCCACAGTCCCCAGTGCTGGCGACTCTGGACCCCAGGGCTTGTGGGGTGGGCCGTGTCGGTGTTCTTCGCATGCGAAATCACCTGTTCAGTGCGGCGGCGTTGTGCGCCGCGGGGCTCACCCTTAACCTGCGGCTCAAGGCCGTCATGATCGCGGTCTCAACACACCACCGACTCAGGCCGTTAATAGGTAACACCTTCTCTAAAGCCGGTAATAACGATGTTTCATTACCCCTTTGGCGAGTCTCCGTTACCTGCTAATTGAGATTGGATGCACTCGTTCACTCAACACTACTTGCGAGCCCTAAGGTTTTCTTCCAGCCAGCTCGCGACCATTGAGCGGTTGGGTGAGGCTAAGGGCCGCCAAGCTCTCTTTGTGGCTCAGTCTCCAGAGCAGCTGGCTGTCCTTCGCGAGACGGCGATCGTCGAGTCCAGCGAGTCGTCCAACCGGATCGAGGGTGTTGTCGCTGGCCCCGGCCGGGTGCAGGCTCTTGTTCGAAAGACCTCTGAGCCTCGGGACCGGTCCGAGCAAGAAATTGCAGGCTACCGGGACGCTCTAAACCTCATCCATGAGTCCCATGAGCACCAAGCGGTGCCGTCGTGCGCGTCCGCTTCAAACCAACTCCAGCCATCGAAACGCCCGAGGCAATGAACGCACTCGTAGCGGGCTTTCGCCGAGCGGTAGAGCTTGACGATATCAACCCTCTCATTGTCATGCCTTTGACGATCCTCGACTTCCTCTGCATCCATCCTTTCAGAGACGGAAACGGCCGCCTGGCGAGGCTCTTGACGCTGCTGCTGCTCTACCACTTCGACTACCGTGTTGGCTGCTACATCAGTCTGGAACGCATCGTCGAAGAGTCCAAGGAGACCTACTACGAAGCCTTGGAAGCAAGCTCCCAAGGTTGGCATGAAGGCTGCCATGACCCTAACCCATGGCTGAATTACTTATGGGGCGCTTTGGTCCGTGCCTATGACGAGTTTGAGGTGCGAGTCGGAACGATTCTCTCTGGTCGGGGTTCCAAGACCGAACAGGTCAAACAGGCCGTCTCCCGCCGATTCGCCCCTTTCTCCGTGTCCGACATCGAATCCGACAGTCCCGGAGTGAGCCGAGACATGGTGCGGCATGTGCTTCGTCAGATGCGTGACGAGGGACTCATCGAAGTTCGCGGAAGAGGGCGTGGGGCCCGCTGGCATCGTAAGGAGAGCTGAGCGTCTTGTCGTGCACAGCCTCTCCGAGACCGCTCGCCAGACGGTGACGAATGAACGGGTTGGCACGCTGCCACCCGTCGACCGCGACCAAGCAGCCAAACACCTGTTCAGTGCGGCGGCGCTGTGGGCCTCGGGGCTACCCTTGACCTGCGGCTAAAGGCCGTCATGATCGGCGCTGTCGCGGCGTCGACACACCACCAACTCAGGGAACGACCCGTCTATGAGCCAACTCACTCTCTCCGAGCTGGAGCGTCACCTCTGGGGTGCTGCTGACATCTTGCGGGGCTCGATCGATAGCTCCGACTACAAGCACTACATCTTTGGGCTGCTCTTCTATAAACGGCTCAATGACGTCTGGCTGGAAGAGTACGACGAGCGCATGGCCGAGTACGACGATGACGAGCTGGCGCGGGATGCCGATGAACACCGCTTCCACCTGCCTGCGGGCTGCTTTTGGACTGACGTCCGCGCCAAGTCCGTCGACATCGGGACCGAGCTCAACACGGCGTTTCGGGCCATTGAAGACGAAAACCCGCGCCTCAAGGGCGTCTTTCAGGACGTCGACTTCGCCAACAAGGAGCGCTTCCCCGACGCCCTGCTCGATGCGCTGCTGCAGCACTTCGAGCAGCACCGCCTGCGCCGGGCCGATGTGCCTTCCACCATGCTCGGCGATGCCTATGAGTACCTGATTGCCCAGTTCGCCGACGACGCTGGCAAAAAGGGCGGCGAGTTCTATACGCCCAAGCAGGTCGTGCGGCTGATGGTTGAGATCCTCGACCCCCAAGAGGGCCACACCGTCTACGACCCCACCTGCGGCTCAGGCGGCATGCTGCTCGAAGCCGTCCACCACATGGAGCGCCACGGCCGCAACCCGCGCTCGCTGACGCTCTACGGCCAAGAGCGCAACCTCAACACCTGGGCCATCTGCAAGATGTCGCTCTTTCTCCACGACATCGACGACGCCTTCATCGAGCGCGGCGATACCTTGCTCGACCCCAAGCACCTCGCCGGCGACAAGAGCGTCCAGCGTTTCGACCGCGTCATCGCCAACCCGCCCTTTTCGCTCAAAAAGTGGGGCCACGCCGTCTGGAAGGCCGGCGACCCCTTCGCCCGCGACGTCTACGGCTGCCCGCCCAAGTCCTACGGCGACCTCGCCTTCGTCCAGCACATGGTCGCCTCACTCAAGCCCCAAGGCCGCATGGCCGTCGTCTGCCCCCCCGGCGTCCTCTTCCGCGGCGGCACCGAAGGCAAGATTCGCAAAGGCTTGCTGGAAGCCGACCTCATCGAAGCCGTCGTCGGCTTAGGCCCCAACCTCTTCTACGGCACCGGCATCCCCGCCGCCGTCCTCGTGTTGCACCGCGACAAGCCCGAGGAGCGCCGCGGCAAGGTCCTCATCGTCAATGGCGACAAGGACATCGTCGAAGGCAAAAACCAAAACGCTCTGTCAGACGACCACGTGCATAAGCTCGCCGGCGCCGTCCGCGACTTCCAAGACGTCGAGCTCTTCTGCCGGGTCGTGGACGCCAGCGAGCTCGCCGACAACGACTTCAACCTCAACCTCACCCGCTACGTCCAGACCGACCCACCGCCGCCGCCCATCGACGTCCGCGCCGAGGTCGCCAGGCTGCAGACCCTGCTGGGCGAGCGCGACCAGGCCGAGGCCCAGATGATGGGGTTTCTGAGGGAGCTGGGTTATGCCGAGTGAGGTACCGGAGGGGTGGCAGCAATCAAAAATTGACGCGCATGTTGAGGCGTTGAGAGCCGGTGTCTCCGTTAACTCGGAGAATCGACCGCGCAGTGAAGGCGAGATCGGTATCCTCAAGACCAGTTGTCTGTCCGGTGGTGTCTTCTCGCCACATCAGCATAAGACCGTCCTACCAGACGAGCAGGAGCGGGTAACCGTTCGTCCGAAAGCAGATTCGATAATCGTTAGTCGAATGAACACGCCAGCACTCGTTGGTGAGAGTGCCTACGTGGCACGAGACTACCCTTACCTCTTCCTGCCAGACCGGTTGTGGCGCGTTGACCTGTGTGAGCCGCACACTACGGACCCGCAGTGGCTGTCGTACTTACTCAGTTCCCGCAGCGCACGAAATGAACTGGGCGTTCGTGCGTCCGGGACGAGTGGCAGCATGAAGAACCTCTCAAAGGCGGCGTTTCTGGGCATGCCACTGCTTCTCCCGCCCCTCCCCGAACAAAAGAAGATCGC
>CALHGQ010000381.1 GCA_938030175.1 uncultured bacterium | reverse complement strand
CGGTACCGTACTGCTCACTCGCGTAGGATGGCTGCTATGCAGTCCCCCTTCTACGCATTGCGTCGCGGCGCAGCGCTCCTGGTCGCATCGTTCATGGTGCTTACGGTTGCACCCGTATCATTGGGCAGCGCACAGGTGCATCACTTCCCCGACGGTCGACCGTGGAACGCGCGGGCGGACAGCGGCCCCGACGCGGAGGTTGACGGCTGGTTCTACCAGCTCGGGATCACCGGGATTCGGGTGAAGCTCGACGACGAACACCCGACGGACCTCATCGTAGGGCACGTGTTCTCAGACGGGCCGGCGGAGGGTCGCGTCCGAGTCGGCGATCACATCGTTGGAGCTGGCGGAACGCGCTTCGAGGTCCCCCATCAGAACGACTACGGGATGGATGTGTTCGGAGCGGCGGGCCCGGTCTCCGAGTTCGCGGCGGCGCTCGAAGCAGCCACGGACGGCTCGGCGAAAGCAGCGCTCCGGCTGACCGTCGAGCGGAACGGTAGGGAGGTAGCGGTCAAAATCCCGCTCGGCCGCGTCCAGGGAAAGGCCGCTCGTTTCTCGGAGACGTTCCCCTTCGACTGCCCGCGCACGGAGTCGCTGCGCAGCTCGCTCTTGGAGTCCGTGGCCAAGTCGCAGCGCCCCGACGGGAGCTTCGGTAATCCGGTCCACAACACGTTCGCTCCGTTAGCGCTGCTCGCCAGCGGCGACAAGAAGTACCGCTCCGCCGTCGAGAAGTGCGCGCGCTTCCACGGCAGGCACACCACGCCGGAGAACGACGCTCAGCTGGTCAACTGGCGCTACATGTCCGCGGCGATCGTCCTGTCTGAGTGGTACCTCGCCACGCAGGATAAGTGGGTGCTCCGCGAGCTGCAGGAGATCTACGACTTCCTCATTTCCACCCAGTACATGTCCCTCGACCAAGTGAGCGAGCGGGTCAAGGAGTCACATCCTGACAGCTACCCGACGGATGCAGAGCAGCAGCGCGGCGGCTGGGGTCACAATCCAGGCTTCGAAGGCTATGGCCCCATCGCGATGCTGACGGGGCAAGGAGCCCTCGCCTTCGCGCTGATGAAGCGCTGCGGCATCGAGGTCGACGAGGCCCGCCACCGCGCCGCGTACGACTTTCTGGAACGCGGCACCGGCAAGACAGGCTACCTCTGGTACGGCGATGAGGCCGCCAGCGAAACGGACTGGGCCGACATGGGGCGGACCGGAGCATCAGGCCTCGCCCACGCGCTCAGTCCCTTCCCTGGACACCAGTCCACGGCCCTGCGTCACGCAACGATGATCGGCGAGAACCCGGATAGCTTTCCGGATACCCACGGCTCGCCGCTGATGGGCATGGGCTACACGGCAGCCGCTGCCTTCCGGCACGAGCCAAGCTTCCGCCGCCTGATGACCGCGAACCGCTGGTGGTTCGTCCTCGCAGACTGCGGCGACGGAACCTTCCACTACCAGCCCAACCGCGACAACGCGGGCTACGGCGCAGACTCTCGCGCTGCCGCGACGGCCGTGGTGGCGTTCATCCTTAGTCTCCCTGACGCAGAGCTATTCATCGCGAAGTAGCGGAACGCTTCGAAGCCTACGCAGCCGCCCCCAGGCCTGCGGGGGCGTGAACGATCTGGGAGTGGCGACAATCACTACGGTACGGTACTGGTCACTCTGGGGGAACGATGACCGTTCCCCATCGACGACAGAGTGCATCGACGCGCGCTTGGGTCTTCTCAAGGTCATCGGATCCCTCCACCACGACTTCCAAACGCGTTCCGTAGCCCCTGACCGAAACGAATCCTGGCAGGGCGTGGAGGCAGGAGAAGAAATTCTCCTCGTCCGCCGAGCTTAGGAACCTTGGACCTTCGAGTTCGATCGTCATGGAGAGGGAGCAGCGTCGGCAAGTGACAGTACGGTACTGGAGCCAATGCCGCCACTCCTGGCGACCCGAGGTCGGCAGGAGTGGCGGCATTGGCTCCGGTATCGTACTTCCGGGATCAGGGCGTGAACGTGATGGCCACGCCGTTCGTGAAGTTCGATGTCGCCGATCCCGCCTGGACGTCGCGGCTCCAGAGCTGGAAGTACCAGGTTTCACCGGGGACGATGCTCACGAAGCCGTTGGGCTGGGGAACGCTGGAGGGGTTGACGGACGTGGTGATCGTTCCGTTGACTCCCGAGTTGGCAATCGCGTTCACGTAACGGCCTCCGCCAGCGACACACAGGTTGCCCGCGGCGCCCCCAGGGTTAGGAACGAAGGTCGAGTTCCTTCCGGCGATCAGATAGCCGAACGCATTCGTGGTCAGGTCGATCGCGACCAAGCGCTTGTTGTTTCCGACGCTCTGATCCCCGCTCATTGCGCTGATCCAGCCACGGCGGCCACTCGCGTTGAGCTCGGCCGAGCAGTACTGGGACCCGATCGGACGGTCACCAAAGAACGGAACGTTGTTGAGGAGGTCGAACGTCACGCCTTCGATGCGCGAGGTCGACGGGTCTCCTCCCTCGGTCCACACGACGCATGCGTCGTCCTCGGAGCCAGTCCCCCGCTCGTTGCCGTCGTACTGCGACGCGATCGCAGCGCCTCTCTCGGTCGCCCCGCTGAATGCCGCATTCACGTGACGCTCCGAGAGGGTCGTGACGAATCCGTTGAATGGACGATCTTGAACGCCGCCGGAAACCAAGTACTGGTCGTAGTCGTTAGCGCTGAATCGCTCGGCGTACGCGAGCATGAATCCCTCGCCGTCGGACGCAATGGCCACGTCGGTTTGATCCTCCTCAATGTCGAGGTCCTCCATCGCCGTGATGCTCTGCGACGGGCCACTGACGTCGCCGAAAGTCATGACGGATGAGTAGATGCTCGCTTGGGGTCCACCGAATACGCGGGGGTAGGCCACGACGAAGTAGCGTTCCCCTGTAACTTCGAGGTTCACAAGCGAGGCGGACGTCGTCACGGGGTTGACGCAGTTCGTGAACGCAGTGACCGCAAACGCCGCTGACGGGCTAGGACCCGCGAACGTGCCGTCGAAGTAGACCCGTCGAGCCCACACGGCACCCTGCTCGTTGTCGTTGTCGTCGCGAACCCAGACCACGTTGTAGTAGTTGCCACCGACCGACGAGTCACCGATGGAGGACGAGACCGAGCACTGAATGTCGTCGGCGCTAGAGTTGTCAATATTGATGCGACCCGTTGTGAGCGCACCAGTGCTCGTGACGATCCGACCGTGCACATCGTTGTCCGTGGCCGAGAACGTCCGGGTCCACGTCACGAGGTAGCTGAACGCGTTCACTGACCCAAAGGTGTTGCCCGCCGCGTCGGCGTTGAAGCAGTCGAATCCGCCCGGGCCGTCGTTGATAACAAACGAGGTTCCGGACGTATAACCGCTCGAACTCGCAGGAGTCACGTCGACGAGAAAACCCTCGATCTGGCGGTTCGTCGCCGCGGACGGGAGCGCCTCTGCAACCACCAAGAACTGGTCGGCCGCATCGTTGACGGCGACCGCTGGCTTCGCGTGGGCTGTCGATCCGATCGCAAGAACTCCGAAGCTCGCCGCCTCGATCGTCCCGTTCTGCTCCACCGCGAAGTAGTAGAGGTCCGTGTCCGTAGCGGTGACATAGTCCTGGAAGACGACGAGATAGCGGTTCTCGTCCCGATCGAATGCAAGGTCCGGCTCGGAGTCGTCGAGCGTGCCGCCGCCGAATGCGAACGAGTCGATCACCGGATCGATCGTCACTGGAAGCGTCGCGTCGCTCAGGTAGCTCGATGGCACTGTCAGCGTGATCGAGTCCGCGTTCCAGCGGGTCTCGATGGGCATCTTCTTGCCCGTCGCGTCGTAGACGAACGCTGCGCTGTAGTCAATTTGCGCCGCGTCCCCTGAGAACCGGAGTCCGTTCGGCCCCTCGGACATCGCGAGCGAGGTCTCGACCCCCATCGTCACGACGAGGTCACCCGAGCCTTCGAGCTGGTCAAAGCGGAACTTCTGCTCGACGCTCTCCATTTCGTAGTCGTAGGCCTCGACCACCGATCCGCGATCGACCTCGATCTGGCCAGAGACGTCTCGGAGAGACACGTTGCCTGCAAGGGGCAGAGCCTCACCTCCGCGGGTGACGCTGTTCAATGAGAGCCGCACGCTTGAGTCTGGCTGGTTGCCGACGACGGGGCTGTAGAGGAAGCCCTCAGACGAGGCAATCATCTTGTAGCCACGGGCGCGGACGATGGCTTCATCGCCTTCGAAGGCCACCAGCGGCGCCGTGAGAAGCCGCTCAAGGCGAGTCTCGCCTTGGAGGGCATTCTCGATCGCCGCATCGCCCGACTTCACCCGCTCTTGGGTCGGGCTCGATTCAGCGCCGAGCTCCACGGGGAGCGTCGACGGAACCAGGACAGGAGCAGCAGGCACGCCCGTCTTATTGGAGTCGTCGTGTGCGACAGGCGCCGAGGGCACGCCCGCCCCCTGGATCTGAGGATTGGCCTGGGCGGATGCCAGGCACATGAGAGATGACGATAGGGCGACGCTGTAGAGGGAGCGTTTCATGGCAGAAAGGCGCTTCAAGCGCCTTAGAGGAAGGGGGACTAGTTAGGGACGGGCGGGCGGGAGGTGCTCCTGCCCAAGCCCTCAACTGACCGCCCGCCCCCGCGTCGCCTACAAATCCAAGAGAAACCGCTAAGTCATCGCCAGGGCGCGCGAGCAGGCGGCGCCAGCTCCGGTTCCGTACTGTCCTCGAACGTATTTCTCATAAGAGAGCGGTTACGAATTCAGCCGTCTTGGGTTGGGCTAGTGTGACGGGGGGCGGACTCCTCGCACCCTCGCCAGATCCAATCTTCTAGACCACCGCAAGGACTACTCGCTATGACCCACACGGAACTCGAAGCCCGACTCGCCCAGCTTGAAACCGACAACCGCCGCCTGCGCCGCGTCGGAGGTGCCGCCCTCCTTGGACTGGGAGCCCTCACCCTGATGAGCTTCGCCGCCCCCACGCTCTGCGACATCGTCTGGGCAGAGCGCTTCGTGTTGCGCGACGCACAGAACAAGACGCGCGTCACCATCAACGCGTACGCCACCGACACGCCGTCGCTGACGTTCCACGACGCCCGCGGCAAGGCCATGGGCTCGGTCGGCATCGCTCCGGACGGAACGTTCAAGCTGGAGATGATGAAGGACGGCAAGTCGGTCCCGGCCATCGTGCAAAACACCAGCGGCGGCTTCCGCCTCGCCGACGCGAAGTCAGCCAAGCGCGCGGACGGGATCGTGGAGCACGTGGACTCGAAGGGCATCAACTAGCCCCAACGAAACGACGACGCCCCTAAAGCGCCAGCGAATGGCCCCGCCGAGCCCACAACGGAGCACGGCGGGGCCTTCTTCGTTTGGCCGCCGATTCTCCTGGCTACATCTGCTGGGCCACCGAACACTAAGTCGACGCACTTCGTACCACCCAAGCCCGGACGCCCCATGCTTCCCCACGCCGTGACGACCCTCGCCCTTGCCGCGCTTCTGTGCAGCGCCTCCCCGGCCGCCACTCAGTGGAGTTCAGATACATCCATCAACCAGGTGGCGTCAGACGCAGCCTCCGACCAGAACCAGCCCAAAGTGCTACCGGCGAAAGACGGCGGGTACTGGGTGAGCTGGTTCGACGGAATCGGCAGCGGATGGGATGTTCGCCTCCAGCGCTACAGCGTCCAAGGGGAGGCGATCTTTCCCGCCGGTGGTCTTCTCGTCGCGGATCGGAGCTTCTCGTCGACCCAGGACTACGGGCTCGACGTCTCGCCCAACGGCGATGCACTTCTCGCGTTCCGCGATGATTCGTCGGGCACCGTCGAGATCACGGCGGCTCGATACCGGCCGGACGGAACCGCCGTCTACGGCGCCGCAGGGATCACGCTGACCTCGGGCAACGGGTTCGTCGCCTCGCCGCGCATTACCCATGGTTCGGGAAGAGTCTTCGTGGCTTGGACCCAGAACTCCAGCGTGCGCGTTCGCGTCATCGAAGCGAACGGCGTGCCCTCAGCCGTCGACGAAAGCTTCACACCCGGAGCAGGCTCGTACTTCTTGGCCGACATGCACAGCGGCGCGGGGGGCGCCATCTTCTCGGTGGTCCATGTGACGGGCGGCTTCACCTCGCCCCGCCACCTCTTCATTCAGCGGATCCAGCCCGGCGGCGGCCTGCCCTGGGGCGCCGCGCTCACCCCAGTGTTCACTGCGGGCTCGCTTCAGATCGGCGCGTTCCCGCGTTTCGCGACCGACCTGCTTGGCACATCGATCCTAGCCTGGTACTCATCCAGCCCGTCGCTCCAGAGCTTCGCCCAGATCGTTGACAGCTCGGGCGACATCCGCTGGCAGGCAAACGGGGTCCCGGTCGCGGTGACCCCTGGCGTGCGCGTAGACCCGGTGGTTGCCCAAGTGGGAGGCACGTTCTTCCCCGTCGTCGCCTGGCGGGAGCAGAACGCGGCCCAGTCCCAGGGGGGCATCTCCGCCCAACGCTTCGACCCGATGACCGGGCAGCGGCTTTGGGGCGACTCAGGGGTCAGCCTCTCCCCCGTCGGCGCCCAGCTGTCGTCGTCGCCAGCCCTCACCGTCGACGCCGCGACCCAGACGTCCACTATCACGTGGGAGGAATCACCGTCCTTCGGAGCCGACCGAATCTTCGGCACCGTGATCGACGGGGCTGGCGCGACGCTCGTCCCTACGTTCGACGTCGCGTCGACGCCCTCCGGCAAGAGCCGCCTGAGCCGAGCACAAGGACTCGCGGGCGGCTCGCTGATGGCGTGGAGCGACAGCCGCAGCGACGGCGGCGACATCTTGATGCAGCAGCTCGCGAACGATGGAACCCCGGGAACGCTCGGGATCATCTCCACCCCCAGCCCGACGTGCGTCGTGGTCCCCAACAGCCTTGGGCTCCGCAGCCAAACCCTTGTGATCGGAAGCCCCATCGCCGCAGCGAACGAGAACAAGCTCATCACGCTCAATCTGCCCAACAACTCGTTCGCCTACTACATCACGAGCCAGATGGCCGCCTTCACGCAGATGCCGGGCGGCGCCCAAGGCAACCTCTGTATTGGCGGCAGCGTCGGTCGCTTCATCGGTCCGGGCGAGATTCAGTCCACCGGAACGACGGGCACGATCCAGCTAGACATCGACCTGACACAGCAGCCGACCCCCACAGGGCTCGTCCCCGTTCAGAGCGGTGAGACCTGGTTCTATCAGACCTGGCATCGCGACTTTGTCCTGCCTATTGGAGCGGTGTCCAACTTCAGCGACGCCAGCTCGGTGACGTATCAATAGCTAGTCGGACTCTAAGCGGCGCTGAAGTCGTCCGTCCTTCGCCCACGAGTACTGGAGCACAAGGAAGTACAGCTTCAGGCCGAACGCCAGCGCGAACACGCCCGTGGACACCAGATCCTGGGGCCCGGACGCCCGCGCCCACGTGGCTTGGAGCGCCACGTATCCCCAAAGCGGGGCCACGGCCAGCGGGCGCACGCCCATCGTCGCTCGATCGAACCGGCCGAAGAGGTACATCATGCCGATGGCCACCACCACCGGTGAGCCGTGGCGTGCGATCTCCGCGAGGGACTCCCCCGGAACGCGCCCAAGGCGCGCGAGGGCGGCGCCGAACGCGGCGAAGGCAGAGATCGAAACGACGGTGAGCCACGCCTCCTTGAAGCGCGCGTCCCGGCCCGGATCCTCGGACGTCGCGACCGTTGGCCGGTCGAGCACAAAGAACAGGAAGAAGTAGATCAGGCCGCCCCCCGCGTTCAAGAGCTCCACCGAGGCCATGGCGACTCGACCGGCCGGCGTCTCCTCAAAGCCAGCGGGCTGCGTCCACGCATAGACGAGCACGGCGTACAGCGCAACCCAGTGCAGGATGAGCGCGTCGAGGCCGCCCTGGTACTGGCGCCACGACTCCCGCGCAGCGTCCCCGGCAGGCAAGAGATGAACCGCGTCCATGCGTAGGACGAAGCGGCGGGCGACAAAGAGCCCCCCCAGCACCACAATGTGAGCCCATCCGATCCAGAGCCGTCGATCGACTCCGCTCGCGAGGTCAACGTCGGGGACGATCTCCCCGGGCACCGCGAACAAGAGGACCGCCACCCCCACAAACACGGTGATCGCGGTCCATAGCGGGAACGAAGACTTCGTCACAGACTGGAGAGCCTCGCGAGCGCTTCCCGCAGCCTCGAACGCGCCGCGGCCGTTCGCTTGTAAACGCGCTTGACGCTGATCGACAGCTCGTCGCCGATGGCCTCGGCGGAACGATCGCCTCCGAGAATATTCGCGATGATCACGCGCTCGCCGGGGAGCGAACTCCCAGCCGCCGCACGCGAGCTCAGCCAGGCGTGCTCGTCCGCAAGGTCCACGAGCGCCAGATCCTCCGAGCGGCGCGCGGGCAAGCGGTCTTGGTCGAGGTCCGCAATCGGGAGCGGCAATGGGCCGGCCGATGGCCGCTGGGACTCGACGCGGGCGAGCTCGCGGCCCGTGTTGTAGGACACGCCCCCAAGCCACGAGCCCACGGGCTGCTCGGGGTCATAGTTGTGACTCGCGTCCACAGAAGCGAGGACGGCGGCCGTGAACATCGCGTCGACCGCCAGCGGATCCGCCGGTGCGCTCCCGACGCGGCGATAGCCGGCCTGCAGGCTCTTGACCATGCCAGCGCCAAATCGAACCCGCACCTCGCCCGTGATCCACGCGCCGGGGCGATCCAGCCACCAGTCGAGGACGTAGCGGGGAAGCCAGCCCTGGCTGACCCGCTCGGCGAAGCGCACCGTCCACTCCCCCATGAGCCGTTGCACGGGAAGTTCCTCCGCTCCGATGACGGCCCTCAGGAAGGCGTCCCGCGGCGAGTCGAACGAGGACTCAACCATGGCCGACAGTCCGCACTCGTCGCGCCAGCGGGCGAGTGCAGGCGCGTCGCGGCGCTCAAGCGCCTCGAAGCTCCGCTGGACGGCATGGCGCCGTACGCGGTAATCGTGGGACCAATCGTTCATAGGGGCAGCAGGGTAGGCAAAACCTATTGAAAGGCATGGGAGCCGATTGTCCCCTCGATCTTGAGAAAATTCTGGGGGCCTGCGGGGGCCCTCGTTTTCCCAAGAGACGAGGGGTAAGAGCGGCCTTTCCCCCGCAGCGATGGGTATGCAGAACCCCACGCCCCCACCTGTCGCCGAGGTCACGGCCGCGGAAGTCACCGCGGACGCCGTCCCAGAATCAGCCAGCGTCCTGGACACCATCAACAACGCCATCGACAGCGTCGTCAACGTCCCGGTCTTCGGCGTTCCGCTCCTCGTGCTTTGGCTCGCCGTGGCCGGATTGGTCTTCACCATCTGGATGCGCTTCGTCAACCTCACGGCGTTTGGCCACGCCGTCGCGGTGGTTCTCGGCCGGCACGACAAGTCAGGCGGCGCCTCCGTCCACGGCGACGTCAGTCACGCGCAAGCGCTCTGGACGGCGCTCTCCGGAACCCTCGGACTTGGGAACATCGCGGGCGTCGTCATCGCCATCTCGGTCGGCGGCCCCGGCGCGACGTTCTGGATGGTGCTCTGCGGCTTCTTTGGCATGACCCTGAAGTTCACCGAGTGCGCGCTCGGACAGATGTACCGCGTCACCGCTTCCGACGGTCGCATCTCGGGCGGACCGATGCACTACTTGCCTGCGGGCCTCGCGGAGCGCGGCCTCCCCGGCCTCGGCAAGGTGCTCGGGATGGTGTTCGCGGTTGTTTGCATCTTCAGCTCCTTCGGTGCCGGGAACCTGTTCCAGGTCACGCAGGCGACGGCCGTTCTGCGCGAGGTCTTCCCGGCTATGGAGGGAACCCGGTGGGCCCTGGGCCTCGGCTTCGCCGTCGTCGTCGGCGCCGTCACGCTCGGCGGCCTCAAGAGCATCGCGAGCGTCGCAGGCCGCGTGGTCCCGGGCATGTGCGCGCTCTACCTCGTGATCGTGGTGGTGATTCTGGCGACCAACGCGGAAAAGGTGCCCGGTGCGCTGGCGTCTATCTGGGACGGCGCGCTCAACGCGGACAGCGTGTACGGCGGATTCATCGGCGTGCTCGTCGCTGGCATGACGCGTGCGACGTTCTCTAACGAGGCGGGGACGGGCTCGGCCGCCATCGCCCACGCGGCGGCCACGACGGACGAGCCCATTCGCGGCGGCATCGTTG
This sequence comes from uncultured bacterium, assembly GCA_938030175.1. GTDB lineage: Bacteria > Planctomycetota > UBA1135 > UBA1135 > Saltatorellus. The sequence continues at coordinate 919 of CALHGQ010000381.1, read as the reverse complement.
CGCTCCTTGAGCCCTTCCTCGACACGGTCGTCGTCTGCACGATGACGGCGACGATGATCCTTGTGCTCGATCCAGGATCGAGCACTGACCCGGGCGTCATCGCAGCGATGGAAGCCCGGGAAGGGGCAACCGCCCTCTTGATCCTGGCTGGGGAACAGCAGCCGTGGTCCAGAATGGCACTGGTCCTCGCCATCACCAGTTTTGCCCTCTCGACGGTGCTAACTTGGTCCTACTACGGCGAGCGCTGCGTACGCCACGTCGTCGGGGAGCGATTCTGCGCCCCGTACCGCATCGTTTTTGTGGGCGTGGTCTTCGCAGGAGCCCTCGTAGAGGCATCGAGCGCCCAGCGCTTCGCCGACATGGCCTTCCTGAGCCTCGCTTTTCCTAACGTACTCGGACTTTACCTACTCGCCCCCATCGTTCGGCGCCGGCTGGACGAATACCGGGCCAGCCAGCGGGAAACCTCTGGTTCCAATGTGGGCCACGAACGCCCATGATCTACGTGTCCTCCTGAGAACTGGCTCAGCGGGCACCCGACCCGACGAGACTGACACATGGTTCCTATCCGCTTCATCGCATCGATCGCGCTGACCGCCCTCGTGGCGAGCTGCACCGCTGACCCCATGGAAAACAACGCTCCCAACGGTAACGCTTCCAATAGTGAGCCATCGGCCCGCTCCGCAGACGCAACGACCTCCCCCAAGTTAGCCGGCGATGCCGCCGCGTCCCCCCTCGACGAGGTCGCGAAGGCGCCTGGCCGAGTCGCCGACGCCGTGGTCGCGAGCACCGATGCAGCGGTGGCGGCGGCCACCGGCGAAACTCCCATGGCCTCCACCCCAGCGATGCAAGAGACCACCAAAGCCGCGAGCTACAACGAGCTCTCCAAAGAAGAGACCAAGATCCTCGTCAACAAGGGCAC
>CALHGQ010000380.1 GCA_938030175.1 uncultured bacterium | reverse complement strand
CGGGCCCTGCCCCATTGGGGTGATAGCTCCCTACATGGCGCCGTGTGCCTAGAAGAACACCACGCGGACGCCGTCGGTGAAGTTCGACGTCGGAATCCCCAGGTCGGTATCACGGAACCAGGTCTGGAACCTCCAGGTCTGCCCCGGCATGACCGACACGAAACCGGAGGGCTGCGGCATCTGAGTGAGGTCTAGATCGAGGCTGAGCACGCCCATTGAGCCGGAGTTTTGAATTTGTCCGGGGCCTACGTAACGACCGATGCTGCCCGCTAAGCAGAGGTTGCCTTGGCTCCCACCGGGATTGGCGGCGAAGCCCTGGGACCGACTCGTAATGAAGAAGCCAAAGGAAAAGCTCGGGAGCTGAGACGCGGTGAGCGCCAGGTCGTTGTCGGCGATCCTTCCAGTTCCGATCGCCGAGATCGTCGCCGGCAAGCCGGTGCTGTTGGGATTCGCCGTGCAGTAGTTGTTGCAGTCGCAAATTTCGCCTGCGTAGAAAGCAATGAACTGACCAGACGGACCTTGGAACGCTGTCGAGATCGAGTCGCTTGTGGTGTCGTAGATGTGGACGCCAGAACCGGTCGTGAAGAGGAGGTTGCCGCTTCCGAGCAAGAAGACGCCGCGCACTCCGCCGACGCTTGAGGTGCTTCGGTAAGCGACCTCGGCGCCGCTGCTGTCGTACTCGTAGATACCGACGGGTGTTGACAGGCCCGCGGCGAAGACACGCCCGCCGTTGACGTGGATCTGACCCGGAGTGTCGATGCCACTCACGCCGTTGGAGTTGTGGAAGACCGTCTGATTGGAGAGGTCCGCTCCGTCGGCGAAGACGATGTCTTCGCCGAAGATGTCAGAGACCAAGAACCCCGGGACGCCGTTGAACGTGAACGGCTCTACGTCAAAGGGGTCGCCGATGGCGGTGGAGCTCAGCAAGGCACCCGAGGCGTCAATCCGGGCGAGTACGTCGCCCGGTGCCCCACCGCTGCTTCCTGAGTTCGCCACGAGGGCACCGGAGCCGAGCGGCGCGAGTCCGCGGCACTGATCCAAGGGACCAGCGGCGGTCCCGAGCAGTGTGCTTCCGTCTCCGGACAGACGGAAGACCGTGTCCGCTATTGGGTCACTGATCCAAAGCTCACCGTTGGGCCCAGCCATGACCTCGGTGGGAGAGCGAACGGCTCCACCCGTGACGTCGCCGAGATCGATGGCGAGGGGGCGTACCAGCTCCCCAGAGAAGGGATCGAACTCCATGATGGCGCCGTTGTCGGAGTCTGGAATGAGCAGGCGCTGCGCGAAGGCGTTCGAGGTGCACGTGAGAGTGCCGATGGCAAGCAAGAGACTGAGAGGGACGTTCATGGGCCGATAGGGCGAGTCAGAGAAAGAGAAACGGCGCCGAGGGACGCCAGGCTCTGCTTCCATCCGCAGACGCTCCCAGCCGTTACAAGATTCCTGCGCGGTTTCTGCCCGGCTCCGCAGCGCGTGGGTCATGGCTCAGCCCACGCGTCGAGCGCTGCGCGCCGACGGCCGGTTAACGGTGTGCGGTCGCGCGGTCCCGGAGACGACTCACTCGATGGCAAGCGAAGCCGAACGGCGCGATCGTTGCAGCGTTCCAGCTTCTTTTGGCGCTCGCCGCGAAAGGCGTTGGATCTCGAAGCGGTCTCCGTTGACGCCGAAGCTGCACCGAATGGAAGTCACGGTGTCCACTTTGGTGACGAATGTGCTCGCCGGCTGCTGGATGGTCCTCATAGGTGTCAGCGAACCCGAGCACCGCCTGATGAAGTCCATGCTCTTCTGCGAGCTGAGCCCCTTCGACCTGGGCCTGACCCTGGCGGCCGTCCTTGTCCGTGGCCTCGCGACCGAGGTCATGACCCGCGCCTCGACGCCTCGCCCCCTGGGAGGGCACAGGCTTCGATAGTAGCTCGATGAGGGACCCCATGCTGTCTCTTTGGAAGCAGGGCTCCGACGTATCGGATGAAAGGTTGCCTGCCTCTTCGGCCTCGTCGAGAACGAGATGGGCGACCGCCCTTCGGCTGGCACGTTCCTCGCAGGCGTGCTGGAGGGAGTCCCGCGAATGGGAACCGCGCTATTGCGTCACGAGTCAGATTCGCCAGGTTGCCAAAGAAATTCGAAGAAAGGCTGCCGCGCAAAGCTCGCGGCGGCCCCGTGGGGTGGAGGCCACATGGGCCGCTCCAGTCCCCGTCATCGAAGCCATCTAGATGCCGAGGGGCGCATCTTCCCTTTCTCAGTTTGAAATTCTGATGATCATCCCACGCCTGGTGCTCACTGCAGCACTGACCACATCAGCCGCTCTTGCGGCTCCGCAGACCCCCGTCGTTGTGTCCGACTTCGGTGGATTGAACCCGAGCGGCACGCCCACGTCCGGCGGGTTCACGGGCTCAATCTCCGTCAACTCGCTCGGAACCGCCTTCGCCGACCTAGACGGCGATGGAATCGCTGACACCGTCTCATTCGCGGCCGAGGAGCACTCCCTCATTGGAATCGCTGACTCGTCTGGATCCTTCCAAGCCCTCGGCGCTGACCCCTTCACAGAGCTAGCCCCTTTCGACGTCGACGGGGATGGATGGCTCGATACGGACGAGATCCGGTGGAGCGGGCTCTCCTTCAACGGATCTGCTGGCGTGTACAGCATCGTCGCCTGCGTGGAGTCGGTCTACCTCTCTCCGGTCGCGGCCTCCACCGGCGAGACTTACCTCGGGGGTCTACTCACGACTGAAGAGCTATTCGGATTCACACTCGCAACCGCGACATCGTCGTGGGCGGGGTACGCCGCGCCTGTCCCGAGCGGAGCCGCTGCCATCGCAGTCGTAGCGGACCCGCGAGAAGGGGACTGCACGGCGATCCCGGACGACACCTACTACGAAGGCGGACAGAGGTGCCGCAACGAGGACGCCAAATGCGTCCGTGACACTAGGAAGGGCAAGTGCACGAGCAAGGCCGTTTCGAAGGTCAACGGGATCGATGCCTACTGCCTTTGCAGCTGGACCCGCCGCCCACCGGTTGGAAACTCTCCTGTTCTCAGCCTCCCTTGGGCGACTGCCATCAGCCTGCTGATCGTCGCCTCCGCCACGGTAATGACCTTCCGTCGACCCGCGGGGACGTCCGCGTAGGGAAGGGCACGAATGTCCAAGGCCGACCTACCGGTCTTGGACATTGCTACCCCGCTGCATCCACCTATCCCCTAGGGCCCAGCACTGGCCAGCTCGAAACCGTTGACGCTATGACCGCATCACCCAAGCGATCACCTGGTAAGGACCTCAAGCACCGCGGCGGTGAAGCTCGGTACCCAATGGTCGCCCTGTGCGGAATGGCTGCTCTGGCCTTCCTGGGCTGGCTTCACATGTCGAAGAGCAGCGCTCCGCCAACTGCTGGAGCGGAGTCAGCAGCAAGGAGAAGCGCGAGATCACTCACCGGGCAAACAGTTACCGCACTCGCGAGAGTCGGTCTGCCTGAGATCAAGCGAATCGCGTCAGTTCGGACGGTTCCGGACCGTATGAACTCACTGAGGCTCATCGACGATGCAGTGCATACCCAGGCCCCTTGGCTCGATGTCCGCAAGCGGGGCGTTGCGCGAGTGCGAAGAAGTGAGGAATTCCAACGATTCGTGGAGTCCCTCCAATCACTAGGCAAGAACGGCCCAGCCACTGCACTTGAGCTTCTCTCCCAAGCACGGAGTGAGAACGTTCAGTCGGTGGTCATCCTCGCTCTGGGCGAGATCGGATCTGCCCAGGACGTACCATTCTTGGTCAAGATTCTCGAATCCCCGGAGGGAGCGGCGTTTCCGCTAAGCGGAGCGAGCGCTGCGGCTCTGGCATCGATCGGCGGTCCAGAGGCGCGCTCTTCTTTGGAGCAAGCCTGTGCGCGCAGTACTCGCTCATCGCAGGCTGGAGTGTATGTGGATGCGCTGCGAGGTTTCGGTGACGTGGCACTCCCATGCCTCCTCGAAACGGCTGAGCGCATGGCACGCAAAGGGAGTTCGGCCGCTCCCATTCATTGGCTCGCGGACGCTGACCCCACGCCGTTCACGGATAGCGCGATCGCGTCGATCCTCGATAGCTCAGTCGATCAACATCGCGCCATGGCGATCGCCTGGAAGATCCAGCGCGGCGGAGCGACCGCAGCGGAACTCGACGCATTCCTTAGCCCTTCTGGCTCGATCGTTGAGCGGTTGGCTGCTATCGAGAGCATCGGGATGGAGATCTCCGAGCGAGCCTGTGGTCATCTCGAACG
>CALHGQ010000379.1 GCA_938030175.1 uncultured bacterium | reverse complement strand
GACGATGGAGACCAAACGGTCGCCGTCGCGAACCGACTCATGCCGGACTACGAGCTTGTCGTGGCCACCCAGGACTGGCACCCGAAGGGTCACGGCAGCTTCGCCGACTCCCACACGGGCAAGACGCCGGGCGAGATGATCGAGCTCGCTGGCCTGCCCCAGGTCCTTTGGCCAGTGCATTGCGTCCAAGGAACTCCAGGCGCCTCGTTCCACGCGAGCCTCGACGTCGCCGGCATCCACGCCGTGGTCCGCAAAGGCGAGAGCCCCAGCATCGACAGCTATAGCGGCTTCTTTGACAACGGCGGAGAACAAGCGACGGGTCTCGGCGACCTACTCCGCGCCCAGGGCATCACGGCCGTGGACGTGATGGGCCTCGCCACCGATTACTGCGTCCGCTTCACCGCGCTGGACGCCGTCAAGGAGGGCTTCAAGACACGACTCCTCAGCGAGGGCTGCCGCGGCGTCGAGCTGAGCGCGGGCGACATCGACGCCGCACTCGCGGAGATGACCGCGGCGGGCGTCGAGATCCTGTAGGGCTACGACCTGCCCCGCTCACCGTTCAGGGGTCCTTTCGCGCCAAGCGCTCGGAGCCTCGTCCACAAGCGCAGGGGCACCTATGGAGCAGGCGGCTCCAGCCAGCGTCGGAGCCGCGGAGACTCCCGGCACTTTTCCTCTGGTTCTTCGGTTCTTGCGCTCCGTTTCGACGATCATGCGCGGGTGCACGACAAGGTTGAAAAGCTCTACTTCGAAGCCCTGGATGTGGTCCCGGCCGAGCGCGAAGCGTTCCTGTTGGACCAGGCGCAGGGGGACGCCGCGCTGATCGAGGAAGTGCGCGCGCTCCTCGCCGTCGACGACCAAGCGGACGCCCGCCTCAAGGACTCGCCGAGCAGTCTGCGCCTCACGGATTTCATCCAGGCTGACGGGTCACCGCAAACCGTCGGGCACTACGTTCTCCTGCGCGAACTCGGCCGTGGCGGCATGGGTGTCGTGCACTTGGCGCAGGACACGAAGCTCGACCGCGAGGTGGCGATCAAGGGGTTGCCGCAGCACCTCATGGCGGACGAGGAGCGCATGGGGCCTTTTCTCAAGGAAGCGAAGACGCTTGCCCTCCTGAACCACCCCTCCATCGCGGCCATCTATGGACTCGAGGAGCAGGGCGGCCAGCACTACCTTGTGCTGGAGTACGTTCCAGGAGACACGCTGAAGACGCTGCTCAAGCGCTCGCGCCTGGACCTCGATCACGTGCTCGTGATCGCCCGGGACCTCGCGGAGGCCGTCGAGTACGCCCACGACACGGGCGTCGTGCACTGCGACCTGAAGCCATCGAATGTGATGGTGTCGACGTCGGGTGCGATCAAGGTCCTGGACTTCGGCCTCGCGCGAGCGCTGCAGGATCCGTCGGCCGTGGTGCACCCGACTTCGGGAGGGAGCCCTTTTCGCTCGGGCGGTTCTTCCATCGCGGGGGGAACCATCTTGGGCACTCCTGGGTACCTCGCGCCTGAGCAGGCGCGCGGCAAGGCGCCGAGTCGGCACGCAGACGTATTCTCGTTCGGCGTCGTCCTGTTCGAAATGCTGACAGGGGTGGCCCCCTTTCAAGCGGATACGCTCGCGGAGATTTTCGCGGCGACCCTCCGCGCCGAGCCGGACTTTTCGCTCTTGCCCGACGAACTCCCCGACTCGGTGCGAACCCTCGTCAAGCTCTGTCTGGCCAAGGCGCCAGGTGATCGCTTGCAGCACATGGGGGACTGCCGGCTTCTCTTGCACCACGCGATAGAGAAAGAGGCGTCAGCTCCTGGCCAGCGAGCTCAGGTTCACGAGCTGGAGCCGCGCGTCGAGCGCTTCCGCATCACAGAAGACCTCTGCCGGCTGCTGGATCGCAAGCGACTCGATCCGCGGCTGATTGGGCACGAGCTGCAGTACCTCGACAATCATCGTCGCTCGGACGCGCTCGTGTTCTTCTTGCACGCCGTGGGCCGCGATCACAACCAGTGGCGAGAGCACCTACGGGCGCTGCCCTACCGGGGCATGGCGCCGACCCAGGTCGGCTTCGAGCCGAACGCCGACGTGCGCTTTCGGCTGTCGATCCGCGATCACCTCATCGTGCTGCGCGAGTTCATGCGGGCGAAGGCCGCCGACTGTGGGTCGTCCATCACCATCGCTACCGCCCACTCGGCGGGCGCCGACCTTGTCATGCGTATGATCGCAGAGATCGACGATGGCGAGCCGCTCCCCATCGACGGCCTGCTGCCGCTAGAGCCCAACCTCGGGCTCGCGACCTGCCAGGTGACCGCCCAGGTGGCCGCCTTCGAGGAGGGGCGCGACGAGCAGATCCTCGAGCGGCTCAGCGGGTTCAGCGAAGTGCCTGAGTCCCTGGACGACTGGATCATCCTCTACGACTACCTGGCCGAGATCATCTCGAAGTTCCGCGGCGACATCGCCACCCTGCGCGACTTCGGCCAAGAGATCATCGCGCCCTTCGAGGCGGAAGGCCCGGTGCCTTTCCTCGCCTGGTATCGAGCCGTCACCCGTGCTGTCCCCCACGTGCGCTGCGTCTTTTCCGAGACACCGGTCTATCACGAGCGAATCCTGAATCTTCGCCTTGAGCACTTCGACAACGGGTGCTTTGGCACAAACCATCGGGAGGAGTCGATTCACATCGAGCGCGGCACGACCCACCTCGACCTCTACCACGTGTCTCGGGTCGGGCGCTACCTACAGGAAATGGTTCAGCAGATTTCGGGCGGAGACGGCATCGGCTAGTCTTACCGGTGATTATGACCTTCCCCGATATCACTCTCGTCCTCAAGGATATCGCCGCGGGCGCTACCGATCGCCGGAGCGAACTCTTCGACTTGCTCTACAGCGAGCTACGCGGCATCGCCGGCGCCCACCTGCAAAAGGAGCGCGCCGACCACACGCTCCAGGCCACCGCCCTGGTGAACGAAGCCTGGATCAAGCTGGTCGATCAGGAGGCCGTTCCCGAAGGCGGAAGATCGCACTTCTTGTCGGTGGCCAGCCAGGCGATGCGCCGGATCCTCGTGGATCACGCCCGCGGAAAGAAGCGCGATAAGCGCGGGGGCGGCGCCGCTCAGATCGAGCTGGACCAGATCACACTGCGGGCCTTCGACAATCCGGCGGACCAGGACGATGCGGACGTCGACCTCGAGCGTCTAGACGCGCTGATGACCGAGCTCGCTGCGCGCTCTCCGCGGCAAAGCCAGGTCATCGAGATGCGCTTCTTCGGCGGCCTGACCTCCGAGGAAGTGGCCGAGGTGCTCGGCGTATCCCTCGCCACCGTCAATCGCGAGTGGAAGTTCGCTCGGGTGTGGCTTCTGTCGAAGCTCTAGGAAGCTCGTCCGCAGCGGGCGCTTCCCAAAGATGGATGGTTCCCGCGTCCGTGATCGCTGCGAGCGTCCGTCCTTCGTTGCCCCAGTCGAGGGCCTTGACCGCGGCGCCACATCGGAACGTGGCGGTTGGACTGAGGGACGCTGTGTCCCACAGCTTGACGGTTCCATCGGCGGAGCCGGTGGCGAGACGCGGCTCGCTCGGGTGCCAGCGCGCGCAAAGAACCTTGCCCGAGTGCCCGGCGAGCTGATGGAGGAGCGTACCGGTCATGGGCTCGTAGATTCGGACCCACCCATCCGCGCATGGCGCGGCAAGGTGCTCGCCGCTCGGGCTAAACTCCGCGGCAAACGCACTGCGCTCCTCTTCGAGAGGCATCGTCGCAACGACGTTTCCTGACTCCGCCGCCACCACTCGAATGCCCAGCTTGTCCACAGCGATGGCTACGTACGCGGCATCGGGCGAGAAAGAAGCGCCCCGTGGATTGTGGCCTGTTGGGAGGGTCCACATCGTCCGGGGCTCCCCCGTGAGATCGACCATCTCGGCACGACTCTCCTCGCCCACCAGGAGCTTCGGCTCGGTGGGATGCCAGCAGCGAAGAACGTGGAGCCCTCCCAGGCTTCGCCGCACCCAAAGCTCCTCGCCGGTTCCAACGTCCGCTGCGACGACTTCAAAGCCCTTGCCATCGCGTCGACCAAAGCTCTGCCATCGGCCGTCAGGGGAAAAGCTCCCCGCGAACTGATTCCGGACCTCGCCCTCGACAAGGGCATCGGGCATGGATACGTCGACGGCCCCCGAACTGTGGCCAATCCGGATGTTGCCTGAGTGACGGTCAATGCGCAGGCCGACATGGAACAAGGTCCGGCCCTTCGTCCCAACTATTCGGCGCCGGTACGCGCCGACCCTCCCCAGGTCCCAAATGCGTAGCTCTTCATCGTTGGAGACGCTCGCAAGCAGCGTTCCCTCGGGGTTCCAACGCACCTCACGGACTCGGTTCCTGTGGCCCCGGAAGACTTCTTGCAAGAGCCCTGTGCTCGTCTCGTAGACACGAACCGAACCGTCGCCTGCGCCTGACGCGATCATGTCGTCCGTTGGATGCCAGTCAACGGTGTCCACCTGTTCGTTGTGATCGCGTATCTCCAACGGCGGTGCGCTACCGTCGAGGGACAGGAGCCGGATCAGGTTGCCCCACCCGGCCTCCGCCATGCGGCGTCCAAGAGGATCGATCATCAAGACGATCGGGACTTGGGCATACTGCGGCTGGAACGCGGCTCCCCTCGCCGCAGTGCTCAGATCGAACACCTTTGGGACGGCGCCCAGAGCCAAGTACGGAATCAACGTGCCGTCTGCGGAAGAGTTCCGCGTCTCAAGCCCCGCCATTTCTTCCGTGAGCACCTCCAGCTCGACTCCCGTCGCCGCGTCGTAGCGCACGAGGCGCCTATTCTGCTCATCCTTGACGAGAACGGAGCGTCCACCCTCAGCCCAGATGCCCCCTTGGTAGATCGCGCCTTCCAGCATCCACGCTGGATCCTTGGCCCCCACCTTCCAAACGCCGACGGCCCCCCAACCGTAAAAGAGGACGCGGTCACCGTCCGGGCTGTAGCGCACCCCGGACAAGAGACACGGGAGGCCCTCCTCCTCAGGCCAAGTCGACACTCTTCTCTGGGAGGCGACGTCGAACACTTCTAAGCAACTGGACGACCCCACCACCACGCGTTCCCCAGACGGATGCCAGTCCACGGACATTCCGGAGCCCCGCAGCGGAAGGCTGACGTTGCCGCCCTCGCGAAGGCCGTTCAAGAAGCGCCACTCCCAGCCTCGAAGGTCCGCCTCACCCTTCTCAGGGATCCACTTCGGCACGACTTCGTCGAGCTCAAGCATCCCGACCGCGTTGCTCGAGGCATCGGTCAGGCGCAGCATCTCGGACGCGTAGAGGTCGCGGAACGCCGCGCGCCGCCTCTCGGACTCGGCTCGAGCGTCACGAATCGCAGCCACAAGGCCCGCCGTCAAGAGCAGCCCCACCGACGCAGCGAAGAACACCAGGGCCTTGTTGCGTCGCACGAACTTCAGAGAGCGATCCAGCGCCGAAGGGGGATTCGCCAGGATCGGTCGCCGCTCAAGGATCCGGCCCAGGTCAGCGCCCATCTCCGCAGCGCTCCGATACCGAGCGCGCGGCGCCATCTCGAGGGACTTGCCAACAACCGTGTCGAGGTCTCTGCCGACCCCGTCCATGCTTGCACGAAGACGGCGCGGCTCCGCCTTGGAAGCCGCCTCCACCGCCGACGTCAGGTTCATGCCCGTCATCGTTCGCGGAAGTTCACCGCTCATGAGCTGGAAGGCGATGACCCCCAGCGCAAAGACGTCCGTCGCTGGCGAAACGTCGTCGGCCGTTCCCCTGGCTTGTTCGGGCGCCATGTACGCCAGCGTCCCGAGCAGCTCTCCCGCCTGGGTCCGCAGGGTGCCTGCCACATCCGCTGCTTCCACGAGGCGCGCCACGCCGAAGTCGAGCAGCTTCGGCTGGCCGTTCGAGTCCACGAGGATGTTGTCGGGCTTGAGGTCTCGGTGAACGATGCCCTGATCGTGGGCATGCTGGACCGCCTCACAAACCGAAACGAGCAGCTGTATGCGCGCGCGCTGATCAAGCTTGCCCTCGTTTGCATAGGCCAGGAGCGTCGGGCCGTCGATGTACTCCATCGCGAAGAAGGGCTGGACCTGCCCGTCGACCTCTTGAACTCCTGACTCGTAGATCTGTGCGATCCCTGGATGCTGAAGGCGTCCGAGCAAATCAGCCTCGCGCTGGAGCCGATCGAGCAAGGCGTCCGTCGTGACGAGCGGATGGCTCAGCTTCAGGGCGACGCGCCGCCGCGGCGAATCCTGCACGGCTTCGAACACCACCCCCATGTTGCCCCGGCCGATCTGCCGCTCGATCACGTAGGCGCCAACCCTCTCAGGGAGCCAGCCCGCCGCCTGCGCCTGGAGTTCCTCGGCGTCGGGTCTGCCTTGGATGCCCTGCAGGTGCCGACCCACCACGTCCCCGTCGAACTCGGCAAGCCTTGGCTCAAGCGAAATCAAGCCTTCCACTTCTTCGCGCATCTCGTCGTCCCCTGCGCATTCGCGAGCGAGGAAAGATGAACGCTCTTCGGCGCCAAGCTTGGAGGCCGCGTCGTAGAGCCGCTCCAGCTCGGCGTGCCTCGACTCGAGCCGGGCGTCGTCGCTGGGAGGGACCTGCATGCCCTGAGTTGTAGGGTCCCAGCGCCCGGAGCGCCACCGCTCGCGCAACTCCTACCTCGGCGCGCTTCGCCCGTGCGAGAGAGCTCGAGGAGGGCCTAGGGCGGGGATTCGAAGAATCACGAAGTTCTGTGACACAGGACCTGCGACTCCGTCGCGAACCCTTGTGAACCCAAGAACAAGCCATCGTGGCCGGCGCCGCCCGACACCGCTTCCTTACTCCCTAGGCGCACCCAACACATCATCACATGCAACTCAACAGCACCCTCCGCAACGGATTCTTCTTCGCCGCTACCGCCCTTTCCCTTTCCGCCGTTTCCTCCGCTCAGTCGGTCCTCTCCGAGGGCGTGTTCTGGGGCGAGTCCTTCGGCGGCTCCAGCGCCGGGGCGAGCTTCGGCGCCGGAGCCAGCACCATGTACATGGACCTGGACCTCGGCTCCGTGGGACAGCAGCACTTCGGCACGGCCCAAGCGAGCGTGGACGCAGACGCTTCGCTCTTCGGCTGGAACCTTGAGGTCTTCCACTTCGGCGCGAGCGCAGCGGTCAACGCGATGACATGGGCACCTGGCGCTAGCAGTGCCACCCTCGACGCCGAGGCCAGAATCCTTGGTTTCACGGTCTACGAGGCCGAAGAGGGCGGCACGGCGCTCGAAACCACGATTCCGATCCCCCCGTACGTGATCATTGAGAAGTCAAAGACCTTCACGGTCGGCCCGATTCCCGTGACCGTCCAGGGAGGCCTCGCTCTTGGATCCGAGCTCGGACTGGCGGCTGACGTCAACGTGTACGACCGAACCGTCATGCTTGTCCCGAGCATCCGCGGCTGGGTGATGGGTGGCGCAGCCGTCTCCCTCGGATCCGAACTACTGGGCGCCGGAGTCGAGGCGACGATGCGAGTGGCAGACACCACGCTCGCCTACGTCATGGTCACTGACGTGGACGATCGGTCCATCTACGGATACCTCCGGACCACCATCGTCCCACTCGCCATCGAGATCGAAGTGTTCGTACAGATCCTCTTTGCCCGCCCCTCACTGACGGTCTACGAATGGGCGATGGACGCCATGGACTTCTACACCTACTTCAACTGACCCCGACTGGCCCCAGAGGCCCCAAGAGGCCGCAGGCACCGAACGTCCATTCGCCGCCGCCAGCGCGCAGCCCATCGCTGCGCGCTGGCGCTTTTTTGTGGGCTCGGGTCCCGCCCGAGGGCCCCTCTTCCACCAGGACGGCGTTTTCGACCTTTTTTGTGACACGTCTCGCCAGGGGTGTCGCGACCCCCTTTGAGCGGCCATTCCTGCGCGCTCCACCCCGTTCGGCCCTTCTCCCCTCAAGATCCAATGCCACTCACCCAAAATCACTCCACGCGCCTCTTCGTGACGACCACCGTGACCGTCGGCGTACTCATTGCTTTCGCGACGCTTCAGGGTGCCTCGGGCGGCAACCACCCCGCTCCCGTGATGCTCTCCCCGGAGGAAGCAACGCCTTCCGAGGACGTAAACGCCGTGGCGGTCATCGCTGACGAGCGCACCTCCGCGGCGATCCCGATGAATGCGGAAGGGAGTGGGTTCTACCTCCTCCCCGCTGGCCGCCAGCTTGAGATGGACTTCACTGCTTCGGCACGCTCCAAGGTTCGGTTCCAGGAGGACGCCGGCGACACCGCGTTCTCCATGAACCTCGGGGGCCAGCTGAATGTGCTCGTGGTCGCTGAGACCGAGGAAGAGCTGGTCCTGCAGATGAGCGTACTGGACCTTGAGACGTCGGTGACGACGGCGGAAGGCCCGGTGGACCCCGCCGCGGCGAGCCAGTTCGCTGGAACGATCCAGTCGCCGAGCCTCGCGCGCATGGACCGCAACGGCCAGCTCCTCGGGTACCGCTTCGACGAGTCGGCGGACGCCCAGGCCCGGAACCTCCACCGCACCCTCTGGTCCGGTTTCACCGCCGAGTTCACCGACCTCGAGGTCGACGCTTGGTCTGCTTCGCGCCAGGACGCAAGCGGCCCGTTCGAGCTGGCGTACACCTGGGAGTCCCGTGCCGATGAAGGCCCTTCGGGCACGCTGAAGTTCGAGAAGCTGTCCCAGGCAACGGAGAGCGAAGACGGCCAAATGGAGATCGTCGAGAGCCAAGGCGTCGCGGAGGTAGACGGCACGGAGCGTTGGCTGAGCCACGTGGTCTACGAGGAGACGCTTCGACTTGAAGTCCCCTCCGCCGAGACCGTAGTCACCGTCGCGAGTGTGCTTGAGTTCACGCTGAATGCCGCTACGAACCAGCCCCTCCCGGCCGATCCCTTCGACTGGAGCTTCGCCTGGGATCCCGCGAGCGGAGCGCGCGACGCCGACGCCCCGAAGCCCTACGCCAGCTCCGCTAGCCATGAGCTCGCGCTGGAAGGCGTCGATGCGATCGCCCTGCGGATCGAGGAGTTGATCGAAGCCGGCGAGTTCAGCTCGTACGCCATCCTGGAGGCAGAGCAAGCGCTCAAGCTCCTCATGCTCGAAGACCCTGAGAACGTCGAGAAGCTCGCAGAGCTGATCAAGGCGGGCATGCTCTCGGAGAAGGCCGAATCCGTCCTTCTAGCAGCGGCTGGCATGGCAGCGACCCCGGAGGCCCAAGGACTCCTCGCCACGACGTTCGACGACGTGGAAGCCTCCGACACTCGCAGGAAGTACGCCGCTTGGTCGATGCTCCAGGTAGAAAGCCCAACGCCCCAGGTCATCGACACCGTGATGGCGTCCCTCGACAACCAAGACCTGTCCGCTGGGATGAAGAGCACGTCCCTCCTCACGGCTGGCGCCGTGTCGTCACGGGTGAAGGGCGAAGCGCGGGACACGCTCCTCTCCACGCTGCTCGCGGAAGAAGAGCGCGCCCGCGACGAAGGCCGCCTGCGGACCTGGCTGAACGCCCTCGGCAACGCGGGCTTCCCCGAGACGCTGCCCCACATCGCACCCTACTTCACGCACCAAGACGCCCAGCTGCGAGCCACGGCCTGCTCGGCCGTCCGCAAGCTTCCGCTCGAAGAGGCTACAGAGCTGCTCCTCAAGGCGCTCCGCCAAGACGAAGACGCGATCGTCCGCACCGCCGCCGCGGAAACGGTGGCTCCGCGCCACCTAGAGGACGTCAACCGCGTACTCGGCCAGCAGCTACGAACGGAAGAGTCCGAGGCGGTCCTCGGGGCGATCATCGGCAAGCTCGGCAAGCGTAAGCCGTTCGATGAAGACGCCGAGCGATTGGTCCGCACCTTCGCCAACACAACAACGGTGCAGTCCCTGCGGGAGCAAGCCCAGGCCGTCCTACAAGAGCGGCTCTAGAGAAGCAGCCGATTCCCCGGGGGGCCACCGTCGGCGGTGGCCCCCTGGCAGTGACTCAGCTGCGGGATCTTCTCGCTGACGCTCTCGCTTGTCAGTCCTCGGCGAGGGCGTACCGCAAGGCATCTGAGCCTAGGTCCGGAGCGTGAGTTCTTGCGATCGCTTCAAGGGCCTCCGCGAGGATCGCCGCGCCGCTTTGGAGCTCAGCCAGCGGGACCCGTTCCTCGGGGGTGTGGTCGAGGGCGGCGTCACCGGGGCCGTACGCTACCGCAGGGCAGCCCCACGCCGGGGCGAGGATATTGAGGTCGGCGGTGCCGGTCTTGACTTGAAAGCGAGGCTTGTGGCCGCGGGCGAGGATGGCTCGGCCAAAGGCGCGGGCGACCGTGGAGGTTCGCGGGCCGCGCCACGCGGGGGCTTCGCCGATGATCTCTACGGTCGCGCGGTCCTCCACAGAGGCGACTCTCTCTTGAAGCCACTGGGTAGCGGACTCGGGTGGGAGTTCTTCCGGTAGGCGAAGCGCCAAATTGAGCGTGGTGCGTTCGGTGAGACCGTCGTGATCCGAGCGAATGCTGAGGAGACGCGGCATCAGCTGATCGAAGAGGGCGGAGTCCGCCGGGACGAAGGCACGTGCGCGGCGCTCTACCTCGGTCCAGATGGCGCAGCCCAGCTCCGGAGCGTTGGCTCCGTCATGGGCGCCGTGGGCGCTAGGCGTCTCCACCACGATGCGCCCGCGCAGGTAGCCTTTGTAGCCGAGGGTCACGCCGTGGGCGCTGCTGGGTTCGCCGATGATGAGCGCGTCGGGCGCGTCTTCCCAGGTGGCTGCGAGGTGGCGCGCTCCCCTGGACGAAGCGGCTTCTTCCTCGACACAGCCGACGACGATGAACTTGGCCTGTACGCCGGCTTGGACCGCGCGGCAGGCTCCTGCCGCCAGCGTGACGAGCGGCCCTTTGGCGTCGACGCTTCCGCGCCCGTGGAGCACGCCGTCCTCGATGCGAACGGGGGGCTCGCCGGGCACGGTGTCGATGTGACCGACAAGCGCGATCGTTACGGGCCCATCGCCGATCACCCCCACCGCGTTGCCTACTTCATCCAGGTGGGAGTCGAAGCCCCGTTCGCCTAAGCGATCTACGAAGCGCGTGGCCGCCGCGGTCTCGCTGCGCGAGACGCTCGGCGTCGCCACGATCTCGTGGGCGACGGCGACGAGGTCATCGTCATCGAAGGGAATATTCACGACAGCACCTCCGTGATCGCGTCGAGCACGGTGTCCCAATCATCCTCGTCGATGACAAGCGGCGGGAGGAGTCGAAGTACGTTGACGCCTGCGGCCAGGGTCAAGATGCGCTGGTCGAAGAGGGCCTGACGGATGGGCGCGACGCGTCCCCGAACCTCGATACCGATCATCAGCCCACGGCCTCGCACGTCGCGGACCGTTCCATTCCCTTTGAGCGGTTCGAGCCTTTCGATGGCTCGCGTACCCAGGCGCGCAGCACGCTCGGCGAGCCGATCGCGACGCAGGATCTCCAGCGTTCTGTGGGCCACCGCGCACGCGAGCGGGCTTCCGCCGAACGTCGACCCGTGGGAGCCCGGTGGCAGCTGTCCGATTCGCTCGCCGAACAGCGTCGCGCCCATGGGGAATCCGCCCGCGATGCCCTTGCCCAATGCCAGGACGTCGGGTGCGACACCGTCAGCTTCAAAGCCGTACAGCGTGCCGGTCCTTCCAAAGCCCGTCTGCACCTCGTCGAAGATGAGCAGCGTTCCGTTCTGGTCGCACAGCTCTCGCACGCGCGCCAAGTAGCCGGATGGCGCGGGCCTGACTCCGCCTTCCCCCTGGATCACTTCCAGGATGACGGCGGCCGTATCGGGCGTGAGCGCCTCAGCGAGCGCCTCTTCGTCCCCGTAGGAAACGTGGCTGAATCCGGGAACCAGGGGCGCGAACGGCTTCCGGTACTTGGGCTCGGCCGTTGCGCTCAACGCTCCCATCGAGCGCCCATGGAAACCGCGCTTGGCCGCCACGACCCCGGTGCGTCCCGTGGACCACCGGGCGATCTTCAGCGCGGCCTCAACGGCCTCCGTTCCCGAGTTCGAGAGGAAGGCTCTGTCTAGGGGCGCTGGCACCGACGCGGTGAGCTCCGTCAGATAGGCCCCTCGGCGTTCGTTCGCGTAGGAGGGCGTGAGTGCCCACAGATCGGCCGCCTGGCTCCCGAGCGCCGAGCCGAGCTCCGGATGAGCATGGCCAAGACACGCCACCCCGTACGAGGCGGTCGTGTCGATGTACGACTCGCCCTGGTCGCTCTCCAGCCGCGCGCCTCTGCCGCGCACGAACGTCACGGGTCCTGGACGAACGCAACCGGCACCGTGAAGAAGCTCAAGCTCGCGCCCCTCCGTGCCCGCCGCCACGGCGCCCGCTGTCAACTGCGTAGGGCTCATCGCGACACCTCCGTCGCCATCTCGCGCTCGATGATCGTGCCGTCACCCGCCAGGGCCGCCGCGATCGGCGATGCCCCCGCCGCCGTGGCGATCGCGACGCGGCCGACGCCGGCGTCGATCGCTTCTCTCGACGCGATCACCTTGCGCTTCATGCGTCCCTGCGCGAAGCCTAGGAGCTCTTCGAACTCTCCACCGTGCGCACGCGCAATGCGCGAGTCCGGGTCAGGGAACGCCCGGTACAGGCCGTTGGCCCCCGTCAGAAAGATGAGCTCGTCCGCACCGATGGCACCGGCCACGGCCGCGGCGGCCCGATCGCCGTCCACGTTGAGCGGCTCTCCCTCCGCGGTCATCGCCAACGGAGCGATCACAGGCGTCAGACCCGCCGCGAGGAGCGTTCCGCACAGCATCCCGTTGGCGGATTCGATGCGCCCGCTCCAGTCGTCGCGTACGACGCGCACGCGGCCGTTCTCGACGGTGCGAAGCGCGCCCTTGCGGCGGCCTCGCAGCAGCGCTCCGTCCAGACCCGAGAGACCCAACGCGTTGATGCCGGCGGCCTGTAGCGACCCAACCATGCGGCGATTCACCAGGGCCGTGGCCATGACGAAGAGCTCGAGGGTACGCGGGTCGGTGTGGCGGCTCTCGTGCCCGCTCGGTGAGGTCAACCGGCGCGCCGGGTGTCCGACGTCTTCGCCGAGGCGGTCCGCTTCGGCGGAGCCGCCGTGGACGACCACCACCGAATCGCCCGCCGAGCGAAGGCGCGCTACGTCCTGAAGCGCAGCCGCGTGGCTCACGTCGGCCGCCCCGCCGAGCTTCACAACGATGGTGCGCTGACTTGAGGTAGGGGAGTTCTGCATGGGATCTTGTGCGCTAGGCGGGATGGAGGCCGATGGATCGGAGACCGGCGGCTTCGTCGAGGCCCGCCATAAGATTGAGGCACTGCACCGCGGTCCCCGCTGCGCCCTTGCCGAGGTTGTCGATCGCGGCTAGCGCGACGAGCCGCAGGCCGCTCGCGTCGAGCTCCCACCCGACGTCCGCGTGGTTCGTGCCCGCGACGAGCCGCGGCTCCGGATGGCGGTAGGCGCCGCCCTTGTCGTGCACGATGCGCACGAAGGGGTCGTTTCCGTAGGACTCGCGGTAGGCGGACCACAGATCACGGTCCGTCATCGGCTCCTTCAACCAGACGTGCGCCGTCGCGAGGGCGCCGCGCACGAGCTCGACGCTCGTCACGGAGAGGTGCACGTGCCTCAGCCCCGTGACCTGGCGGACCTCTGCGGTGTGGCGATGCCCCGTCGGGGCGAAGCTGCGAACGACGCCCGCGCGCTCGGGATGGTGCGAGCCGCGCGTCGCGCTGCGCCCCGCCTCTGAAGACCCGACCTTGAGGTCGACGATCACCGAGCGCTCTTCGTCGATCATGCCCGCACGCACCAGGGGAAGCAGCGCAAGATTGGACGCCGTCGCGTTGCACCCGACGCCGCTGACGTGGGAGGCATCGGTGAGCCGCCCGCGATGAGCCTCGGGGAGGCCGTACTGGAAGCGCTCCAACCACCCGGGAGCGGGATGCGCTTCGCCGTACGTCGCTTCGTAGACGTCCCGATCCTCGAGCCGGAAGTCCGCCGAACAGTCGATGATCCTCGGCGCGAGCGCCGCTAGCTCATCGATGCGCCGCGATAGCTGGCCGTGGGGGAGCGCCACAATCAGAAGGTCGCAGGGGCTGAGGGATTCAAGCGCGTCAAAGCGCAGATCGGACCAGCCGCGCAGGTGTGGATGCACCGACCGAACCGGCCGTCCAGCATGGGACTCCGAAGTGATCTGTAGAACGCGAACGTCCGGATGGGGAACGAGGTAGCGAAGGAGCTCGCCGCCCACGTACCCCGAAGCGCCGACGATGGAAACGTTGATCGGGCTCATGCGATCGCCTCCTCTGCGCGCGCGCCCGTGGCACTGCGTTCGCGGACGCGCTCCAAAACCCAGTCCGCCATGGCGCCAGGAATGTCCACACCGGTGGGCTCGATGGAGTTCCGGAACTCGGCGGAGTGATTGACCTCCAGGACGGAAAGCCCATCGGGCGTCTCCAGAATGTCCACGGCCAGGAGCCCCCCACCGATCGCCCTCGCGGCGTCCACGGCGAGCGCTCCGAGTTCACCGTCCGGCGCCGCCGCAGCGGTCTTGGCCCCGCGCGCCGTGTTGGTGATCCAGTGGTCCGAATAGCGCCAGATCGCAGCGACACATTCATCGCCGACCACGAAGGCCCGGGCGTCGCGGCCCGGCTTCTCGACGTACTCCTGTACGTAGAAAACGCTGTGCTGCCATGAACCGAGGACCGCTCGATCCTCCAAGACGGCCTCTGCGGCGGACCGAGTGTCGAGGCGCGCGACAAGGCGGCCCCAAGAACCCACCACGGGCTTCAATACGCACGGGTAGCCAAGGGTTTCGCAGGCTTCGAGCGCAGCCTCCTGGGTGAAGGCGACGATCGTTCGCGGCGTGGGCACGCCGGCTTCAGTGAGGGCGAGGGTCGTCGCAACCTTGTCGCCGCACGTCTGGACGACCTGGGACGAGTTGACGCAAAGCGTGCCCTGCTGCTCGAGCAAACTGGCCCCGTAGAGCGTCCTGCCGAAGCTCAGGCTCCGGTTCCACGCCACGTCCCAGCGGGGAGGCCTGCTACGGCTGGCCTCGAGGCGCAGCTCGCCGTCATCGACCTGTTCGAACGCGGCGCCACGGTCCCGTAGCGCCTGCATGATGAGCTTCTCCTCGACCCGCAGGCGCGAGGTGACGAGGGCCAAACTAGATGCGCTATTCACCCCAGTCCTCCGCCACTTCTGGCGCTTCTTCAAGGCGCAGTGGATCCATCGAGAGGAGCTCAAGCTCCGCGCCACAGTCGTCACAGGCGAGGACCTCGCCCTTGATGACGTCGGCGGGGAGAGCAACGGCGGCCCCACAAACGGGGCAGGCAGCGGTGGATTTGGTGGTCTGAGTCATGGTTCTAGGTGCGCGAAGGGCGCGAGGAGGAGGTTCGTGGGGTGACGCGCGTGCGTCGGGGCAAAAAGAAACCCGCCGGATGCCCAAGTGGGCGATCCGGCGGGTGGATGTCTTTGGCGCTCTCTCGTAAGAGCAGCTATGCGCGGCGATCAGCGCAGACGAAGGTCCCGACCGGATCTGAGTCCGGATTTCGCTTTGCTCGACGGTTTCCCGAGGGAACAAGCCATGGGGGTCATCTGTGTGCGCATGGTGTGGGGAGCAGCTCTGCCGCTCAAGCCGGGAGACTAGGTGCCGCTCCGTGCTGGGTCAACCACTTATTTGTCGCCCGAGCCGAACGCGCTATCGGCTTCGACTACTGAACCGGCCGATTTGCCCTATTGTCGGCGGCCATGAACACACCCTCTCGTCGTCAGTTCGTCCGCACCGCGGCATCGCTTCCCCTCGCTGCCTGGGCTGGTCAACCTGGCTTGTGGCACCTCGCCCAAGAGTCCTTGGCCATCGAGCCAAGCGCCGAAGGTGGTCCCGATCGGCCGGATCGGATCGCTGCGTTCGAGGAGATGGCGTTCGGCATGTTCCTGCACT
>CALHGQ010000378.1 GCA_938030175.1 uncultured bacterium | reverse complement strand
CCGACGGAGATAGACGAAGCTTTTGCAGCCGTCAATCAGGCTGTTCTTCCGGCATTCCCGGTGGCATTCATCGTTGTGAAGGACGTGACCATCAAGATCAAGTCCGATACGGCAACCGCGTCGCACATGAAGTCCTTCATGGACAGCCGGAGCTCTGTGGGAGGTGGGGTGCTATGTTTCAGTGCGTCTAAGTCTACGGCTGACCACTCCAACTCGGAGACGACGACCACGGGCATGACCAGCGACTCCGTCATCATCCGGGTCCCCGGACCGCAGATTCTTGGTTGGTACCTGCAGTACACGCCCGAGGATCAGAGCAAGGTCTTTGACCCTGCTTCGGGCGAAGATTCGGCGATCGGGGCTATGTTCAAGCTCGCCGCACCGGGGAACGAGAAGTAGGCTCCTTAGCATTCGCACCACGGCCACTGTGACGCCCCCGAAACGAGACGTTCGGGGGCGTCACTCTGGCCTTGCTCTCGGCCTTTCACGGGAGCCGATAGGGGTCAGCGATGGCATCGGAGCGATCGTGAACCCGAACGTCGCGTCCAGGCTGCAACGTGCCAGGCCAGCACCTCCCAGTCCTCACTCACCGACCATCTCGAGCCAACGCTTCCACGTAGAGGGATCGACACCTGCATCCGTGAGTGTCCCTGCCCATGCTTCTGCCTCGGCTGTGTTTCCTAGTAAGGACTCGACGACGATGTAGGGCCAGAGCAGTCGTGGGTCGCGACTGGTCGCTAGGTGCGGAGTCAGAGCCTGTCTTGCCCGACCCAAGCAGCTCAGTCGATCGTCGGGATCCGCGCTCGCGGCCATCAACAGCTCCGCCCGCGCGACCCACGGTGCATCGGCGGTGGTGTCGGCGGCGGACTCCTTCGGCCCGGCCACGATGAGCTGCATCGCCATCTGTGCTGACTCGTTCGCGGCTTGGGTGTCGCCGCCCCGGAGTTCGCACTCGCCGATCCAGATATGGCAGATCGCCCGGTGGTAGTCGCGGTCGCGATGGAGGCCCTCTCCGTCGAATAGTTGCCCAAGCCGATCCAGGCATTCGGCGAACTTCTCTTTCGCTTCTTGGGTACGTTGCAAGGAGAACAGCGCGCGCCCTTGGGAGAGATAATTCAGCGCAAGGGAGCGGCCCCATTCCGCGTTGAGCGCGTCCCACGCGCAAAGCTCCTCAAGCACGGACTGGGTCTCGGTAAGTCGCGACTCCGACGCCGCCGCTTCCCCAGCCAGCCACTCCACCATCGCCAGGCGCTGGGACGCCACGACCCACTCCATGGACCACTGCCGCTGGTTCTTGTTCGCAGCGATCAGCTGCTTCCAAGCGCCGATGCTCTCCTCGTAGCCTGCTCGCGCCTGGGCCAAGTCGCTTGAGGAGAGGGCCGAGTTCCCCAGCCATGACAGGGTCGAAGCAAGCTCCTCGAGCCAACCCTCATCCCCCGGGTATCGATCGAGAAACCCACGCCACACCTCCGCCGACTTCGAGAAGATCGCGAGTGCATCGGCGGGGCGAGACTGCGCGAAGTAGAGAGCCCCAAGGTTGTGCTCTGACCACGCGAGCTCCATCGCGTAGTCCTCGTTCTCCGGCTCAGCGGCCGCCAGGGCCAACGACGTCGTGTGGTAGCGGCCTAGCCACTCCTCCGCGACTGCGTAATCGCGCTGCAGGAATCCGAGCTCCCCTATGTAGAACTCGGCTTGTCCTACCTCGAAGCGTCGGTCTAGGTTGTCTGAGTCACGGCCGAAGAGCTCCACTGCCAGCTCGTAGGAGGCGGTGAACGCGCGCTCGGCGCTCCCCGGCTGCTCATCACGCTTGTCGCGCCAGACGGTTCCGATCTGCCGCAGCGCGCGGGAACGGTCCGCAAGCTGTTCGTCCGATAGGTCCTCGACGTCGATGGACTCGAAGTACTCGGACGACTTCTCCCAGACGTCCTCAAGGATGTCGAGCCGACCCACGCTTCCCAGCTTCGACCAAAGGTCATCGTGCATGAACCGGATCAGTCGATCGGCTCGCTGTTGATTCTCGACGGTGGCGGCATGGGCCGTCTGAAGGTCGAGGGTGTACTTGAGTCCACCGAGCGCAGCGACGAGCGCTAGACCGCCCGCGATCCCGGCACGGAGCCGGCGCTTAGGGCGTCCGGCGATCCACTTCAGTCGTTCTTGGACGGCGTGGGCCGTGGGACGCATCGTTGGGGATGGAGCGCACATCTCATCGACGAGTTGGCGGGCATCCCCCTTGAGTCCCGTCGCGGGCAGCCGTCCGTCACGTTCGATGTGCTGGAGCATGTCCAGCGGCTTGAGACCGCGCGGGCGAGCCTTCGTTCCCGTCCACATCTCCTGGAGGAGCATGCCCAGCGCGTACACGTCGGTAGCACCCGTCACCTTCTCGCCCCGCGCCTGCTCCGGGCTCATGTAGTCGAGGGTTCCCATCACCGCACCGGCTTGGGTCATCTCGCCCGCGGAGGACGAGGCGCCCCACTCCGCGCGTGTCCCTTCTTCGGGCTCCGAATCCGCTCGCGCGCGGGCAATACCAAAGTCGAGCACCTTGATCTGCCCGGTCGGCGTCAACATCAGGTTCGAGGGCTTGAGGTCCCGGTGCACGACCCCCTCTCGGTGGGCGGCAGCCAGAGCTTCGGCGATCTGGATGCCGTACAGCGTCGCCTTCCCCGCGTCCAACGAAGCGCCCAGCGTCGTTGATAGGGGCTCCCCCTCGATGAACTCGAGTACGAGGAAGTCCATGGCTCCGGTCTCTACGTAGTCGTAGATGCGACAGATGCCAGCGTGATCTAGCCGTCCGAGGATTTGCGCTTCCTGGTGGAACCGTTGCCGTCCCATCTGGCTAAGACGCACGCTCGCTCGAATCGACTTCAGCGCGACACGTCGATCGAGCTTCTCGTCGTGGGCCAGGAACAGCTCGCCCATGCCGCCGCTACCGACCTGGGCGATCACCCTGAACTGTTCGACGTAGCTGCCGGGCGCCAGGGCGCCCCCGTCACGGGACGACGGAACGTCTTCGTCCGCATCGGGCTTCCCGAAGGCGTGCCGGAGCGCCCCGTCGAGCCCCGAAAGGCTGTCCATTTCGTCGACCAACCTTCATCCCCCCGAACGGTTGCGGATCTTCGGATCCAAACGAAGCCCCTCTCCCGTGGCTTCCAACGTGACAAAGATCGTGTACTCGTACAGACCCGCATCCGCAGTGTTGGATAGCAAGACCGTCGCGTCTGTGTTCACAATCGCGTCGAAGCCTGCGGCGACGTTTCCAGTCGAGTCTTTCACCACAATCTCGTCCACAGAGAAAGTGGCGTCGAAGCGGCGAGTGAATCGAATCAGGCTCCCTGGCCCTGCCGGAATCTCGATGTCTCCCATCTCCGCACCTACGGTACCGACCGTGACAGAGGGAACGATGACGCCTGCGACAACGTTAATCTCCACTTCGAAGATGGGGGTAATCTGCGCGAGGGGTGTCACGTCGTCCACCGCCGAGTTTTCCAACCCATACGCGGTAGGGGCTTGCTCTACGAGGTTCATCCATGTGGCCAGGTCCGTCGTAATGGACTGGTTGAGAGGAAGCCCGTCGTTGCCGCGAACCTGTGCTGAGTAGAGAGGGCGCGTGAGTTGAAACGGTTGGGAGTCGGTGGGCGGGAGTACGTATCCGAGTACGACTCCCGGGCCAGAGAAGCGGCCCTTCCGTCGATTGAGCCACTCGTTGTAGGCGGGTGTTCCCTCAGCAGCGGGAGCCAACTCGAGGGAATAGGCGACACCAACGGTCACTCGTCGAGCGAACTGAACGAGCGGGCGCGTCGGTACACCGAGGGGAGTGAGGCCATTGGGTAGCGCGGGCGGTTGAATGACCGTTCCTCGTTCGAACAGGCAGCCCACCGGGCCAACCTTGATCCAACCGGGCATGGGGTTGGGATTGTCGGAGTAGCAGATCCCGCGGAACTCGGTTCCGTTGTCTTCGTAGAGTGACTCGCTACGCCAAGCATAAAGGGCGTGCTTGATGGGGGGATTGCCCACGGCAGCGGCCTGGGGCCTCTGCGCTGGTTTGATCGTATGTGGTTCCATGGACGTCGCTCTTTGAGCTGGTTGGGGGGGAAGGTGGGGGAATGGAGATGCGCCGTGGCTGCATGAGCCGAATGTGTCTAATCCGTGGCTATCCCGCTAGACTCAGAGTCGATGAGCTCCGAGGAAACCTGCTGGACGATGCTGCACGGGGTGGCCGCCGGTGAGCAGAGGGCCCGGGACGCATTTGGTGAGCGCTACCTCCCGATCGTTCGCAAATACCTCCTGGCCCGTTGGCGAGGTCTGCGCTTTGCAAGCCACACGGACGACGCCACCCAGGAGGTGTTCTTCGAGTTCCTGCGCGAGGATGGTGCGCTCCACCGTGCGATCGCCGAGGCGAAGCGGAGCTTCGGCGCCTACCTCTTTGGCGTGACATGCAACGTGGCTCGCCGCTACGAATCCGGCCAACGCCAGGGGAGGAATCAGGTGGTTCCAGAGCCCATCGATGACTTTGAGTTCGCAGGCCCCGACGAGCCGGCCTCTGAGATCTTCCAGAAGGGCTGGGCCCAAGCCCTGATCGAGGCGGCGGCAGCCCATCTGCGGGAGCGCGCGGGAGAGTCAGACGATAGGGCCCGCAGTCGCGTCGACCTGTTGGAACTCAAATTCGCTGAGGGCCTGCCCGTTCGCGAGATCGCCAAGCGTTGGAACGAAGACCCAGCGATCGTGCACCGCGAGTACGCCAAGGCCCGGAAGGAGTTCCACGCTTCCTTGAGGGAAGTCATCCAGTTCCATCACCCTGGGTCGCCCGCAGAAGTGGAAGACGAGCTTGTCCAGATTCTCGCCGGCTTCGGGAGCTAGGGATCACCCTCGCCCGGCCAGCAGCTCGTCCAAGCGGAGACTTCAGCTCTGGTGTTCGAGATCTTGTAGCTTGGTGAGAGCGAGTCGATCGTCGACCGCTGCGCCCCTTCCCCACTCGAAGGCCCTGACCGGCCTCCTTCTCCCATGCAGTTTCTGATCGACCTCTGGCTTCCGATTCTCGTGAGCGCGATCGCCGTCTTCTTCGTGAGCTCCATCGTGCACATGGTGCTGGGCTACCACAAACATGACTACGGCGGTCTGCCGAACGAAGACGACCTCCTGGCTTCCATGCGCGGCGCGGGCGTCGCGCCGGGCGAGTACGTCTTCCCGTACTGCATCGACATGAAGGAGCTCGCCAGCGAGCCGATGATGAAAAAGCTTGAGGAAGGGCCCATAGGCTTCCTTTCCGTCAAACCCTCCGGATCGTGGGACATGGGCAAGACGCTCTTTCAGTGGTTCTTGAACTGCGTCTTCTTGAGCATCCTCGTGGGGTACGTCGTAGCGCTCACCGTTGACCCAGCTGCGGCCTTCGCGCACAAACTGCGCGTCGCCGGGACCGTTGCGTTCATGGCGTACGCCGGCTGTACCGCCTCGGCGTCGATCTGGAAGGCACAGAACTGGAGCACGACCTTCAAGCACATCTTCGACGGCCTGCTCTACGCGCTCGCGACGGGCGCGGTCTTCGCCTGGCTCGGCCCGGCCTGATAGGCTGCGCAGATGCTCAAGGGTATCTCACCGCTCCTCTCGCCCCGTCTTCTCGCCACGCTGTGCCGCATGGGACACGGGGACGAGATCGTTCTCGCCGACGCGCACTTTCCAGGGGCGTCGATGGGCTGCCTTGTTTTACGCGCGGATGGCGTGCCCGTGACGCCGCTCCTCGACGCGATCCTGCCGCTCTTCGAGCTCGACGCGTACGTGGATGACCCCGTCGTCTTGATGGCGCCCGTGGCGGGGGACGAGCTCGATCCAGCGGTGGAGGCGGACTATCGCGCCGCCGTTGGGCGCCATGCGCCGAGCGCACCGAACTTCGTTCGCCTTGAGCGTGAGGCTTTCTATGAGCGCGCGAAGTCGAGCTTTGCTGTGGTGATGACGGGCGAGCTGCGCAAGTACGGCAACGTCATCCTGAAGAAGGGCGTTACGCCAAGCAGCTAGGTCGATGTCGGCACCGATTCGGCGCTACGTGGCGCTTGGGGACAGTTCAACGGAGGGGCTTGACGACCCGAAAGAGGGCGGCGGTTTTCGCGGATGGTCGGAGCGTCTCGCGACCCACATCGCGCACGAGCACGGTGAGCTGGAGTACGCGAACCTCGCCGTGCGCGGCAAGGACACCGGGGAGGTGCGCGTCGAACAGCTCGACGCCGCCCTTGCCCTTCGACCGGACTTTGCGACGCTGTTCGTCGGGACCAACGACGTGACCGCGCCGAAGTTCGACGAGGCGCAGTTCACCACGGACTACCACCACATGCTGAAGGCGCTCCGTGACGCCGGGGCCCGGACCCTCAGCTTCACGCTCCCCGATCTCTCGGCGGTCATGCCCCTCGCACGGTTCGTTCGGGGTCGGGTATTGCGGATGAACGACGCGATTCGCGGGGTCTGCGCGACCACGGGGACGGTCTGCGTCGACTTTGCGGCAGAGCCGCTCACCTCCGACTCGCGCCTCTGGAGCCCCGATCGGATCCACGCGAACTCGGAGGGGCACAGTCGCATGGCGGCGGCCATGGCCCATGCGCTGGGCCTCGATGGCCACGCGGCATGGAATACGCCGCTGCCCGCGCGCCCGCGGCGCTCGCTACTCACGACGTCGGCGACCGAGGCGCAGTGGTGGGCTCGCTACTTCGCCCCGTGGGTCGGGCGCAGCCTCACGGGCCGAACGTCGGGGGACGGCGTTGACCCGAAGTTCCCGACGCCCGTGCGCTGGCCCTTGAGCCAGCCGCGCGCGGCTGGCTCCTAGGTGAGCGCCGGGGCCTTCGCCCGGAGCTCGGCCACGATGCCGTCCATGGACGCGCTTGCGTCGCCAAAGAGCATGTGCGCACTGTCGTGGTAGAAGAGCGGGTTGTCCACGCCGGCGTAGCCGGTGGAGCGGCCGCGTTTCATGATCACGACGAACTTCGAGAGCCAGGCCTGGAGGACGGGCATGCCGTAGATCGGGCTCGACTCGTCGGTCTCCGCGCTGGGGTTCACGATGTCGTTGGCGCCGATCACGAGGACGACGTCCGTCTCCGGGAAATCCTCGTTGATCTCGTCCATCTCAAGGACGATGTCGTAGGGCACGTTGGCCTCCGCGAGGAGCACGTTCATGTGACCGGGCAGTCGACCCGCCACGGGGTGGATCGCAAAGCGCACGTTGATGCCCGCGTCCTTCAAGATCTCGGTCATCTCGTGGACCTTGTGCTGGGCACGGGCGACAGCCATGCCGTAGCCCGGCACGATGATGACGTTCTTGGCTGCCGTCAGGCGCTCCACCACGGCAGCGACGTCCGTCTCTTGGATATCGCCTGCGGGTGCTGCGGCTGCGTCGCCGCTGGGCTTGGGCGTCGTCTCGCCACCAAAGCCGCCGAAGATCACGCTCACGATCGAGCGGTTCATCGCGCGGCACATGATGATGCTGAGGATCAAGCCGCTGCTGCCCACAAGCGCGCCCGTCACGATCAGGAGGTCGTTGCTGAGCATGAAGCCGGCCGCCGAAGCGGTCCAGCCGGAGTAGCTGTTCAGCATGGACACCACGACGGGCATGTCCGCGCCGCCGATGGCGGCTACGAGGTGCGCGCCGAGGCCGAGCGCGATCACCGTGACGCCCACGAGGGCGAAGACGCTGGCGGTGCCGGGCTCGGTGGCGTTCACGAACGGGATCGCCAACAGAACGCAGAGCCCCACGAGGCCGAGGTTCAGCATGTGGCGCGAGGGCAGGAGCAGCGGCTTGCCGCTCAGCGATCCCTTCAGCTTGAGGAACGCCACGACGGAGCCCGCGGCGGTGATCGCACCGATGAACACGTCCACGAAGATCTCGATCTCGAAGATCGTGCCCGCGTGGCTGGAGCCCAGGTAGGTGGCAAAGCCAACAAGAACCGCGGCGACGCCGACGAAGCTGTGCAGGAGCGCGACGAGCTCAGGCATCGCGGTCATCGCGACCGCGCCTGCCATACGCTGTCCGATGATCGCGCCGACGACGAGGGCGATCACGATCAGCACGTAGCTGCTCATGAAGCTAGCGGTGAGGGTCGCAAAGATCGCGATCCCCATGCCGATCATGCCGTAGGCATTGCCGCGCCGGGCCGACTCCTGACTGGAGAGGCCCCGCAGGCTCATGATGAAGAGAACGGCCGAAGTCAGGTAAGCAACGGCGACGAGTACGTTTTCCATTGAATGAGGAGGCCGGGCCTACTTTTGGAACATGCGCAGCATGCGCCGGGTGACCTGGAAGCCGCCCACGATGTTGATCGTGGCGAAGAGTACAGCGAGGGCTCCGATGAACGTCGCGGTGCCGCTGACGCCGTCACGGCCCATCAAGATGCCGCCGATCACGATGATGCCGCTGATGGCGTTCGTGACGCTCATGAGCGGCGTGTGCAGCGCAGCGGTCACGCTCCAAATCACCTGCCAACCGACAAAGCAGGCGAGGACAAACACCGTGAGGTGCTGGAGGAACTGGTTGGCGGCGTAGGACCCGCCGCTATCGGCGGTGAACCGGAGCACGGCCCAGAGCAGCGCGAGGCCTGCGCTGATCGCGATGGCCTTTTGGCTGAAGATGGGCTTGGCGGGTCCGGAGGACGCCGCTGCTGCCTTTTGGCCGTGGCCAGCTGCGGGCGCGGGCTTGGGGGCGGCCGGAGCCGCCGCGGCCGGCTTGGGCGCGGCGGGCTTCGGCGCAGCCTTGGGCTCCACCTTGGGCGGTGGCCACATGACCTCGCCCTTCTCCGCCACGAGGGCGCCGCGCAGGACTTCGTTGTCGTGGTCGACGTTCCAGCCCTCGGCGCCGCCGAGCTCGTCGAGCAGGTGGGCGAGGTTCGTGCCGTACAGGTCGCTGGCGACGTTGCCCATGCGACTCGTGAGGTCGGTGTAGCCGAGAACGGTGACACCGTCGACGACGACCTTCTCGCCCGGCACCGTCACCTCGCAGTTGCCGCCGTTCTCCGCGGCGAGGTCCACGACCACGGAGCCATGGCGCATGGTCTCGATCATGTCCTTGGTCCAGAGGAGCGGAGCTTTCTTGCCGGGGATCAGCGCCGTCGTGATGACGATGTCGATGTCCTTGGCCTGCTCGCGGAAGAGGGCCATCTCCGCCTCGATGAACTCGGGGCTCATGACCTTGGCGTAGCCGCCGCCTCCGTCGCCCGACTCTTCGATCTCCACGGTGAGGAACTCACCGCCGAGGCTCTTGATCTGATCGCGGACCGACTCACGCGTATCGAAGGCGCGGATGATCGCGCCGAGGCCACGCGCCGCGCCGATGGCGGCGAGCCCCGCGACGCCTGCGCCGATCACGAGCACCTTGGCCGGCGGTACCTTGCCCGCCGCGGTGAACTGGCCCGTGAAGAAGCTGCCGAACTCGTTCGATGCCTCGATGATCGAGCGGTAGCCCGCGATGTTGCCCATGGAGCTCAGCGCGTCCATCTTTTGGGCCCGCGTGATCCGCGGCACCTGGTCCATGGCGAGCACGGTCAGGTTGCGCGCGCAGAAGGCCTTGAGCAGGTCCTCGTTCTGGGCGGGGGACACGAACGAGATGAGCGCGGCGCCCTCCTTGATGAGCTCCACTTCGCTACCGCCCTCGGCGTCCATGCGCGGTGCGCGCACCTTCAGGACGACATCGACGTCCCCGAAGGCAGCCGCCTGGTCCACGAGGGTTGCCCCAGCGGCCTCGTAGGCGCTATCGGGGAAGCTCGACCCATCGCCGGCGCCGCGTGCGACGGTGACGTCAAATCCAAGCTTGATGTAGCGCTCGACGGCTGCTGGAGACGCAGCAACGCGTCGCTCCAGCGGGTACGTCTCGACGGGGATTCCGAGCCTCATAGGGCGTGCTCCAGGGGGTGGGGCGGGTCTGTAGTCGGGGATCCCCCGGGGTCGGGGGCTCATAATTCCGCAGCAGACTATCAGACCGTCCCGGCGCCATGAGCCCCGACGCGCTTACACTTGGAACGAGATGGAGGATGAAGAGCAAGATCCCGCGCTGCGGGCCGCCCTGGACCTTGCGCGCGCCGGAGACATGGCCGCCGTGGGGCCCGTCCTGGAGTCCTATCGGGCCCGACTCTCGCGGATGGTGCTCCTGCGGATGGACGGGCGGCTCAAGGGCCGCTTCGACTCGTCGGACGTCCTACAGGAAACCTACGTGGAGGTGGCCGAGCGCCTGCCGCGGTATCTGGAGGACGAGAAGATGCCCTTCTTCCTCTGGGTGCGCTTCCTGGCGGGTCAGAAGCTCCTCCAGTTCCACAGGACCCACCTGGGCGCCGAGGCCCGCACCGCCGAGCGGGAAGTCCACATCTCCCAGCGTCCCGGCGCCGACTCCGCCCCGGGCGCCAGCTCGCTCTTCGTCGCGAGCGCCTGGCTTGCCGAGTCAGGCCGCGGCACCCCGTCGGAGGCCGCCGCCCAGGGCGAGGAGCACGCGCGCGTCCAAGAGGCCCTCGACGGCATGTCCGACATGGACCGCGAAGTCCTGGTGCTGCGCCACTTCGAGCAGCTCACCAACACCGAAGTCGCCACCCTCCTCCAGATCACGACCCAGGCCGCGAGCGCCCGCTACGTGCGCGCGCTGACGCGCCTGCAGAGCGTCGTCTCGGACGACTGAACTCCTTAGAGGGTCGCGTAGAGGGCCAGCATGCGCTGCCACGCGCGGTCGGCGGCGGCTGCGTCGAAGGCTGGGGAGTCTGGGACGCACCAGCCGTGGTCCGCGGGGTAGACCTCTACCTCGGCGGGACGGCCGGCGGCTTCCGCTGCTGCGCGTAGGGTGTCCTTAGCTTCCGGGTCGCGCTCGTCATCGTTGCGTCCGATCGCGAATAGGAACGAGGCCTCTGTCTTCTCGATGAGTGCGTGGGGGCTGTCCGGTGCGTCGGTGGCGAGGCCTCCTCCGTGGAAGGATGCGGCGGCCTTCACGCGGTCGGGCCTCGCGGCCGCGGAGCGCACCGTGAAGGAGCCGCCCATGCAGTAGCCGTTGCTGCCGATGCCACGGTTCGTGTCGACGCTCCCTTGGCGGTCGAGGTAGGCCACGTAGGCCTTCGCGTCGCTTGTGACGGCGGCCGGGGTGAGCTGCTTGCGGAAGGGGGCAATCGTGGCCCGTCCCTCGGGCGTACGCCACTCGGCGAACGTCTCAAGGATGGGCGATGCAGCGCCACGGTAATAGGGGTTCACCACGAGGACCGAGTAGCCCTCCTGCGCCAGCATCCGAGCCATGACCTTCTTGCTCTCGCGGAGACCGGCTACGTCCGGCCACATGATGACGGCCGGGTGCGCGCCCTTCTCCGGGTGGACAAAGAACGCGTCCGCCGTTCCGTCGGCCGTGTCGATCTGCACCATCCGCTCGGTCAGCTCGTCGCTCCCAAAGTTGGAAGCGCCTCCCGTCGAAGCCGCGCAGCTCGCAAGCGCTGCGC
>CALHGQ010000377.1 GCA_938030175.1 uncultured bacterium | reverse complement strand
GGGGAGCGGTCGATCATCGATGCCAAGCTGACGCGCGGGCTCACCATTGCGGGCACCGTCGAGGGCGGGAATGGGCAGGTTCTTCGCCAGGCCACGATCGATATCACCTGCGTTCGTCATAGAGATCCCAAGCGCTCCTCTTCGTTCGCCTACATGGACCTGTCCAATGGGTACATCCGAGTCAAGACGGATGCTGACGGGCGATTCATCGCAAGGGCGGTGCCCCGGGACTTCTCGAAGCTGCGCGTCAGTGTCCAGGACAAGCGTCCCCTCGACGTCAGTGCTGACGAGGCAAAGTCCGCGGGGTATGAGTCGCTCCGGTTGACGATTGAGGACGGCTCAACGCTCTTCGGCCGCGTCGTCCTTGCGGACGGACGCCCGCTCACCGAGACAGCTGTTCACTTCGAACTACCCGAGACCTCCCGCCGCTGGGGGAGCTTGAGTGCGCTGACCGATGCGAGCGGACGATTCCGCATCGACGGGATCGAGGACGATGAAATCGCAGTGTCAGTGGATGGCTGGCGCGCGGGCGATGCGCCCACTCTTTCGTCTGCTCGTGCCAAGGACAAGAGCGGTACGCGCTGGCTCGGCAAGGCGAGTGCTCGCGCGAGCGAAACGGCGGTGGACGAGCCCCTTGATCTGATCGTTCGTCAAGCGGCCCCGATTCGCGGGCGAGTGGTAGCGCCTGAAGGCGAGTCTTTGGAGCGCTGCTCCGTTTGGGTTGGGGGCGACTCTCTCGTCAGGCACAAGGAGCGGTTCTCAGAACGTACCTCGAACCACCGTGCCAAGCGCTTTCCCATCGACCCCGAGACCGGGGAGTTCGAGGTCATCGAGTTCGAGAGGGGAGAGGTGGGGATCTTTGCGCAGGTAGGCGGCGGCAAGCACGCGCAGTCTTCCGACCTATTGACGTTCGACGCGACCGAAATTCCGGATCGCATCGAGCTGACGCTGAACCCGGTGGCGGCCTTCACGGGCCAGGTTGTTGACGAGGACGGCCAGCCCATCGAGCGGGCTAAGGTCAAGGTCTCCAAGGACAACCGTTGGAGCCTGCGGCCGTGGCGGGAGGTGGAGGTCGATCATGCGGGGCGCTTCCGGCTTGGAGCCCTTCCCCCTGGCGAGTATGTCGCCACCATCCAGCACTGGGACTATCTGCTGCCCGAGCCGGTGGCGTTTGTTGTCGACGAGGGGGCAAGCTCGCCTCCGCCGCTGACTCTTCAAGCTGTCTTTGGCGGGAAGGTCCGAGTCCATTGGGAGCTAGGGGACGGCGTCTTAGAACCGAGAACTGGCCTGCCGTTCCTCACGGATCAGAGGCTGCAGCGAGTTGCCAACGAGCAGAGTCCGCGCCGGGAGCCTCTGAGTGATTCGTACTTGCTCGGCCCTTTCCTCCCGGGAGAGCGCTTCGCGTGCCTTCGATTCCGACACGGATCCCCGGAGGGACCGAGCGTCACCGTCCGCCATCCCGTGACCGTTGTGGCGCGCCAGATCGCGGAGGTCCACCTCCGCTCGTCAGAGCTCGTCAGGCGAGTGGTCGAGGGCCGCGCCGTGGATGAGAATGGAGCCGCGCTGGTTGGGTACCAGGCCTGGGTTGACCGCGACGGTCAGTCGATCTCGTACTGCGTCACGGACGACGAGGGACGATTCGTTCTTCCATTCCAGGCCGCGGTGGGGGAGGCGGGCAGCCTGACCGCTAGGCTCACGACGCACATGGCCAGCTGGACGGTGGCGCAGGCCGTCGTCCCTTCGCTCGATGCCGGGTCCACCAGCGTGAACTGGACGGTTCCGACCGGGAGCATCCAGGGCAGCATCCCCACGGGCGATGGCGGGCGGGAGCTTTCGAGTCGACTCATGCTCGAGGTGGTTCCCCTGGGTGAGGATCCCACGGAGCGAGTTCGCGGCCGTGGCCTCCACATCATCCCAAGGCAATTCGAGATCCCACACCTTGCGCCGGGCGTCTACACCCTGGTGGCTTGGCGCTACGCGCCGGGTGAGGGAGGCAGGCACGACTTCTACACGCGGTCGGAGATGGCGACGAAGCCATTCGTCGTGAAGGTCGGCCGCGGTGAGACGGTGGACGGGGTGACGCTTGTGCTGGTTGGGCGTTAGTTGCGGTGCAGTACCGCCTAGAACTCGGCGATGGGGCAGCCGAAGCGGTCGCGGAGGATGGCGGCTAGTTCGCGGAAGTCGTTCACGATGAACTCGGGTGCCGCGGCTTCGATGTCTTGATCCGGTTTCGCCGCGCGCTTGATCCAGGCTGTGTGCATGCCGATCGTGCGGGGCGGTGTGATGTCGTGGGCTGCGTTGTCGCCCACGTAGATCGTTTCGGACGGGAGCAAGCCGAGTTCGCGTAGAACGAACTGGTAGAGCTTCGGGTTGGGCTTGGCGATGCCCACCTGATCCGTGATGAAGACGTCCCGGGGCTCGATCAGGGGGATCAGGCCCAGGCGGACAAGCTTCTCGGCCTGCTTGGTGGTCCAGCCGTGGGTGATGACGACGGGGCGCAGTCGAGCGGCCCGAATGGCTTCCAAGAAGGGCTTCACGTCGTCGAAGGCCTTGAGGTGCTCGAACTTTGTGTCGTGGTAGGCGCACACGCCGGCCGCGATCACCACAGCGGGGTTGACGTCCTTCTGCTGGTGGGGGGGGAGCCGGTGAAGGAGCTTGTTGAAGTGCGCCGCGTAGTTGGACCCGAACTCTCGGATCACCTCCCGAAGCTCATCCGCGACCTCTTCGTACGTCGCGTTGATCCCCACGTTGATCATCGCGTCGATAGCGTTAGCACGGGCCTTCTTCGCGAACTCTGTGGTCGAGAAGAGGGTGTCGTCGAGGTCGAAGAGGATCGCTTTCATGGGACGGTGGGGGGAAATGGGGCCCGGAAACCCAGGCTACGAAAAAACCCGCTGACCGTGGCTCCCATAGGAGGAAGCGTAGGTCAGCGGGCTTTCTGGTCTTGCCTTCTAGTACTGGGTCTCGAGGGCTTTCTGAACCGACTCGCGCACGTCCGTGATCCGTGCCGTGACGAGGATCATGAGGGAGTTCCGCTCGTCGTTGTAGCCTTCCGACTTGAAGAGGAAGCCTAGAAGCGGGATCTTGCCGAGCCACGGGACTTCAGCCCGGCGCTCAACGTTTCGGATCCTGGACAGTCCGCCGAGCATCAGCGATCCGCCGTCGGGCAGGAAGGCGCTGGTGTTCACGCTCTGGACCTCGAGCTCGGGCAGCTGGAACTCGACCACCCTCGGCGGTAACACGGCTCCGGTCGAGAAGCTCCGGAGGCTCACGATGCGGGCGACCGTCGGCTGGATCTCCAGTCGGAGCCACTTCCGGTTGTCGAGGATCGTCGGGCGCACGTCGAGGACAATGCCCTCGTTGAGCACGTTGACCACCGGGTCAGCCACAGCCTGGAACTGGGCCACCTCAACGTCGAAGTC
>CALHGQ010000376.1 GCA_938030175.1 uncultured bacterium | reverse complement strand
CCGAATTCAATTCGAGCGGCTGCTCGACGTCGCGTCGGAGGCTTGCTCGTTCGATCCGCGGCTGGACGGCGAAAGCGAGGAGTGGATGGCGGCGCTCGCCGCGGCCGCGCTGTCGGAAGGCCACTCGCAAAGCACCGTGCTCAGGAGCGCCAGGGAACTCCTCCGGGAGGAGTCCTCGTCCGTCAACGCGCCGTTCGCGGCGCGCATTCTCGGTAGGCGAGCCGACCTGCGAGATCGTCGCTTGCTGACAGATTCCCTCCCCGCCACGGGTGCCGCTGGCGCATTGGCGCTGTGCGAGCGCGGGAGCGTCGGCGTCGAGCTACTTTGGAAGATCGCGGCTTCCAAGGGCGAGGGGGCGTTGCCCCTCGAGACGCGCACGATGGTCGAGCGAGCCCTCGTTCAATGGAACTCGGAGGGACGAGATGCCTTGACAGACTCCCTCGATCTCAGCCTGAACGTACCGCTCGCTGCGACGCTGTTGGCCCAGTCTGGCCCGGGGGCCGCCAAGGAGCTGCTGGCGCGATATCTCGAGCGCGGCGACGTGCGTTGGCGCGACGCATGGTTAGCGGCCCCACTGCACGAAGACGCCCTGGGTGAGGCCCTTGGAGATGCGCTTCGCCGGCGCACCCGTGGGAAGGGGGACCTGCGCACCCAGCGATTGCTGATGGCGGTCGAAGAGGCGGCCTTCGTGCCGGGCTTGGAGTTCACCATGGCGGCTCTTTCCTCTGACTACGAGGCCGCCGCAGCTGCGCTGGTGGCATTGCCGGGGGAGGAGCCGCTTGTTGCCCTCATGGGAGCAGCGCAGGCCGGCCGCCTGCAACCTGAGTGGGAGGACTTCGTCTGGGGCCTGTTCGCTGAACGCCGAAGTGAGTCCCTCTTCGCCTTTGCCTCGGGAGCGGGTGCGGGGGCCGCGGACCGCGCCGCGTTCACCCTCTCGCGCCTCGCCCTTGTGGTTGCCGGGAACCCCGCCGCGCGACGGAGCCTTTTGCGTCTGGGAATCTGCCCCGAACTGCTGACGGAGCACAGGGTCCGGGCGCTCCTGCTCGCGGTCGACGGGTACTCATCGGGCTCCGCTCCGTCGGTGGCACGGGACCTCGTCCCTGATCTACGTGCGCTCACGCAAGAGGATCCGTCGACCCTCGCAGCGGCCGCGTGGATCGCCCTCTGGCAGCTCGGCGAGGAACATCCCTCACCGGAGGACTCCTTGGCCTCCGCCCTGGCGCGGCCCGGACCCCTGACCGTACGGCACTTACGTGTCGCGCGCGAGGTCCGCCGCGCACGCGCCAGCGGCTCGCGCCCCCTATAGCCCGGCGACGGCCACGCTACCCCGTTCACCGCTTGCTGCCCATGGGCGAAGCGGCTCCGCACCCACCACTCTTCCCTTTGGAGGAAAAATTATGACGATGACCACCATGACCGCGGGCGCTTTGGCCGCGCTGCTTGCACACACAGCCGTTGAACCTGCGCCATCGCCGACGCCCATGGGGCTGATCGCGGAGGAAGTCCCATCCGCCGAGGCGTTGACGGGACGGGTCTTCGACCTACGCGGCTTGGAGTTGGCGGCGCCGGCCCAGCAGTTCGTTTCGCGAACTTCGACGCTCCTGCCGTTGATCGACGGCATCGGAGACGTGACCCGTACCAGCGGATACCTCAACGGCGAGGTGAACTCGGACGGAGATTCGGCCGCCCACGCGATCGTCGAGACGTTCGTGGAAGCCTACATCCACGGCGAAGACGCCGAGCTCGAGTTGGTGGAGGTGCTGGAAAAGGGCCTCGTCTACCTGGTTGGCTCCACGGAGGTACTCGATCAGTTTGAGGAGTTCGTCGCGCACATGGGAGCCTCCCTAGCGCTCCGCCCCACCCTAGAGATCGTGCAGTTCCGCGTGACCGAGGAAGCCGCACAGTCCCTTCCCGAGGATGTGCGACTCGGGGGGCAGGTCGAGCGAGCGAAGCTGATGGCTTGGCTCGCGGACGGCATTGAGTTCACGGAGCGGCGCATGGATCTTCCTGGGGGCGGGATTCGAATCATCTCCGATTTGGAGTCGCACACGATTACGGCGAGCGTCGGCGCACAGATCGCGCAGGGGAGCGGGATCTTCGAGCCCCAGACGTTCGAAGCCGCCGTCGGTTCCGAGTTGACGCTGTCCGGCTACCGTTCAGACGATGGCGTCGAGCTGCGGTACATGGTCAAGTCCACGGAGCGGAGGGACGCCCAAGCCTCCCGGAGCTACCGACTGGAGACCCGTCACTTCCCCGAGCAAGGACGCCCGACGATCGATCAATCCGAGGGATGGTCAGAGGACTTTGGCACGGCAGGGGGACACAGCGTCGGTAGTGCGTCCGTCGGAAGCTCCCACTATTTGGTGCTGAGCGTCGGCACTTCCAAAGGACACATGCGCTGCGTCGCGATCAGCGTCGACCC
Source organism: uncultured bacterium (assembly GCA_938030175.1). Lineage (GTDB taxonomy): Bacteria > Planctomycetota > UBA1135 > UBA1135 > Saltatorellus. The sequence goes on along the minus strand of CALHGQ010000376.1, from coordinate 9,209 downwards.
AGCTTCTGTGGCTCAGCCGGCCGTGTCCCGGATCGACGCTCCCACGGGCCTCAGCGTTGTGGCTGTTCCCGGCGGGCTCACCTGGCACAACGACCTTACCCTGGCGTGGAGTCATAGCGACGCCATTCAAAACCTGGAGTGCAAGCCGAACGATGTGCTCGAGAATGGCGAAGGGCTGTTTCGCGCCGAGCTGATGCCGATGGAGACATCGCTCTTCGAGCGCCTCATGGAGAGCGCGACCGTGCACGCTGAGTATCCGTTGCTCAGCAGCGCCCTCTTTGTGGTGTCTGGCGACGACGCGGCGCGCGTCGCGCAGTGGTCGAACTTCATGCCAAAGCGCAAGACCTACCACGTAGCCGTCAAGACCCGGGACGCGCTCGGCCATGAGCTTGACCGCGGGAGCGTTTCCGTTCAGTCAGGGACCTCGGGCGCGCTTGTTTCGGGCTACGAGCAGCTTCTCGCCAAGGGCACCGGCGTCGAGGTCGCCCAGCGCTTCGCGACGCGAGAAGTGATCACCAGTACCCATTTCGAGGGCCTTGCGCTCGGTATCGAGCTCGGTGAGTCGCCAGGCGGCACGCTCCTCTACGGCCTACGCGGGCAAATGGCCACCGACCTCGACATATCGGAGAGTTCGGCCAATGAGTCGGTGAACGGGGGACTCGTCGCGGTGAGCGCGTCACACCTCGTGATCCGTGAAACAGGAACCGCGACACCGGCCGAAACGCCCGGCACTTGGACGATTGTTGTGGGCGACGAAACCCGGAAGGGTGCCTACGTCGAGCTCACGGTCTCGGCTCAGTAGCCATCGGGATCGCCATCGGTGCCCCGACGCGAGGGGCTGCGTTGAGCGAACAGTCGCAGCGTGCCCGCTGCCCTCGAGCCACGGAAGGCCCATGGCCCTCCGTGGTTCGTTGCATCTCGCGGGGACTGGCCTCACGGGGACTGGCCTCGCGGTGCTGGTGACGGCTGGCGGCGGGCCCCGCTCCCCTCGGCTGGCGTCCAAGGGGTGTAGCGAATGGCTGTTCCGCCTGAGCAGACCAGCGACCGTGAGCTCCGGTCGCGCCATTCCCATGAACCGAAGTCAGAGTGGATCGTTGCCCACGCCGTGGCCTCGCCAACTCGACTGTTGATCCTGCTCCTGTCCCTGGCAGCACTCTGGGGGGGCGCATTCTTTGGCTACGAAGCGCTGCAGCCTGGGCCGAAGGTCGGCTCTGGGAGCCTCCCAGCCGACGTCGCCTTCCAGGCGAGCAAGCTGTCGCCTGCGACCCTGGATGCCCTCGCGACCCTCCGCGCGACGGCGACAGAGCTGCCTGCCCCGGGGCCCGGGGACTGGCTTTCGGAGCACCGCGAGTCCGGTCAGACGTTCCAGCAGTACGTGACGGGTAGCCCCACTCTCCCCCGCGGAAGGCGCCGCTTCCTTTGCGTGGCTCCGCTCGGCCCCTTTACCCAGCCGGAGGAGGCCCTCCTGGACGAGACGTGCGCCTACTTGGAGCGCTACTTTGGACTCGAAGTCAGGCGCCTCGACCCGATCCCTCTTCCCCTTGACGGTGGGGGCGACGATGGGCTTCCCGCATCAGCCGTGCGTCTCACCGGACGAGGATTCGGCCCGCAGGTTCGCTCCGAGTGGGTCCTGCAGAAGGTTCTTCGTCCGCGCCTCCCGGACGACGCCGCCGTCTTGATTGGCTTCACGGCGCGCGACCTTTGGCCCGGCCGGGGATGGAACTTTGTTTTTGGTCAGGCAGACCTCAGGCGACGGGTGGGCGTCTGGTCCCTGGCGCGTCTGGGGGACCCGGCCGGCGACGAAGCGGAACGCGGCATGCTCCTTCGTCGCACGCTCCAGGTCGCCACCCACGAGACGGGCCACATGCTCGGTATGCGACATTGCATTGCGTTTGCCTGCAACATGAACGGCTCCAACCACCTCGCGGAGTCCGACAGTCGACCGCTGGATCTCTGTCCCACCTGCACCGCGAAGCTCGTGTGGGCGACGGACGTGCGCCTAGGGGAACGCAGCCGTGCCCTTGCCGCCTGGCGAGCCAAGCGCCAACTCTGAGTGGGGCCAGGGGACTCCTGCCGCGGCTGTTCGCACCCGTTGCCACAGTCTCGGTGGCGGGTGAGCGAGGCCGCTTGGTTTGGGAAAGACGCCAAGTTCTCCCTACGGATGGGCGCCCGGATGCGCTATCCCAAGCAGCCCCCGTCCGCTGGACCAGCGGACGGGCGTTCCTCGAACCTCACCCATCATGTCTGAATACGAATCGGCCCTCTCGGGCAAGCGCGTCCTCGTCACCGGCGGTAGCAGCGGCATCGGCCTTGCCGTCGCCCAGAAGCTCAAGGGCTACGGCGCGACCGTCGCGATCAGTGGCCGCGACCAGGCGGCGCTTGACGCTGCGGCCCAGGAGGTCGGGGCCATCGCCGTCCAGGGGGACGTGGGCGTTGAGGCGGACGCAAATCGCATGGTGGAGTCGCTTGTCAACGAGGCCGGCGGCATCGACATCCTGATCAACAACGCGGGCTTCGGGCGCTTTGACATGCTCCTCGAAACCTCGGCGGAGGACATGGAGTCCGTGTGGCGCACCAACGTTCTGGGGGCGTTCATGGTGGGCAAGGCCGCCGCCGCGCACATGGTGAAGCAGCAGGCGGGCACGATCGTCAACGTGGCGTCAACGGCGGGGCTCAAGGGCTTCGCGAGGGGGACCGCCTACGCTTCGTCGAAGTTCGCGTTGCGCGGCATGACGGAGTGCTGGCGCGATGAGCTGCGGCGCCATGACGTTCGGGTGGTCCTCTGCAACCCGAGCGAGGTGATCACGGACTTCTCTAGACGTGCGGGCGGTAGCCAGCAGCCCCATCCCAAGAAGCTGATTCCCGCGGACATCGCGGACGCGATCACGGGCGCGCTGGTCACGGACCCGCGGGGCTTCGTCCCTGAATTCTCGGTATTCGCGACGAATCCGTTTTAGGTGGGGCCTGGGTGCAACCGGGCGATCCTTCGATCGATCTCGGCTGTGGAGCGGCGCGTGCCGCTCGTTTCTTCACAGCCCTGATTCCCAGAGGAGAAGCGCCCCATGGCACTTCAAGAACCAGTTCTCTTCCTTGCGTGCGCTGCGGCGTTGACGCTGCCCTCCGCCGCCTTCCAAGACGCCCACGTCCTGTTCGGCGGTCGCTCAACCGACGCACCGCCCGTGGGCGCCAATCCGACGACAGCTGCGGCTAGTCTTGGATCCGGCCTTCCCACGGTGCTCTTCAGCAATCTGCCGGGTACGACGTCCGCGGCCGTGCCCGGCGTCCCAGGCGTCGAGTTCGAGCCTGGCCTCGACACCAACCACTTCGATCGAATCTACGGCCACCCAAACGGTCACTGGGTCATGACAGCGCTCGCAGACCTGCCTTCGTCCCGCGACGAGTGCCTGATCGTGAACGGCGAGGTGGTGATGCAGGAGGGAATGCCCGCGCCGTGGACCGGTGGAGCTGAGAACTGCGGCACGATCGACACTCGATGCGCCATCAACGGCGTGGGGGATGTGGCCTTCGCCACCAATACCTCAGGCACGACCGCTGACGACTACGTGGCCACGCGGATCGGCGGAGTCTGGGGCTACGGGGCGCGGGAGGACGATGCGCTGCCAGGCGGTAGCGGCGCAGTGCTCTCAGGCACCATCGACTCGAGTGTGATCCTCGACAGCGGGGCAGTGGGCTACGCCGCAGACAAGCTGGCCGGGACCGCCGTAACGGACGTTGATGACGATGCGCTTGTGCTCGACGGCAACGTGCTCCTTCGCATGGGCGTGACCGCTCCGACGGGCCAGATTTCGGGCAACGGGGAGTTCATCGAGAGCTTCGATCTCAGCGACTTTTGGGTCTCGGGTGATGGATCCCGCTGGCTTGTCCAGGGGGACCTCGAGGGTTCCACGTCGCTCGACGACGTGGTGATCGTGAACGGGGCCGTGGTCCTTCAGGAGGGCTTCATTCTGCCGAACACGGGCTTCACGGATCCCGTGGACACCAACGGCATCAAGGGCGTCTCGATGGACGCGGCGGGCCACTGGTTCGCCCGCGGGGACAACGACGGGACCGAACAGGACTGGGTGGTCCGCGACGGCGAGCTCCTCGGGGCGACAGGAGGTCCCGTTACGCTCCTCGATCCCGAGCAGTGGAGCGACGCGCAGCTCGCTGGCTGCTTCTTCGGCCACGTGGGCAACGGCCGCGGCGACTATGTGATTGCGGGTATGACGGACCACCCGGACACAGCCCGCGACGCCGTTATCTTCTTCAACAGCTCCCAGGAGGTCGCCCGCGAGAGTGACCCGGTGGACCTGGATGGCAACGGCATCCTCGATGACGGTGTCTTTATTGACTCCTTTGGGGACGACGACCTCTTCCTGAACGACGACCGGGAGCTCTTTGCGGTCGTCACGCTCAAGGACGCCGCTGGGGACCGCTTGGGACAGGCGCTCGTGCGCTTCGAGATTCGCCCAGAGGTGGGGGAGGCGTACTGTGACGCCGTCCCGAACTCCCTGGGCCTGTCCGCCTCGCTGGGCGCCTTTGGCTCGAACTCGATCAGCCAGAACCAGCTCGTGCTCGTGGCCGCCGAGATGCCACCTTACGCCTACGGGCTCTTTATCGTCGGCCGCCAGAGGGATCTCGTACTCGGCTTTGCGGGCAGCGATGGCTCCCTCTGTGTGAAGGACACGGTGGCTCGCTTCCTCGACCCTGGAGACGTCATGCCCGCCGATGCCGCGGGTCGTGCGACCCTTGAGGTCGACCTCAACGCGATCCCTCTGCCCCTGAGTGCAGGCGTGGTCTCGGCGATGCCAGGGGACACCTTCACGTTCCAGTGCTGGTACCGAGACCTCCATGGCACCGGGACCAACACGAGCAACCTGACGAACGCGGTGGAGATCACGTTCGAATAGGCTTCCTCACCTGCCGAAAACTCCCGTGACCCCGCCGCCCCGGGAGTTTCGGCGAAACATCACCCCCTCAGACCCGCCGAAATGGGCTATCCTCCCGGCACCTCGAAGTAGGCATAAAGCGGATTGGCGCAGTTTGGTAGCGCGCCTGGTTTGGGACCAGGAGGTCGCAGGTTCGAATCCTGTATCCGCTACCACTTCGATGCTCTTGGCTGTTCGATGCCCCGAGCTATGCGATGCCCCCGGCTACGCGTACTCAGGCGCGAGCTGGCCACGGAGGCGCCCAAGGTTGTGGCGCTCCAAGGCGCGGCTGCGGGCGGCCTCGCCCAGCGCATCGCGGAACTCGGCGTCCGCGAGCTTGTCGAGGGCGCTGGCGACGGCAGACACGTCTCCGGGCCGAGTGAACAGCGCGGCGTCTTCGCCCACTAGGTCGGCCACGCCCCCTGGGTCGGCGACGGTGGCGGCTCGGCCGCAGGCGAGGGCCTCGATGAGGGCCATTGGGACCTGCTCGGTTTCGGAGTGAAGGGCGAACGCGTCGATGCGACCGAAGAAGCCGGGGCCATCGTTGACGCGCCGGCGAACGAAGAGCGACTCAGAGCCTTTGGCCCGCTCGCGGAGCTCATCGAAGCGAGGGCCGTCTCCCACCAGCATGAGCGCGGTGGGGCGCCCGGCCTTGTGCCGCTGCTCGACGGCGTCAATGAGAACGTCCTGGCCCTTGCCGGGTGCCGCTCGCATCAGTGACCCTACGAGGAGGGTGTCTGGGTCGGGAAGGCGGGCGCTGCGCCAGGATGACACGACGTCCTCGGGATGGAAGCGCTGGATATCCACGGCGGCGAGGCGAACTTCAGCCTTGGCGCCCACAGCCTTCCACGGGGCCAGGAGGGCGGGGCTGGCGACGTAGAACGACATGACCTGCTGGGCGACGGTGCGAAGGCGGCGCTTGCCGAAGAGCCCGTTGAAGTCGGACGTGGCCCCCGGGCCGTCGAACATCAAGGTGACGACCTTAAGTGCGCCTCGGGTCAGCGCGCTGGCCTCAACGGCAAGGGCGAGGTCCTGGGCCTGGTAGACCTGGAGGATGCGGACGGAGCGAGAGGTGGCCAGGTCGGCGAGACGCTTGGCGCGCGCCTTGAACTTCTCACCCTTGAGCCCGAGGAAGTGCACCGGCGTGGCGGGCGCGAGGAAGTCGCTGTCGACGTCGAGGGGGCGCTCGGTCAGGATGATCTCGTCCTGGGCGCCGTCCATCCGCTCGTGCCGCACGAACTCGATGACGAATCGCTGGACGCCGCCGACCCCCTGGTGAGGGAGCAGGTGCAGCGCGCGGACGTCGGGCATCACGGGAATCGTCATGGCCGCTCTTCGGTTCTGGATCGCTCGAGTTCTAGCCGTGCACGCGGATTGTGCTGGGAAACGGATCGGGCAATTCGCCGCAGACCGTTCGGTGGGGCGAGTCTGTTTGCCGGCCTGTCCGCTCGTCTGTCCGCCGGCCTGCTCGCTGGCACGCGCACGCTAGTGCCCATCAGAGGACGCCGATGCGCTTGAGCTCGGCGGCAAGGGTGTCTGCAAGGAGCGCCGTGCCCTCGTCCGTGAGGTGCACGTTGTCCACGAAGATCGACTGCTGCCCGTTGGCCGCGAATTGCTCGGCGGCCGCGTTCTCCAGGATGGGCTTCATTTCAACGAGCGGCACACCGCGGTCTTTGGCGACGGCGCGGACGATGTCCGTCATGCGATTCTGGGCCGCGAGGCGCGTGGCGCCGTGGTTCAGGTGATTCCCCTCGGGGTCCGGCGAGACCATTCCCTGGGTCATCAGAACGAGCTGGGTCCCGTGGGCCTGGGCGATACCGACCATGGACACGAGGTTGCGCTGGAAGTTCGCGAAGCCGACATCGCTGGGCTCACGGAGTTCGGGGGGGAGCTGGAGCTGCCTGAGCGCGGCGCCGGTTTCGCCTTCGGGAACGATCTTGGTGATGAAGCCAATGTCGGCACGCTGGGTCAGGTAATTCGTCGCGTACTTGCGCCAGGCGAGGTAGAGGATGCTCCGCTCTAGGATGGGCTCGATCGGCGAGGGACGGTAGGTGGCCCAGGCCTCGCGGTAGTGACGATTGTCCGTCGACGGGTTCGGCCATAGGGCGGCCTCCGCGTCGTTGGTCGCGAGGTAAACGATGACGATGTCGGGCGCGTACGGGAGCACCCGGAACGCGAGATTGCCCAGGGACTCGAAGCTGTTCCAAGACGGAGCGCCGCCGTTGAGCACCTCGACGGTCTGGTCAGGCCGCTCTGCGGCGAGGAGCGTCTGGAGCCGCGCAGGCCAGGTGAAGGCGTCCTTCGAGGGACCCGTGCCATAGGTACTGGAGCCGCCGAGGCAGGCGATCCGTAGTCCGCCTGCAGGTTTCTCCACCGGGATCTCGGGGCCGCGGAATCCGGCGGCGCTGTGGGAGAGCTCACGACCCTGCGGCTGGGGGTACTCGCCCGGCTTCGGAACGATGATGAGGTAGGGGTGGGGCTCGAACTTGTTGGCCTTCTGGCTCGTGAGGTACGGCGGGTTCAGCTCGTCGAGCTCGAGGCCGGGCACATCGACGAAGCGCGGGACCGTCTCGAAGATCAGGATGAAGGCAACGAAGACGAGGAGGAGCTTGCCCAGGACCTTACCGCTCGTCCTAGAGCAGGGACGGGGACCAGGTGACTGACAAGTTCGATGAGAGCCGGTGCGCATGGTCCGCCAATCGTAGAGACTTGGCCCCATGGGAAAGACACGAATCGCCACCGCTGCCCTGGTCACCCGCGGATTGGGACAGGACGTCCGAGTTCTGGTGGTGCGGCGGAACCCGGTGCTGCGCTTTTTCGGCGGTTATTGGGCTTTCCCAGGTGGGGGCGTCGACGGGGCCGACCACGACGGGGAGCCCGATGCGGATGTCAGCCACTGCCGCTGCGCGCTGCGGGAGCTGCTCGAGGAAGTGGGCCTCCTGGACCCTCGGCTCCAGGGGGCGGCCGACCTGCGGCCTGGACTCATGGAGAGGGACAGCGCAGCGGCGAGCGCCGAGTTCCGGCGCCACTTGGACGCCGCGCCCGAGGTCCTCGAGACGGTCACGCCCTTCGCTCGCCTGACGACTCCGCCCTTCGCCCCGGTGCTCTATCGCACCCGCTTCGTGCACGTGGACGCGGACGCCGTCGCGGCGCCCGAGTGGGAGCCGACCATCGTGGAGGGCGAGCTGGTGGACGGCGCCTTTTGGAAGCCGGCTGAACTCTTGGAGTCGTGGAATCGTGGGGAGCGTCTCGTGGCTCCTCCGGTGGTCTTCATGCTCGAGCACTTGGCGAGGCTCGGGCTCGAGCGCTTCCTTGAAGAGATGCCAGGCCTCGCTGCCGGCCTCGAAGCGGGCAAGCTGCATCCGATCCGCAACGTGCCGGGCATCATCATGGCGCCCCTCGACACCGAGACGCTGCCGCCCGCGACGACCACGAACTGCTACCTCGTGGGGGAGGACCGCTTCTTCGCCGTTGACCCCGCGCCCACCGACCCCGAGGAGCAGAAGCGGCTCTTTGACCTGATCGATGACCGCGTCGCGGGCCACGACCGCGCCGGCGCTGAGTCCCCCGAGCGCGACTTCGTGGGTGTGATCCTGACCCATCACCACCCGGACCACGTGGGAGCCGCGGATGCGACGGCCAAGCGTTACGACGTGCCGGTGCTCGCCCACCCCGAGACGCTCAACCGTCTGGATCTTGAGGCGCTCAACATTCGGCCCTTGGAAGACGGCGTAGTCCTGCCGCTTTGTAATGCGCCTGACGGTTCGCCCGACTGGAAGCTCACGGCGCACCACACTCCGGGCCACGCGCCAGGCCACTTGGTGTTGACGGAGTCGCGTTACGGCGCTTTGATCGCTGGGGACCTCGTCTCTACAGTCTCGACCATCGTGATCGATCCGCCCGAGGGCAACATGGCCCAGTACCTCGACAGTCTCCAGCGCACCGCGGAGCTATTGGGGGAGAACGCAGTCCTGCACCCGTCCCACGGTCCAGTGGCCAGCGACGGACGAGCGGTGCTGCAGCGCTACATCGAGCATCGGAAGCTCCGGGAGGACAGCCTGATCGCAGCGCTTCGCGATGGGGTCTCTGCGGAAGGTGATCTCGTGGTTCGTGTCTACGCTGGCGTTGACGAACGACTGTTCCCGATTGCGGCAAGGTCGCTGCGGGCGGGGCTTGAGAAGCTCCGTGATGAGGGGAAGGCCGAGGAGACGGCGAGCGGGGAGTGGGGGGCTCGGTAGGGTTACGGGTCGGCTTCGCCGACGATGACCTTGGGAGGAAAGG
>CALHGQ010000375.1 GCA_938030175.1 uncultured bacterium | reverse complement strand
GGCTGGCGCTTCGACACCGAGGAGAAGCGCGTGTCGATGACCCGCGGGCACTACCGGATGATCTCCGGCGTCGATCGCAACCTAGGCCGGATCGTGGCCCATCTGAAGGAGCTCGGCCGGGCTGACGACACCGTCGTGCTTCTCCTGGGGGATAACGGCTACTTCCTCGGCGAGCGCGGCCTCGCCGGCAAGTGGCTGATCTACGAGGAGGCGATCCGCGTGCCGCTGATCGTGTGCGATCCGCGGGTTCCCGCGGATGCGCGGGGCAAGCTGGTCGACGCCATGGCGCTCAACATCGACATCGGGCCGACCGTCCTCGGGCTTGCGGGGCTGGAGACGCCAGCGGGCTACGAGGGCCGCAGCCTTGAGCCATGGCTGACGGGCAGGGCGGACGAGTGGCGGCACGACTTCCTCGTCGAGCACCACATGGACAACGAGCTGATCGCTAAGCACCGAGGCGTGCGCGGGGAGCGCTATGTCTACAGCGTGTTCTACGAGCAGGAACCGCCGTTCGAGTGGCTGTTCGACCTAGAGAGCGACCCCTTGGAGCTCGTGAACCTGGCGGCTGATCCGGCCCACAAGGACCGACTCCAAGAGCTTCGCGATCGCACGGCGGCGCTGTCGGGAACGGCGCCCGCGGTACCGCGATAGGGGGCGATCAGCGGCGGCTGACGCTGCGATCAGCCGGGCGATGCGACCGTCTTAGGTTCTCCTATTCGCGGGTTCAAAGTCGGCTAGGGTAAGAACTCACCCACGCAATGACGGACACGAGAGAACAACGCATGCACCGAGACAGACTCGATCGAACGAGCCCCCCTGGGCTCTTCGCCTCGCTGGTGCTGCTGTTGCTGCCTGCCTGCGCGACGCCATTTGGGTTCTCGATCGAAACCGCTGGCGGCGCCGACGGCGTGGCGGACGGCGATCAGATCTACTTTGAGACCAAGCGGATCAAAGGGCTCGGCACGGGCACGTTCGCCCTCGCGCTACCGCCCGATTGGAAGGACCAGTCGATGCACGCCGTCGCACCCGGTTTCGCCGCGCTGGACGAGCCGATCGAGGCCAAGTGGGAGGTTGGTCAAAGGAACGACGCGGACGTCGAAGAGGGCACATCCGTCTTCCCGTTCACCAAGGGATGGTTCGACGGAGGGAAGCTGGCCGTCTTCGAAGCGAAGCCTCTTGATCGCGACGGACGCGTCTTCGAATCGCCAGATGCCTTTCACTACCGGCAGGTCTACGGCCGGCTCCAGAAGGGCCGGGACGCCTACGTTGTGGTTCCCTCGAACGGCCACCTGAAGCGCGGCTTCGACGTGTACGGCGCGACGGGGCCGCCGATCGTCTGGGTGCACCTCGGCCACGTGGACATCGAGTCGGGCGAGAGCGAGCCCCAGTACTGGGCCGCGCGCACCGTCGGCGCTGTCGCCTGGGGCCTAGATCAAACGATGGCGTGCGTTGGATTCCTCATGGCCGTTGGACCCGTGGGGCCGTTCGGGGGGCTGATGGTCCTTACGGAACCGCTGTCCGAGTTCGCCGTCGAAACGCCGTGGTAGCCGCGATGACGAACCTTCATTTTCAGGCTGCGTTGGCGCGCATCGCTCAGCGCTCAGGCCTCCTCGTGCTGCTATTCAGCGGCGCCGCCGCTGGCTGCGTTCCCGCGAACGTTCTCGATGACGGCCCGCTGGCCGATCGCATCGTCAACGATCGCTGGGTCCATCCCGAGGGGCTCTTCTCATTCCGGGTGACCACTTTCGGATGGCGCCCAGAAGCCGTTTCGGACCTGGTCCATGGGACAGGTGGCTCACTGAACCTGGCGAAGTCCTGGCGTGAAGCTCTGGTACTACAATGGGGCAGCGATGCGGAGATTTCTGATGACATGATCCTCGCCCGCATCCGTGCGCGCAGTCCCCATGCCCAATGGATTAGCGAGTGCACAAGCGAGGGAGCGCTCGATGTCAACGGGTCGGTGTCCAGCTACCGAGCCGCTTGGATCCCAAAGCCGGGCGCCAACAAGGGCGTGAGTTCCGCTTTCGGCTTTCAGTCTCTCGATGCATTTGCGCTGTTCGTGCGTGCTGAGCGCGCTGGCATTCCATTCCTCGTCGGAGTCGAGGTCGAGATCACGCAGGGCTTCAATGACGAGCGCAAGGGCTTGCCCTTTGATCACGTCGCGGCGTTCGAGGCTGAAATCAACACGCACCTTAAGCAAGCAGAGCTCGCCGTCGCCGGAATCGCCACGGAAGACCCTGCGCTCGAGTGGTTCCGCGACTAAAAGTCGACCTGCAGCCCGTCGGTGAAGTTCGACGTCGCCATGCCGCTGACCGCGTCTCGGTACCACGCCTGGAAGTTCCACGTCTCGCCCGCAAGGACCGAAACGAACCCGTTGGGCTGAGGAATCATCGTCAGGTCGATGGCGAGCTCAATTCGCCCGTTGGATCCGGCCTGCTGGATCTGACCGGGGCCGACGTAGCGACCGATCGCGCCCCCGAGGCACAGGTTGCCGGCGCTGCCCGCCGGGTTGGCCACGAAGCCCTGCGCTTGGCTGGTCAGAAAGAAGCCGAACGCGTTGTTCGGAAGGTTGTTCGCGCCGACCGTCAGGTCGTTGTCAGCGACGATGCTCGTGCCCGTGCCGTCGATGGTCGCGGCGACGCCCGTCGAGTTGGCGTTGGTGACGCAGTAGTTCGTGCCGACATCGTCGAACACGTCGCCTGTCAGCACGAGCCCGGTGCCACCGGCGGCCGTACTGACGAGATCGACCCAGTCCGCGCCCATGATGGGCGCGTCGTAGAAGTAGATCCTGAACTCGACGGGGCCCACCGTTGGCGCGAGGCCCGTCA